>NZ_JBBXMX010000080.1:0-822 GCF_038442355.1 Methylobacterium guangdongense
TACCAGACGAGTAAGCCGATTGTGGTGGGAGAACGACATCGACCCGATGGGATTAGCCGTCCGAGACATGCACCCACTGGGGTGCCCTAAAACTTCGATCAGGGAGGGATCATGAACGCTGAACCCGCGTCGAACCTGCTGCGGCGCCCCGGTCCTCCCAAGCCCGTCCCCCACGTCGATCCACCTCGGGCGTCCGACCCGCGCTTTACCGAGGCAGTGCCCCATCACGCCCGCCTCGTCTCGCTCTACGATCAGGCCGTCTTCAGCGAGGGGCCGACCTGGTGGCCCGCCCGGGACATATTGGTCTGGTCGGATGTCGAGGGGCGCCGGGTTCTCGGTTGGCACGCCGACGGCTGCGTGCGGGTCGTCATCGACGCCACCCCGTTCATCAACGGCAATACGGTCGACCGGCACGGCAACCTCGTCCATTGCGAGCACGGCAACCGACGCCTGTCACGTACGACCCCGGACGGACGCTACGAGGCCTTGGTCGAGACCTACGACGGCCGCCGCTTCAACGCGCCGAACGACGTGGTCTGCGCCGCCGACGGCGCCCTCTGGTTCACCGATCCAGCCTACGGGCTGCGGTTACCCAGGCAGGGGGTGTTGGCCGCGTCCGACCTGGGCCATCACAGCGCCTACAGATTCGACCCGGCGGACGGCTCCGTCAGGCGCATGGCCGACCTCGGCCAACCGAACGGGCTGGCCTTCTCGCCGGACGGGCGCACCCTGTACGTCAGCGATACCTCTCGAACCGAGGGCGGCGACGGGCATACGATCCATGCTTATCCGGTCCTGGATGACCAAACCCTGGGCGAACCG
>NZ_JBBXMX010000081.1:0-663 GCF_038442355.1 Methylobacterium guangdongense
GACGTCCAGGGGCTGATCGAGAACGAACTCGCCGGCAAGGCGATCCAGCCGCAGGTGCTGGTCTCGGTCACCCGGCCGATCAGCCAGGCGGTCACCGTCACCGGCGAGGGCGCGGCCGGCGCCCGCCTGCCGTTGTCGGGCCACGGCGACCGCATCCTCGACGTGATCGCGGCCGCCGGCGGCAACCGCTCGCCGGTCAACGAGACCTTCGTGCGGCTGTCGCGCGGGCCGGTGACCGCGACCGTGCCGCTGACCACGGTGGTGTCGAACCCGAAGGAGAACATCTTCCTGCGGCCCAACGACGTGCTCACCCTGGTGCGCGATCCGCAGACCTTCATCGCGGTGGGGGCGCTGGGCAACAGCACGGAGCTGCCGTTCCAGGCGGACGGGATCACGCTGGCGCAGGCGCTGGCCAAGGCGCGGGGCCTGTCGGACTTCGCGGCCGATCCGGCAGGCACGTTCATCTTCCGGTTCGAGCCGGCCAGCGTGGTGCGGCGGCTGAACCCGGGCTCGAAGCTCCTGGGCACGCCCCTGGTGCCGGTGGTGTACCGGATCGACATGCGCGACCCGAACAGCCTGTTCGTGTCTCAGGCGTTCCGGATGCGCAACCGCGACCTCGTCTACGTGTCGAACGCGCCGTTCACCGAGGTCTCGAAGGTGCTG
>NZ_JBBXMX010000082.1:0-612 GCF_038442355.1 Methylobacterium guangdongense
CTGACGGGCAGCATCAGGCGCTGAGCGAGGCCCGCACCGGGCCGACCACCGAGTGCGAGCCCGAGGTGATGGACGATCTGCTCCAGCCGCGAGGTGCGTCGCGCGAAGGTAGGCAGGACGTCCTCGGAGAAGCGCTCGGCGAAGATCTTCCGCCCACAGGCCGCTGCATCACACCAGAAGCGTCTCACCATGACTTGGAGTTCGACGCGCCGACCACCGAGCGGTAGGTCGGCGGCACGGCGCTGATAACGGCTTTGGATGCGACGTGAAGAGGTTCGGCAGTCTGGGCACGTCGCCGTCGCAGATCCGGATCTCACGACCAGACTGATCCGATCGGTGCCGACATCGAGGTGATCGACGACGAATCCGGCAGGTACGAGGCTCGAGGGCCTGAAGCGGGGGCGCATGCTGCGGCTCCATCGTGGATATCCGCAACCTCAACGCCGTCGGCATCAGCGAGAGTGAGTCAGAGCCCTTATTCCACGCCTAGAGGCTGTTATGAACCTGTGGCGAGTTGAGCGGCCTGTTTGAGCATGAGGCAGACGAAGGCGACGAGGTGCAGGTCTGCCAGGGTGCTGGCATAACGCTCGTAGTCTTTGACGAGACGGCGGA
>NZ_JBBXMX010000083.1:0-595 GCF_038442355.1 Methylobacterium guangdongense
GCGTCCGCCCGGGCTTCGCTCAGGCCGGCCCGGTAGTGGGCGGCGTCGAAGTAGGGCGCCAGGGTCGCGACCCGCAGGGCGAGGCCGGCGTCCCGGTCCGGGCGGGCGGGGCCGCCGTTGAGCACGTAGTGCACCAGCGGGTTCTGGGTGGCGTAGGTGATGGCGTGGGTCAGGCAGTAGGCCAGGGTGTCGAACTGCGGCGCCGGCTCGCGGCCCTCGCGCCAGCCCGAGGCCATGTAGTGGTCGGCCGGGTCGACGCCGGCGGCCTGCAGGTCGGGGTTGCCGGCGAGGTAGAACGGCCCGTCGACCAGCCTCTGGGCCAGCCGCAGGGCGTGATCGGTGTCGGGCGGGGGCAGGGTCGCGGTGGCGGCCCCGGCGAGGCTGCCGGCCCGGCGCGCGAGGGCGTGCAGGAACGGATTGATGCCGGCCCTGGCCAGATAGGGGTACGCGGCGAGGTAGGCGGCGCACGAGAAGTCGGGGCGGGGGTCGCGGCCCGCGCGCCATCCGTGGACGAGGAAGTCGCGGACGGGATCGGCGGTGATGCCGTACCACGTGGCGTAGAAGGCGGTGTCGAGGTGGGGGCCGAGGGCGGCGA
>NZ_JBBXMX010000084.1:0-569 GCF_038442355.1 Methylobacterium guangdongense
TCAGCGGCCAGCTTCGCTTTCGCGTCGTCCCGCAGCGTGACCAGGTCCGGCATCTCGGCGCCTCGGTATGGGAGCACCTGACCTTGCGCTTCCCGCAGGGCGACGAGGCCAAGCGCTACAACGTCATCCAGAAGCTCACCTACGCTGTCGTGCTGTTCGTGCTCCTGCCGACGCAGGTGCTGGCCGGGCTGGCGATGTCGCCGGCCATGGATGCCGCGTTCCCGTTCCTGCTGATCCTGTTCGACGGGCGGCAGTCGGCCCGCACGGTCCACTTCGTCGTGGCGGCCCTGCTGGTCCTGTTCGTCCTCGTCCACGTCGCCCTGGTCGTGCTCTCGGGGTTCTGGAACAACATGCGCGGCATGCTGACCGGCTGGTTCGTGATCGAGCGCAAGGTCGAGCCCGCATCGGCGGACCACGCGGGAGACCGGGCATGACCCGTCAGCCCAGCCGACGTTCCCTCCTGCTCGGCGCCACCGCCGCGGCCGGCACCGCGATACTTGGCGGCTGCGACCGCCTCAGCGAGACCGACTGGTTCCGGCGCACGCTCAAGACCGGCGAGGACGCCAACC
>NZ_JBBXMX010000085.1:0-565 GCF_038442355.1 Methylobacterium guangdongense
CACAGCCGAAGGGCGGCTCTACCTGCTCGTCGCCATCGACCGCACGACCAAGTTCGCCTTCGTTGAGCTTCACGTGAAGGCCACGCGGCGGGTCGCAGGTGACTTCCTCCGCCATCTCATCGAGGCCGTGCCTTACAAGGTGCACACGGTGCTCACCGACAACGGCACCCACTTCACCACGCCCGGCAACGTCGCCTCGGCCGCCTCCATCATCAAGGAGGCGATTGCAGCCGGCGAAACCTTCCGGGCCCACAGCTTCGAACTTGCCTGCGCCCGCAACGATATCGACCATCGGCTGACCAAACCGCGCCACCCCTGGACCAACGGTCAGGTCGAGCGGATGAACCGCACGATCAAGGACGCGACGGTCAAGCGCTACCACTATGACAGCCACGGGCAGCTCCGTGCGCACTTGGCCGACTTCGTCAGCGCCTACAACTTCGCCCGCCGCCTCAAGACCTTGCGCGGCCTCACGCCCTACGAAGCCATATGCAAGGCATGGTCGGCCGAGCCCAGCCGCTTCAGGTCAGACCCGCTCCACCAAATGCTGGGACCAAACATCTAG
>NZ_JBBXMX010000086.1:0-553 GCF_038442355.1 Methylobacterium guangdongense
TGGGCGCCCGAGGAGATGGTCGGCCGCAGCCTGTTCGCGTTCACCGACCCGGACGGCCATGCCGCCTCACGCGCGGCGCTGCGTCAAGCCGTGCAGGAGCCGCTACCGCTGTACCGCAACCGCTACCGGCACAAGGACGGCAGCCATCGCTGGATCGCCTGGACCACGACGCCCGAGGACGACCTGATCTACTGCTACGGGCGCGATGTCACCCTGGAGACCGAGCAGGCGCACGACCTGCAGCAGGCCGAGGATGCCCTGCGGCAGTCTCAGAAGTTGGAAGCCATCGGCCAGCTCACCGGCGGCGTCGCGCACGACTTCAACAACCTGCTCACCGTAATCAAGTCGTCCACCGACCTGCTCAAGCGGCCCAACCTGCCCGAGGAACGCCGCGTCCGCTACGTCGAGGCGATCTCCGACACGGTGGACCGCGCCGCGCGGCTCACCGCCCAGCTGCTCGCCTTCGCACGCCGGCAGGCGCTCAAACCCGAGGTGTTCGCCGCCTGCGACGGGGTGCGGGCGATCACGGAGATGGTCGGGACGCTGACCGGCG
>NZ_JBBXMX010000087.1:0-529 GCF_038442355.1 Methylobacterium guangdongense
CGGTGGCAGCGTCGCCGGATCACCGGTCAGCCATCGGGTGATGCGCCGTGTCGAGGGGATCCGAGCGGACGCCGGTCTGACCGGCGCTCCTGATCGCTGTCGCCCAGCCCAGCGTCGGACGATGTCGCAGCCGCCCGTGAAGCCCTGGGCGCGCAGTTCGCGATGGAGAACGGTCGCGCTGCGCTCGCCCTCCTGCCAACGTGTCTCGACGAAGGGGAGATGACGGTCGAGCCGGCTCGGACCTGGGGCACGGTGGTAGGGCATGAAGCGGCCAGCTCGGACCCAACGGCGCACGGCGTTGCGGGATGCGCCGATACGGCGGGCGATCTCCTTGGTCGGCATCCCTTCGCCGTGGAAGCGCAAGGCTGTCTCGCAGCGGTCGCGCCGCGGGTCATGCACCTTCGACGTTGGCGCGCTCTCCGTCGCATCGTGGCCATCGGAGGAGGCATGCACGAGGCGATGCGCCACGTCCCTGATCTCGGACTGGTACCGCTCGACGAGGCCGCGCAGCGCCTCGGAAGCATTGACC
>NZ_JBBXMX010000088.1:0-514 GCF_038442355.1 Methylobacterium guangdongense
GGTTCATCCGCACTTTCGGTGCTTGCGAGCCTCCGCACGGCCAAGCTCTACGGGTTGACCTCAGGCGGCATGGAGGACCCGCTGGCGCAGAAGATCGAACTTCGCGCGGCCGTACATGCTCCGCTTGATCAGTTTGAGGCGGTTGACCTGCCCCTCGACGGGGCCGTTGCTCCAGGGCTCGACGATGGCCGCGCGTACGGCAGCCTCGTCCTGCCGGAGCCCGGTGACGAAGCCGCCGAGATCGGTCTTGCCGGCGGCCTCAAGCCAAGGCGTCAGTCCTGCCGGATCTCCTTGGCGCAGGAGATCGGCGAAGGCCCGCACATTCTCGACGGCTTGCCTGAGCTTCGGGGCAGCGACGCAGAGTGCGTCGGTGAAGGCGCGATCCTCCGGTGGCAGCGTCGCCGGATCACCGGTCAGCCATCGGGTGATGCGCCGTGTCGAGGGGATCCGAGCGGACGCCGGTCTGACCGGCGCTCCTGATCGCTGTCGCCCAGCCCAGCGTCGGACGATGTCG
>NZ_JBBXMX010000089.1:0-502 GCF_038442355.1 Methylobacterium guangdongense
AGCTCGACTTTGGCCATCATGCGGCGTGGCAGAGAGCATAGGCCCAGGGCGCGGGCAACCGGAAGCGGGGTTTTGTTCGGGCGCGTCGGCGCGGTGATGTTGCCAAAGTCCGCTCACGCCAGATCGCACAGCGTACGGCGGCCAGGGCATCAGCGAAGGTCGGGCGTGGCTTGGGGTACCACGCGGCAGCTGCGATCCGTCGCCGCTGGCGGGCCGGGAGTTGCGCAGCTAACAGCGTGACGATCGAGAACAGGGCCAGGAGGCAGGGCGTGGTGCGGGCGATCGCCATGTCGGACCACTGCCGCTGCGTCTCGACGCCCAGATGGGCGCGCGCTTCTTGGAAGGTGACCTCGACGGTCCAGCGCCGCACGAACCAACCGACGATCTGCGCGGGCTCGCGTGTCGGATCCGTGCAGAGCAGGGCCTGGGGCGGGAAGCGCGCCTCGGGATCGCGGAGGAGCACCCATCGGATCGGCACGACGGGCAGGCCCCCGTGCCGCCA
>NZ_JBBXMX010000008.1:0-267559 GCF_038442355.1 Methylobacterium guangdongense
CGACCGGCACCTGCGCGGCCAGGGCGGCGGGGCGGCTGCGTTCAGCGCGGGCGATCCGGGGCTCGGCCCGAACCGCTCGGCGCTGCAGCTGCGCGGGGCGGCGGGCACGCCGGACCAGCCGCTGGCGTCGGGCGAGGGCCGGGTCTGGGCTGACGCGCTCTACGGGTTCGGGTCGCGGGCGGGCGACCGGGCGGCGGCCGGGGCGGACCTCGGCGCGGGCGGGCTGCTCGTGGGCGTCGACCGGCAGGTCGGGGCCGACACGCTGGTGGGCGGGGCGTTCGGCTACCTGCGCGAGACCGGCACGGCCAAGGGCCAGAGGCAGGGTCCGGGCTTCGGCCTGGGTCGGACCACCGCGGACAGCTACGGCGGCACGCTCTACGCCGGCACGCGGCTGGGCGCGGTGGTGCTGCGCGGCACGGCGGGCCTGTCCTACGCGGACGGGCGGATCGACCGGAGCGTGGTGCTGGGCTCGGGGGTGGCGCGGGCGAGCGGGCTGGCCTCGGGCTGGGACGCTGGGGCGTCGGGCTTTGCCGGGTATGCGCTGGGCCTGGGGCTGCCGGTCGAGCTCGTGCCGGAGATGGGCTTCGGCGTCGACCGGCTGACCCGGGCGCGGGTGGCCGAGCGGGGCGGTCTGGCGCGCCAGGGCTTCGCCACGGCCGACCTGACCGCGGCGCGTGTCCTGATGGGCGGGCGTGTGGCGAGCCTGGCGCTGGACGGGCCGACGACCGATACGGCGGGGCTGCGTCTGGAGGGGCGGGCCTACTGGGGGCACGAGCTCGCCGACACGGTCGCCACGACGCGCTCGAGCCTGTTCGGGGTGCCGTTTGCGACGCGCACGAGCGCGCTGGGGCGGGACGGGGCGGTGCTGGGGGTGAGCCTGACCGGGCCGGTGGCGGCGGGGGTGCAGCTGTCGCTGAGCTACACCGGCGACCTGCGGCCCGGCGCCACCGCACAGGTCCTCTCCGCCGGACTCCAGGCCCGCTGGTGAGATCCATCCTACCAGCGTTAGAGCCATGCCCGATCGCGTTGCACACCGTACACGACAGCACGCGACGCGAAGGCGGTCAGGTCGATCCCATCACCCCACCTCATCCTGAGGGGCCCGCGTCAGCGGGCCTCGAAGGAGGGCGCCAGGGATCTCGGAGCTGGCTGGAGGGCTCCTTCGAGGCCTCCGCGACGCTGCGGCGCCTCAGGATGAGGGTGTCGGTTGGACAACCGATCCGAAGCGTCCGAATTCGTGTCGTGTACCGTGCGCGTTGCAATCGTGCGCGGCTCCAAGTCTCTGTTGTGCCGCGCTCTCTTGCGCCGAACCGGTATCCACTTCGGCGGAGAGCGCTCGAGGGGACGCGTCGCGCGCTCCGGTCCTGCTCCCCCCCCCCGGCGCGTCAAGCGCTGCCCGTCAGCCGGGAACACCTCAACCCGACACCGCGAATCACGTCACGCTTGCCGCAGGATCTGTCTTGAAACGGAGACGCGCGGCCTCTCCCCGGTGACGGTCGACCGGGAGGGAGCCCCGACAGAAGCGAGCGCAGCCCCGCGGACCCTTTGCGCAGACCGCCCGCAGGAGCGACGCTGGAGCGATAGGCAAGAATTCCGGTTTCGTCTCGAATTTTTCCCGATTTCCTGGCACTATCTTTAAATTCAAGCGTGTCATCTCGACTATAATCAGACCGATCCGTCAGAAATCTGATCTCTTTCTTCAACTCATCCATACGTTTCGATCCATATCAATGGCTCAAGTATTTTAACATCGGAAAAATTGCATAAAAAATATCCCGGTGCCAAACATATGGAAAGATTCTGCTTCGACTTTGGGCGCGTTCGGAATGGATCCAGACTGCCTGCCGGCTAAGATGCGAGTCGCAAACGCGGGTTGAACCTGCGTGATCTCGGGCATGCAGGTTCAGGGTCTTTGAGGACGCCATGACGGGGGTTACGGCACTTCATAAAAACGCATCCGTTCTCGATGTCTTGTTTCGAGAACACAGCCAATGGTTGACGCGGTGGTTGAATCGACAACGCTGGACCGTTGCCGCCTCGGACGACCTGACGGCGGACGTCTTTATGGCCCTGCTGCAATTGCCCGATCTGGAGCGGGTTCGGCAGCCCCGCGCGATGATGACCACGATCGCCCGGCGGCTGATCTGCGACGCGCGGCGCCGCAGCGATCTCCGGCTCGCCTACGAGGCCGAGCTGGCGGCGATGCCGGAAGCGGCCGAGATATCCGCGGAGGACCGGATGATCCTCGTGCAGGCGCTCGAAGCCATCGACACCATGCTCGCCCGGCTCTCGCAGAAGGCTCGTGCGGCATTTCTCATGAGCCAGATCGACGGCCTGCCCTATGCGGAGATCGCCGCGGAGCTGAAGGTCTCGGTGAGCATGGTGCGCAAGTACGTTGCGCAGGGGCTGCGCGCCGCCTACGAGGCGCAGATGCGCCAAGGGTGACCGGGGTAACCGTGATCACGGTGCGCGTGAGCACGTCGAGCGGATCGCACGGAGGCCGGCGATGACGAGATCCGCCAAGCACGATGCCGATCCGGGTGAGGCCGCGATCGGCTGGATGGTCGAGCTGTGTTCCGGAGCAACCACCGAACGGCAGAAGCGCGCCTTCGCGGCGTGGCTCGAGGCCGACCCACGCCATGCGGTGGCGTGGGCCCAGTTGCAGCGGGGCCTCGCACCCTGCGGGATCGCGGCCGAGCAGAAGCTGCCGGCGGGTCGGCTGAGGCGGCAGCTCGTCGAGCGCCGGCCCGATCGGCGCGCCGTGCTCGCCGGCTTGATGGCGGCTCTGGGTCTCGGGACGGCCGGCGCGGTGGTGGCGGACCGGTTCGTGCCGCTCGGCAGCCTCCTCGCCGATCACGTGACGCGGACCGCCGAGCAGACTCGCGTGCGCCTCGACGATGGCAGCGAGGTCGTGATGGCCCCCCGCACCGCCTTCGACATCGCTTACGCGCCCGGCCAGCGCGGTATCCACCTGATCGAGGGCGAGATTCTCCTGCAGGTTGCGTCCCGGGCCGCGCCGTTCCGGCTGGATGCCGGGGCCCTCAGCCTGACGGCCGCATCCGGCCGCTTCCTGATCGAGAAGCGGTCCGACAGTCTCGCGGCCACGGGCCTTGAGGGGACGGGGCAGCTCGCGTTCGGGTCGCAGCCCGCCGGCTCGATCGGGCGTGGCGAGCGCATCGGCCTCCGGGCCGGCCGGCCCGACCGGCAGCCCGTGGAGGTCGAGGATGCCGCGGCTTGGCTCGACGGGCTCCTGGTGGCGAAGAACCGCCCGGTCGCGGCGATCGTCGAGGCCCTACGTCCCTACTTCCCGGGCGTCATCCGCCTGAATCCGGCCGTGGCGGAGATCCGTGCCACGGGCGTGTTCCCCCTGCGGCGCCCGGTCGACGCCCTGGACATCCTGGGCGCCTCCCTCAACCTGTCGGTCACGCAGAGAGCGCATTATTGGGTGGCGATCGGGCCGGGCGCGCCCGGAGACGCCCGACCCGGCTAGTGCATCGATCCAAGCGGAGGCTTCAGCCGAGTCTGGAGAATTGATGCTGGAACAATGAGCGAGTGCTCACTCGCATGAACGAAGTGAGTGCGTCTGAGCACCAGGGCGCTCGCCGCCGAACCGGATTCCCATCCGGCCGCGCATCACTGGGCCGGGCCGAGATGCCCGTCGATGAAGGCACAGACCCGGGTCTTCGACAGCACGCCGGAGACGCGCCCGACCTCCGCGCCACCACGGAACAGGACGAGGAGCGGGATGCCGCGGACCGCCAGCCGCTCGGCGATCGCCGGATCGGCCTCGATGTTCGCCGCCCGCACGGTGATCTCGCCTGCATACTCGGCCGCGACCTCGTCGATGACCGGGTTCATCGCCCGGCAGGGGCCGCACCAGGGCGCCCAGAGCTTGAGAAGCACCGGCGCTGCGGCGTCGAGAATCTCGGGCTGGAAGGTGGCATCGGTCACAGGGGCTACGGTCATGCGGCTTCCTCGCGCGCGTCGTTCGACTCGCCGAGGACGAGCCGGTGGGTGTGGAAGTCATCGAGCACGTCGGAATGCGCGACGCTGATCAGGGTCAGGTTCGGCAGCGCGTCGAGGAGCAGCGCGTACATGGCCCGCGCGTTGCCCGGATCGAGGGCGCTGGTCGCCTCGTCGAGCAGGATCAGCGTCGGGCGCAGCAGCAGGGGGCGCAGGAAGGCGAGGCGCTGCTGCTCCCCCGGCGAGAGGTGCTGGTCCCATTCCGCGGTGCGGTCGAGATCCGCCGCCCGATCCCCGAGGCCGACGCGCCCGAGGAGGTCGCGCAACACCGCGTCCGGCACCGGGTCGGGCGACGGGTAGGTGATCGCCTCCCGCAAGGAGCCGACCGGCAGGTAGGGCACCTGCGGCATGAACAGGGTCGCCGCCCGCGGCGGCATGGTCAGCCGGCCTGTCGTCTCCGGCCAGATCCCGGCGAGCGCCCGCAGCAGGGTGCTCTTGCCGATGCCCGAGGGGCCGCGGATCAGCCAGCGCTGCCCGGGTGCCACCCGCCAGGCGGGAAGGCTGAGGAGCGGCGCGCCGCCGGGCCGGCCGATCGTCAGCGCCTCGACCTGCAGTGCCTCGACCTGCAGTGCCCCGACCTGCAGCGCGGCGGCCTCGGCCCGGGGCCGGCCGGGATCCGGCCGGGACGGGACGGCATCCAGCACGGCATCGAAGGCGCGCAGGCGGCGGATCGTGCCGCGCAGGATCTGAATCGTCGCCGCGGCCTCGGCGAAATACGCGATCGCCCCGTGGAACTGCTCCATCGACCGCTGAGTCTGGAACAGGTCGCCGAGGGAGAGTTCGCCCGCGACGTAGCGTGGCAGGATCAGCAGCAACGGGAACAGGCTGTTGACCTGGCCGATCGTGGCGTTCGTGACCTGGATCTTCACGGTCTGGCCGATCTGGGCGAAGAAATTCGTGCGGATCGCCGTGAAGCGCGCGGTCAGGGCCGCCTGCTCGGCCGCTTCGCCGCGCAGCAGCGCCACCTGCTCGGCGGAGCGGCGGACCTGGATCAGCTTGAAGCGGAAATCGGCGGCGCGATGCTGCCCCTCCGCGACGAGGCGCGGCAGCCTGCGCCCGGCACCCAGCACCGCGGCCGTGTGCAGGACGGTCCAGGCCACCGTCGCCCAGAGCAGCAGGCCGGGGATGTGCAGGCTCACGGGGCCGAGGGTGATCGCGCCGGCGCCCGACGCCGACCACAGGATGATCCCGAAGGTGATCCCCATCGAGGCGACCTGGATCAGCGCGAAGACGAGCAGGACCATGGACTTGGTGAAGGCCTCGACATCCTCGGCGATGCGCTGGTCCGGGTTGTCGAGGAGGTCGCGGCGCTGGGTCTCGTAATAGGCGCCGCTCTGCAGCCAGCGCGCCACGTAGCGGCCGGTCAGCCACTGGCGCCACTCGAACGCGATGGTTTCGGGCACCGAGAAGGCGATCACCGTCTGGACGATGGCGGCGCCCAGCACGACGGCGAGCAGGCCCAGCACCCCGGGCAGCCGGTCCAGCGCCCGTTCGGCCAGCATGTCGTAGAGCGCCTTGGTGTAGCGGGTGCTCAGGACGCTCGTGTAGACCATCAGGCTCTGGGCGGCGAGGTTGATCGCCACGAGCGCCCAGGCGCGGAGCGCGCTGCGGGTGATCCAGAACCCGAGCGCCAACCGGCCGAAATGGCGGAGCTTCGCTATCGGCGGGATCGCGGGTCCGGGCGCTCCCGCGCCCAGCTCCGGTCCTCCGGCGTCGTTCGACGGCACGGGGCTCGCTCTCCGCGGTCGCGTCATGCCGCCGCCGGCATGCCCGGCGGCCGGGCCGCCGCGAGATGATCGAGGCACCGTTGCGCGAGCGCGTGGACCGCCTGGAAGTAGGCCGCGTTGGCGGCGGCGAGTTGCGTGTCGAATCGCCGGGCGAGGTCCGGCGCGCGTGCGTGGAAGCGTGGCGGGAAGGCGAACGCCTCGAGCTGCTCCCCCGCCTCCAGGCTCTCGGTCCGGCAGGCCTGGAAGCAGCGCTCGACAGCCGCGTCGTCCGCCGCCGTCCAGCCGGTGGCCGCAGCCGCGGCGTGAGCTTGGATCTCGAGCCACGCCATCACGACCTCCTGGAGGATCGACGACGAGGTCGCCGGGTCCCAGGCCGCCGCTTCGACCAGCCGGCCGACGCGCTGTCCGTCTGGCTCTTGCGCGGCATCGGTCGCCGCCACGGCGGCGGCGCGGGCCGCGCGCCACGCGGCGGCTCCCGGCCGTTCGCCCGCCATCGTGGCGCGGTGCAGGGCCACGATGCGGTCCCGGGCGGCGATGACCCCCGGCTCGTCTCCGGCTTGCGCGGCCGCCTCGTCCAGCAGCGCGCACAGGATGAGACCGGGCAGGTTCGTCAGGTCGGCCCCCGGCGTCACGCCCATGAGCCAGGCCCGGGCGAGGTCGGCGGCCTCGCCCGCGTCGGCGCTCCGCTCCACATCTCCGCAGCGTGGGCAGAGGAAGTCGAGGAGCGGCATCAGGGACGGGGGAAAGCCCGTCGCCCGCGCGAAGTCCGCCGGATCGTTCGAACCGGCGATGCAGCCGGCGGGCGTCCCGCCCGTGCCGGTCCAGCTCGGCCCGAACGGCATGATCGTTCCGGCGTCGCGGTGCTCGTCGAGGCGTGCCAGCAGGACGGCCCGACGCGTCTCATCGCCCCCGAAAGCGAGATGGGAAGAGGTCGACATGACGGCGCTCAGAATTTGATCCGGGCTTCGGCCAGGATGCGACGGCCTTGACCGAGCGGGATGAAGTCCGAAACCTGAGTTGGTTCGTAGTAATAACGATCGAATATATTCCTGACGTTGAGCGAAAAAGTCAGGTTGTCCGCCGTGTAGCCCAGCATCGTGTCGAACGTCACATAGCCGGGAATCTTCGAGTTGCCCTGTTTCGGCCCGAAGTTGCTGTAGGTGCTGCTGACGGCCGCGAGTCCCCCGCCGACCTGGAAGCCACGGAGAAGGCCGTCGGTGAAGGTGTAGACGGCGAACAGGGTCCCCTTGTAGGGCGGGATTCCAGGATAGGCGTCGCCGGGCTTGGCGGTCGCGCCGCGTACCAGGGTCCGGCCGATCCCGCCGATCAGGCTGATGTTGTCGGTCAGTTGGCCCTGGAAATCCATCTCGAGCCCGCTCGACCTGCTGCCCGGGCCGAGGATGTTGCCGCGCTGGCCCGGATCATAGATCAGCACGTTACTGTAATCGTTATCGAACCGGGCCATCGTGACGATGAACCGATCATCGAGCAAGCTGAACTTGAAGCCGTACTCGGATAGATTGCTGTATCGCGGCGGCGCTGCCTGACCGTTGGCAAGGATACCTTGATTGGCCGCAAAACCGGTTCCCATCGTCCCATACACGCTCATCCACTTGGTGATGTCGTAAACGGCACCGCCGTTGTAGGTCAGAGCCGAATTATCGGAATGGAACATCTTTTTATCAAAGGTGTGCGTCTCGTTGACGCTGACGAAGTCCTCTCTGACCGATCCGAGGATATGCAGACGATCGAACAGATCGATCTTGTCCTGAAACGCGATGCCGATGTCATCGCGGTCCGTATAGGTCTTCCTCGGAAAGATTGAGCGGTTCGGCAGAAGCAAATTCAAAGGAGGATTTCTGGCATCGAATGTCAGCGGGGATCCGGGAAGGGAACTGAAATACGACTGGAAGTCGTACTGATAATCTACGCCGAACCGCATCGTCTGCTTGTAATCGCCCAGGGCGTAGACCACGATGAGGTCCGATTGGCTGACGGCGAGGCGCTCCGTTTGGGAGATATTGGCACCCAGCGGTCTGACTTCGGTCGGAGCTGCCCCCGTAGGAGCCATGATGTAGCCAACCGACGTGTAGTTGTTGGCGAAGTAAGCCGATCTGTTGCGAAGCGTAAAATCGAACGTGCCGAGTTCAGCCGTGTTAATCGTGTCGAACTTATGCTCGATGTCGATGTACGGGTTGAAGGCACGAAACGATGCGCCGGCATCGGCCGTGCCGATCGGCCGATCGCGCGAGACCCGGATCGGGCGGTCGTTGAAGGCGTAGTTGCCCACGGTGATCGGCGACAGTCCGACCACTTGGTCGAAATACCGTGCGCCCGCCGTGACGATCGTCTCGCCATCGTCCCACCGGACCTTGGGCGAGATCAAACCTTCATGAGGGGACCTGTCGCCGCCCGGCGCCGTATCGGCCGTGTTGCCCGAGAGGTTGAGGCGATAGGTCAGGCCGTCGGCGCCCTCGACAGGGCCGCCGAGATCGAAGGCGAGCGTCCGATAGAAGCGGTCGCCGAGGTAGATGCTCGCTTCCCGGATCGGTTCGGCAGTCGGCATCTTGGGGATGATGTTGATGCCGCCCCCTGCGAGGCTCTGGCCGGTGAGGTCCGTGGTCGGCCCCTTGATGACGTCGACGCGCTCCACATCCTGGATCGGCACGTTGACGCCGCGCGGCCCGACCCGGCCGCCGATCATCACGTTCTCGACGTCGAAGCCGCGGACGTAGTAGCTCGCGACGCCCTGTTTCTGGCCGGCACCGTAATCGACCGAGACGTTGCTGACGTTGCGGGCCGCGTCGAGGATCGAGGTCACCCCCTGCGCCCGGATCACCTCCTGGGTGATGCCGACCACGGAGCGGGGATTCTCCTTCAGCGGAATGTTGAGGCGGTCCGAGGTCGTGGTGTTGCCGGCGGCGAAGCCGCGGTCCCCGGTCCCGCCCGCGAGGTCGGCCACGTCGATGGCGGCGAGCGTGTCGCCGCCCGGCGCCGGAACGGACGGTGCAGCGGCCTGCGCCCGCCGGATGATCAGGCCGCCATGCGCACCCGACACCGCCGTCAGCCCGGTGCCGGCCAGGGCCCGGGCGACGGCCTCGCCGACGCTCATCTGTCCGACGATCGGCCCGGTCGTGCGGCCGCGGGTCAAGTCGGCCGGGAAGGCGATCGCCTGACCGCTGGCCCGCCCGATCTGCGCCAGCGCGCTACCGAGATCGCCCGCCGGGATGTCGAAGGCGATCTGGCTCTGGGCATGGGCCAGCGGTGCGAGCGGCAACAGCAGCGCCGACGCCGCGGTGGACAACAGGATGGCGAGCAAAGGCCCACGCCCGCGCGCCCGAAATCGCCGCTCGTCGCCGCACCCACGCGCCAACGCCAAGGTCTTCGTCATTGCAGCCCCGCCAGGGTCGCGGTTCCATCCGCGCTCACCTCCCCTGTCGATCGAGCCGCCAAAAGCGTCAGTTCAGGCGTGTAATTTTAACCGTCGCGCTTGTGCGCCCCGGTGGTACCCACAGCGGCGAACGGAAGCGGCAACCGCGGCCTCCACGTCGGCCGCTGTAGGACGGGCACTGCAGGACGGGCGCTGCCGGGCCTCCCGCGCGACGAGGCCCGTAATGCCCGATCGGATCGGTCTCCGTGAGTCCATCGAGGCGCGACAGCAGCCTCCGCCAATCGGCCGGCTCTGTACCCGGTTCGACGATCGCCAGGCGTTGGAGGGGGTTCGCCGCCCGTGATCCCGATGCCGGGACGGACGATCAGCCTCCGATCCGGCCCGAGCCGCTCCGCGGCCGCGATGACGTCAGGGGACGAAGGCGACGCCGTGATGGTCGGTGACAGCCACCGCGCAAAACCCGCGGCGGCACGCCCTGGCGACGAAGGCGCCGGCCCGACGGCTCACGTGCCGGGAAGCGCCCCGCATCCGGGGGCGAGCCTCGATGATCAGGCTGAACGCGCGTCGATAAACGTCCTGCACGCGCGCAAGGGCAGAGCCCTGGCCGGTCAGGCGATGCCGGCGCGCAGCAGGTCGTGGACGTGGACGATGCCCACCGGCCGCCCGTCCGTGACCGCGAAGACCGCGGTGATGAGCCGGCGATTCATCACTTCGAGCGCCGCCTGGGCGAGCTTGTGCGGCTCGACGGTGACGGGATCGCGGGTCATGATCGTCGAGACCGGCGTGTCGAGGAGCGCCGGGCCCATGTGGCGGCGCAGGTCGCCGTCCGTGACGATGCCGACGAGACGCCCGGCCCCGTCGGTCACGCCCACGCAGCCGTAGCGCCGGGCCGCGATCTCGATCAGCACCTCGGACATCAGCGCGCTCTCGTGGACCAGCGGCATGTCCTGCGGCCCGTGCATCACCTGCTGCACGGTCTTCAGGCGGGCGGCCAGCGTGCCGCCGGGATGAAGCGTGTGGAAGCGCGCCGAGGTGAAGCCGCGCCGCTCGACCAGCGCCACCGCCAGCGCGTCGCCCAGGGCCAGCTGGATCAGGCTGGAGGAGGTCGGGGCGAGGTCGTGCGGGCAGGATTCGCGCACGCGCGGCAGTTCCAGCAGCACGTCGGCGGCCCGGCCGAGGGTGCTCTCGCCGTTGCGGGTGATGGCGACCAGCGGAATCGAGAACCGCCGGCTGAAGCCGACGAGGTCGGACAGTTCCGCGGTCTCGCCCGACCACGACAGGGCGATGATCACGTCATCCCGGGCGATCATGCCGAGGTCGCCGTGGCTCGCCTCCGTGGGGTGGACGAAGAACGCGTGGGTACCGGTGGAGGCGAGCGTCGCGGCGATCTTGCGCCCGACATGGCCGCTCTTGCCGATACCGCTGACGATCACCCGGCCCTTGCTCTGCAGGATCGTCTGGACCGCCTCCTCGAAGGCCGCGCCCAGCCGGCCCTGGAACGCCGCGCTCGCCTCCTGAAGGGCCGCGATGCCGAGCTGCAGGCTGCGGATCCCGAGATCCCGGGTGGTGGCCAGATGCGGCGCGGGCGCGTCGTAGAGGTCGTCGCGGCGGTCATCGCGCAGGGCGCTGGAGGCGGGAGCGTTCATCGGTTCCGTTCTGAACCCGGCGGCCGGGCCGGCGATGCGAAGCATATGCGACGACGCTAGGCAGGGGTCGTGGTTGAAATGTGACGCCGGGACGACGGGGCGCCGCAGGTCGATCGCCCGCAATGCGGTTGAAGCCGCAGCCGCCCGGGTCCATGCTACCGGCACGCCACCCACAAGCAGAGGGCCCACGCCCCATGTCGATCCGCTTTCCCGAACCCGATCCCGCCATCCTCGCCCGGCGCGAGGCGATCCTGGCCGGCCTCGCGCCCCTGGTGGCGCCGGAGGCGCTGGTGGTGAGCGAGGACGAGCGCCGGGCCTTCGAGACCGACGGGCTCACCGCCTACCGGCAGATGCCGCTCGCCGTGGTGCTGCCCTCCACCACCGCGGAAGTCGCCGCGGTGATGGCGTATTGCCACGCGAACGGCGTGCGGGTCGTGCCCCGGGGCGCCGGCACCTCGCTCGCGGGCGGCGCCATCGCGCAGGCCGACGCCATCATCCTGGGCGTCGGCAAGATGACCAAGGTCCTCAACATGGACTTCGCCAACCGCACCGCCCGGGTGCAGAGCGGCATCACCAATCTCGCGATCTCCGGGGCGGTTGCCCACGAGGGCTTCTTCTACGCCCCCGACCCGTCGAGCCAGCTCGCCTGCACGATCGCGGGCAACATCGCGATGAATTCGGGCGGCGCGCACTGCCTCAAATACGGCGTGACCACCAACAACCTGCTCGGCGTCACCCTGGTGCTCAACGACGGCACCGTGGTGGAGATCGGCGGCCAGCACCTCGACAGCGGCGGCTACGACCTGCTCGGCCTCGTCTGTGGCTCGGAGGGGCAGCTCGGCATCGTCACCGAGGCCACCGTGCGGATCCTGCGCGCGGCCGAAGGGGCCCGGCCGGTGCTCATCGGCTTCTCGAAGGTCGAGGATGCGGGCGATTGCGTCGCCGCCATCATCGCGGCCGGGATCATCCCGGTGGCGATCGAGTACATGGACCGCGAGGCGATCCTGATCACCGAGGATTTCGCCCAGGCCGGCTATCCCCGCGACGCCGAGGCGATGCTGATCATCGAGGTCGAGGGCTCGGATGCCGAGTGCGACGCGATGCTGGCGCGGATCGAGACGATCGCCAAGGACTTTCGCCCGACGAGCGTGCGGGTCTCGCGCTCGGAGGCCGAATCCGCCGCGATCTGGAAGGGCCGCAAATCGGCCTTCGGCGCCACGGGGCGGATCTCCGACTACATCTGCATGGACGGCACGATCCCCACCGGCCAGCTCGGGCCGGTGCTGGAGCGGATTGGCGCGATCTGCGCCGAGAAGGGCCTGCGCGTCGCCAACGTGTTCCACGCTGGCGACGGCAACCTGCACCCGCTGATCCTGTTCGACATCAACAAGCCCGGCGAATTGCAGAAGGCCGAGGCCGCGGGCGACGAGATCCTGAAGCTCTGCGTCGAGGTCGGCGGCTGCCTCACGGGCGAGCACGGCGTCGGCATCGAGAAACGCGAATTGATGCGCTTCCAGTACGATCAGGTCGATCTCGAGCAGCAGATGCGGGTCAAGGCGGTGTTCGATCCGGACTGGATGCTGAACCCCGCCAAGGTCTTCCCGCTGGACGGCCGCTTGGCGGCCTGAGCCGGGTTTCCAAAGGGCCCAGCCCTTTGACGGGGTTCGGGGGCGGAGCCCCTGAGCCTGGACCAGCGTCCGGCGCCAGGGCTCTGTCCTGGACCCGCGAAAGGTCTCGACCTTTCGAAACCACAAGTTGCTCTGAGCGGCCGTGTCAGGCGGCCTCGACCTTGCGGCTGCCGCCGCGCCCACGGCCCCCGGCGGCCGCGCCCCGGCGGCGTGCCTGCGCGGTGGTGGCCACATCGTCGGCGACGTCGTCGTCCTGATCGGCCTGCTGGCCACGGCCGGGCTGGCCGAGCCCGAGGCTCTTCGCCAGGGCCGAGCGCTGCGCCGAGTAATTCGCCGACGTGGTCGGGTAATCGGCCGGCAGCCCGAAACGCTCGCGGTAGCTCTGCGGGTCCAGGCCGTGCTTGGTGAGGTGGCGCTTCAGCGTCTTGTACGACTTGCCGTCGATGAAGCTGATCAGCCCGTCGGGCCGGATCGACTTGCGGATCTGCGCCGGGGTCGGCCGCTCGACAGTGTCGGCGACCGGGGCGGCCGGGCCGGACCCGATCGAATTCAGCGCGCTGTGGATGCTGGCGATCAGGCTGGGCAGTTCGGCCGACGGCAGCGAGTTGTTGGACACGTAGGCCGCGACGACGTCCACGGTCCGTTCGATGTAATCCAGTTGGGATGTCGGCGTAGCGTCAGACATTCTCTGTTCCTTGCTTCGGAAACTTGGTGGGGTCCCCTCTTTTCGCGAGTTAAGACACCGCCCGAAAAAAGCAAGCTCATCTGCGCATCGTTCTGTGTCTAGCCAAAAGTCTAAGTGTGCATAGCACATCCATTCATACAGGGTGCGGTTGCATTGGCGCCATTTCGAAGGCACTTCGCGGCCGCTTTATCGCGGTCCACCGGGTGAATGCTGCACGGATCCTGGAAGCAAGTTTTTGCTGGCGGGAGAGACCTTTACCGCCGAAGGCAGCCTCAGTCTCAGCCGGTCTTGCGATCGGGTTTAAGGGTCTGCCCGAAACATCCGCAGGCTGCGTGCAAGTTTTCGTGAGGCATTGGCGCGGCTGCGACATTCGGCGCCACTGCGGGTCCGACCGATTCGCAAAAAGGTAACCTGAGGTCGCCGTCCGGTCTGGGTCAGACGAAGGTCTTGCGGGGATCGAACGCGTCGCGCACGGCCTCGCCGGCGAAGACGAGCAGGCTCAGCATGACGGCGATCACCAGGAAGCCCGTGAGGCCGAGCCAGGGGGCCGTGAGGTTATCCTTGCCCTGGGCCAGAAGCTCCCCCAGCGAGGGCGAACCCGGCGGCAGGCCGAAGCCCAGAAAGTCGAGCGACGTCAGCGTCGTGATCGACCCGTTCAGGATGAACGGCAGGAAGGTGAGCGTCGCCACCATGGCGTTCGGCAGCAGATGCACCGCCATGATGCGCATATTCGACAGGCCCAGCGCCCGGGCGGCGCGGACATATTCGAAGTTCCGGGCGCGCAGGAACTCGGCGCGCACGACGCTGACCAGCGCCACCCAGGAGAACAGCAGCATGATCCCGAGCAGCACGAAGAAGCCCGGGGCGATGAAGGCCGAGATGATGATGATCAGGTAGAGGGTCGGGATCCCGCCCCAGACCTCGATGAAGCGCTGGAAG
The DNA here is from genome assembly GCF_038442355.1 of Methylobacterium guangdongense. Lineage (NCBI taxonomy): Bacteria > Pseudomonadati > Pseudomonadota > Alphaproteobacteria > Hyphomicrobiales > Methylobacteriaceae > Methylobacterium > Methylobacterium guangdongense. The sequence goes on from NZ_JBBXMX010000008.1 coordinate 14,040, forward strand.
GCGAGATCGACCCAGCCGCCGAAATAGCCCTGGACGGCGCCCGCCACCACGCCGATCGCCGAGGAGACCGCCGCCAGGATCAGGCCGAATAGCACCGAGATGCGGAAGCCGTAGATCACCCGCGCCAGCACGTCCCGGGTGGTGTTGTCGGTGCCGAGCCAGTGCCAGGGGATGTCCGAGCAGGTCGAGCCGCCAAGCTTCTCCGCGACCGGCTTGCACTGGGCGTCCATCAGCATCCAGGTCGGCGGCGACGGCGAGGGGGTCGGCAGATCCTCGTTGATCGTGTCGTAGGAGAACGGGATCGGCGGCCAGAGCGCCCAGCCGTTCTCGGCGATCTCCTTGCGGATCTCGGGGGAGCGGTAATCGGTCTGCGCGAGGAAGCCGCCGAACTTCTCCTCCGGGTAATCGACCAGCACCGGCACCAGCCATTCGCCCTTGTAGGACAGGACGATCGGCCGGTCGTTTGCGATGAACTCGGCGAACAGGCTGGCGACGAACAGGATCGTGAAGATCACGAACGACGCGTAGCCGAGGCGGTTGCGGCGGAAATTGTCCAGGCGCCGCCGGTTGATCGGCGACAGGGCGCGCCGTCCCGCCGGGGCGGGCGGCGGGGGCGCGCCCTCGTCGGGGCGCAGGACGATCGGCTGGGCGCCGGGCATCGGCGCCGGCACGGCTGCGCCCTCGCCGGGGCGGGCGACTTCGTTCATCGCTGAAAGCTCCCGAACCCCGCAGAGCGCGCATTCCCTCCCCCCTCTGCGGGGGAGGGTGGCCCGGCCGTCAGGCCGGGTCGGGAGAGGGGAGCAACGTTTCCGGAAGGGTCGCGACCGGCTTCATGTCCTGAACCGTCGCGCCGCCCCTCTCCCCCCCTGCTGCGCAGGGTACCCTCCCCCGCAGAGGGGGGAGGGAGGAGACCCAAGCGCGCGCGTCCGCAAATACTCAGCCGTCGAGCCGGGTCGCTCTGCCCTCGATCTCGCTCGGGCGCAGGCCGCCGCTGCGCTCCATCCAGCGGCGCAGCAGGCGGACGTTGCGACGGTTGGCCTTGAAGGCGGCGTCGAACAGGTCGCCCGCGATCGGCACCGCGCCCACCAGCCCGTCGAAGGCCACGTTGAGCCCCATCCGGGCCAGCAGCCAGCGCGGCGCCCCGAGGCGCTTGGCCTCGTAGACGATGAAGGACGAGATCACCATGCCGGCCACGTCGCCGATCACCGGCACGAGGCCGATCAGCGCGTCGAACCCGACCCGCCTGTTGATGCCCGGGATCACGAAGGCCGTGTCCATCAGGTGCGCCAGCGTCTCCAGCCGGGCGAGGCTCGCCTCGCGGCCGAGATCCGGCGACAGGAACGGCGGCCGGCCGCCGGACGTGGTGTCGGCCCGGGCGAAGCGCCCGGCCGGGGGGGCCTGGGTGAAATCCATGGTCGTGGTCCGTGGGAGAGCCATCGCGTTCAACGATGTGGCCCCGCGGTCGGATCCCCGCAAGGAACGCGCCCGCCGCCCTCATGATCCAGACCGGGCGAAGCCGCTCATCCGGTCGAGGGCGGCATCCAGGGTGGCGTCGTCCTTGGCGAAGCACAGGCGCACGAGGGTCCGCACGGAGGCGTCGGGGTAGAAGGCGCTCACCGGGATCGCCGCCACGCCGTGGCGGGTGACCAGCGCCTCGCAGAACGCCCCGTCATCCCCCAGACCGAGGCCCCCGATGTCGATGTTGAGGAACCACGTCGCTTGCCCCGGCAGGACGGTGAAGCCCAGCGCGCACAGGCCGCCGGCCAGCCGGTCCCGGGACGCGGCGTAGCCCGCCCGCATGGCGTCGAACCAGCGCGGGGGCTTGGCGAGGCCGTAGGCCACCGCCTCCTGCAGGTTCGGCGGCGTGGTGAAGGTGAGGAACTGGTGCGCCTTGGCGAGCCCCTGCATCAGCCGGGCATCGGCCATCACGAAGCCGACCTTCCAGCCGGTCAGCGAGAAGATCTTGCCCGCCGAGCCGATCTTCACGGTCCGCTCGCGCATGCCGGGCAGCGCCATGAGCGGGACGTGGCGCGCGCCGTCGAACACCACGTGCTCCCACACCTCGTCGCAGACCGCGGTGACGTCGTAGCGGCAGCAGAAGCGGGCGAGCAGCGCGAGGTCGTCCTGGCCGAACAGCGTGGCGCTGGGGTTGAGCGGGTTGTTCAGCACCACGACCCTGGTGCGGTCGTTGAAGGCCTCCGCCAGGGCGGCCTCGTCGAGGCGGAAGGCCGGCGGCTGCAGGGTCACAACCCGCGGCACGCCGCCTGCACGTCGGACCAGCGGCAGGTAGGCGTCGTAGAGGGGGGCGAACAGCACGACCTCGTCGCCGGGCTCGATCAGGGCGAGCAGAGCCCCCGCCAGGGCCTCGGTGGCGCCGGAGGTGACCATCACCTCGGTCTCCGGATCGAGGGTGAGTCCCTGATGCGCCGCGTAATGGGCCGCCACGGCCGCGCGCAGGGCCGGCACGCCCATCATCGGCGGATACTGGTTCCAGCCATCGACCAGGGCGCGGGCGCCGTGCTGTCGGATATCGGCGGGTCCGGGATCGTCGGGAAACCCCTGGCCGAGATTGATCGCGCCGTGGGCTCGGGCGAGCCGCGACATCGTCTCGAACACCGTCGTGGGCAGCGTCGCGAAGACCGGATTCATGCGGGGCGGAACGGAAGGTCGGGCCGGAACGGGCTCAGCATGGGCGGCCTGTAGCATGCGGTCGGCAGAATGAGGAATGTGCGCCTTCGCACAGACGTATCGCCCCGCCGAAAACCGACGGCTGACGAATGTTGACTTTCATCACTCGTATCGTAGGTTCCCTTCAAGGCTGGAACGGCGCTCCTGCCGGCGGGGCTTCGCCCCCTCGCCCCGTCAGCAGGATGCCGCTCCGGTCCTCAGAGAGGACCATCGACTTGCGGGTCGGTGGTCCTTTCGGCGTTTCAGGCCCAGTTGCGCCGGCCGGCGCAGTGACCGCATGGTCGCCGCGAACGGCCCCGGTCCTCGGGGACCGTTCCGGAATCGATGATGCGAACGGCCACACGCTGCCTGATCCTCGCCCTGGTGTTCGCCGGGGGCGGCCTCATCCTCCGCTACGCCGTGCCGGTGATTCCCGTCGATGCCGGCTTCCGGACGGTGCTGCGCGCCTATGCGGTGCCGTAAGGCGGGCCGCGGCCCGGATCGGAAGGGCGACCCGGCGGGGCGGACCATCAGCAACACGACTGAAACCTCGCCGCCCTAGTGACGGCGCATTGGGCGGGCACCGATCAGAGGCTGCCCGGGCGGCGAAGATGTCGCCGCGGTCATGAGCCGTACAGGCCCCAGATAACGTTATGGGCTTAGGTTCAACGCCGGGGGTCGTTTCCGCCCGGTGCGAAAAGAGACGGCAACGGTCTTAGACCAAGTCTTCGCGACCGGTGTCGCGGGGGCAGGCACAGGGGTTTGGACACGCGGGAACGGGGTCTTCCATCGGAGCGACGGCCTCGGCTCCAGTCAGACATGAGTCAGTCATGAACGAGAGTTCACCGATCCGGACCGACACGGCCCGCGCCTACCAGCCCGGTGAGGCACCCGTGCGCGATGTCCGGCGGCGGCGGTTCCGGCCGATCCGCTGGCTCGTGATCCTGGTGCTCCTCGCCGGGGCCGGGGCGATCGGCCATCGCTGGTACGAGGCCCGGACCGGCAAGGGCGCGGAGCCCGCGACGGCGCATCATACCGGCGGCCGCGGCGGCCGGCGCGGTGGGGCCGACATGCCGCAGGCGGTGGGCATCGCGTCGGTCACGACCGGCGACATGCCGGTGATCCTCCAGGGCCTCGGCACGGTAACGCCGCTCGCCACCGTGACGGTGAAGTCGCAGATCAGCGGCTACCTCACGCAGGTGCAGTTCCGGGAAGGCCAGACCGTGAAGGCGGGCGACGAGCTCGCCCGGATCGATTCCCGACCCTACGAGGCCCTGCTCGCCCAGTACCAGGGCCAGCTCGCCCGCGATCAGGCGCTCCTCCAGAACTCGAAGCTCGATCTGCAGCGCTACCAGACGCTGAACCGGCAGGATTCGATCTCCAAGCAGAACGTCGATACGCAGGCCGCGCTCGTGAAGCAGAACGAGGGCACGGTCGCGGCCGACCAGGCGCTGGTCGACCAGCAGAAGCTCAACATCGCCTACACGCACATCGTCTCGCCGGTGGATGGCCGGGTCGGCCTGCGGCAGGTCGATCAGGGCAACTACATCTCGGCCGCCTCGACGGCGATCGTGGTGGTGACCCAGCTCCACCCGATCTCGGTGGTGTTCACCCTGCCGGAGGATGACGTGTCGCGGGTGATGCGGCAGGTGCGGGCGGGCGCGAAGCTCACCGTCCGGGCCTACGACCGCGGCGACGCCCACGAGATCGCCACCGGCCGGCTCGACACGGTCGACAACCAGATCGACACGACCACCGGCACGGTGAAGCTGCGCGCGCTGTTCGACAACGCCGACGAGGAGCTGTTCCCGAACCAGTTCGTCAACGCCAAGCTGACCGTCGACACGGTGCGGAACGCCACGCTGGTGCCGAACGCCGCCCTGCTCCAGGGCACGCCCGGCACCTACGTCTACCTGCTGGACGGGGACAACAAGGTCACGGTCCGGCCGATCAAGACCGGCGAGACCGACGGGACCCACATCGTGGTGGCCTCCGGCCTGAACCCGGGCGACCGCGTCGTCACCGACGGCACCGACCGGCTGAAGGACGGCGCGCCGGTCCGCATCACCGAGGGCGCGCAGGCGGCCGCGGGCGACGGCAAGGCCGCCGAGGCGAAGCCGGACGGCACGGGTGAGGTGAAGCCGGGCACACCGGCCGACGGCACGGCGGAGCCGCAAGGGACAACGGAGGGCGGTCGTCGGCACCGGCGCCGTCAGGCGCAGTGAGCGCGGGCTTGGCGCGCGGTAGCCGCTTCACCCCCTTCCCCCTCTGCGGGGGAGGGTGGCCCCTGCGTGAGCAGGGGTCGGGTCGGGACGAAGTCCCGCAAGGGGGGAGCGCCGCTTCCGAAATGGGCGCAGCCTTCATGAAGGCCGGCGTCCCCTTCTGCATCGTCGCTCCCCTCTCCCCCCCTGCTTCGCAGGGTACCCTCCCCCGCAGAGGGGGGAGGGATAGGGCGCGCGCGTCATGAACCCGTCCCGCCTCTTCATCCTGCGCCCGGTCGCCACGACGCTCTTGATGCTGGCGATCCTGATCGTCGGCGGCGTGTCGTACCTGAACCTGCCGGTCTCGGCGCTGCCGTCGGTCGATTACCCGACGATCCAGATCCAGACCTTCTATCCCGGCGCCAGCCCGGAGGTGATGACCTCCTCGGTCACGGCGCCCCTGGAGCGGCAGTTCGGCCAGCTCGCCAACCTCAACCAGATGACCTCGCAATCCTCGGCGGGCGCCTCGGTCATCACCCTGCAGTTCAGCCTGGACCTGCCGCTCGATATCGCCGAGCAGCAGGTCCAGGCGGCGATCAACGCCGCCGGTAATTTGCTACCGTCAGACCTGCCGGCGCCGCCGATCTACGCCAAGGTCAACCCGGCCGATGCGCCGGTCCTGACGCTCGCGCTCACCTCCAAGACCCTGCCGCTCACCCAGGTGCGGGATCTCGCCGAGTCGCGGCTCGCGCAAAAGATCAGCCAGGTGGCGGGCGTCGGCCTCGTGAGCATCTCGGGCGGCCAGCGGCCCTCCGTGCGGGTGCGGTTCAACGCCCGGGCGCTCGCCGCCTACGGGCTCAACATCGACGATCTGCGCACCACGATCACCAACCTCAACGTCAACACGCCCAAGGGCACGATCGACGGGCCGAAGCAGTCCTACGCGATCAACGCCAACGACCAGATCCGCGACCCGAAAGCCTACAATTCGGCGATCATCGCCTATCGCAACGGCGCCCCGGTGATGCTCTCGGAGGTGGCCGACGTGGTCGAGGGGCCGGAGAACACCAAGCTCGGCGCCTGGGCCGACACGACGCCGGCGGTGATCCTCAACATCCAGCGCCAGCCCGGCGCCAACGTCATCGCGACCGTCGACAAGATCAAATCCCTGCTGCCCCAGCTCCAGGCGAGCCTGCCGGCCGCCGTGGCGGTGGCCCCGCTCACCGACCGGACCACCACGATCCGCGCCTCCGTGGAGGACGTGCAGTTCGAGCTGGGCCTCGCCATCGCGCTCGTCGTGCTGGTGATCTTCCTGTTCCTGCGCAGCCTGTCGGCGACCCTGATCCCGAGCCTGTCGGTGCCCCTGTCGCTGATCGGCGCCCTGTCGGTAATGGACCTCTACGGCTTCTCCCTCGACAACCTGTCGCTGATGGCGCTGACCATCGCCACCGGCTTCGTGGTCGACGACGCCATCGTGGTGATCGAGAACATCGCCCGCCACGTCGAGGCCGGCGATTCGCCCCTCGAAGCGGCGCTCAAGGGCTCCCGCGAGATCGGCTTCACCATCATCTCGCTCACCGTCTCGCTGATCGCCGTGCTGATCCCGCTCCTGTTCATGGGCGACGTGGTCGGGCGGCTGTTCCACGAATTCGCCATCACGCTGGCGGCCACGATCGTCATCTCGGCGGTGGTGTCGCTGACCCTGGTGCCGATGCTGTGCGCGCGGCTTCTCAAGCACGCCCCCGAGGCCCAGACCCGCCGCCGGGAGGGCGCCATCTCACGCCTCGGCCGGCGCGCCATCGACGGTACGATCGAGGCCTACGGCCGGGCGCTGCGGGTCGTCCTGAACCACCAGGGCCTGACGCTGCTGGTGGCGCTCGGCACGCTGGCGCTCACCGCCTACCTGTTCGTGGTGATCCCAAAGGGCTTCTTCCCCGTACAGGATACCGGCGTGATCCAGGGCATCACGCAGGCCGACCAGTCGGTCTCCTACGCCGCCATGGCCGAGCGCCAGCAGCGGATGGCCGAGATCGTCCTCAAGGACCCGGACGTTGCGAACCTGTCCTCGTTCATCGGGGTCGACGGCCAGAACGTCACGCTCAATTCCGGCCGGATGCTGATCAATCTGAAGCCCCGGGAGGCGCGCACGGCGTCCGCCAGCGCGATCATCCGGCGGATCTCGGCGGCGGCCGCCAACCAGCCCGGCATGCGGCTCTACATGCAGCCGGTCCAGGACCTGACGATCGACACCGCGGTCTCGGCGACGCAGTACCAGGTGATCCTGGAGAGCCCGAACATCGACGATTTCGAGACCTGGGTGCCGCGCTTCACCGAGGCCCTGGCGAAATCGCCGGTGGTGATGGACGTCGCCAGCGACCATCAGGGTCAGGGGCTCGCCGCCTACGTGACGATCGACCGGCCGACCGCCGGCCGCTACGGCATCACCCCGGCCACCATCGACAACGCCCTCTACGACGCCTTCGGCCAGCGGATCATCTCGACGATCTTCACCCAGTCCAACCAGTACCGGGTGATCCTGGAGGCCGACCCGAAGCTGCACACGACGCTCCGCAGCCTCGATTCGATCTACCTGCCCTCCTCCACGGCGACCAACGGGCAGGTGCCGCTCTCGGCCGTGGCGCGGATCAGCGAGCGGCGGGCGCCGCTGCTGATCTCGCATCTCGGCCAGTTCCCGGCCACCACCGTGTCGTTCAACCTCGCGCCCGGCGCGGCCCTGGGGCAGGCAGTCGAGGCGATCGATCAGGCCAAGGCCGAGATCGGCCTGCCGCCCTCGTTCCGGGTGGTGCCGCAGGGCTCGGTCTTCGCCTTCCAGGGGGCGCTCAGCAATGAGCTGTTCCTCGTGCTGGCGGCGATCGTCACGGTCTACATCGTGCTGGGCGTGCTCTACGAGAGCTTCATCCACCCGATCACGATCCTCTCGACCCTGCCCTCGGCGGGGATCGGGGCGCTGCTCGGCCTGATGCTGTTCGGGCTGTCGCTCGACATCATCGCGGTGATCGGCATCGTGCTCCTGATCGGCATCGTGAAGAAGAACGCCATCATGATGATCGACTTCGCGCTCCAGGCCGAGCGCGAGGACGGGCTCGATCCCCGGGAGGCGATCTTCCAGGCCTGCCTGCTGCGCTTCCGGCCGATCCTGATGACGACGCTGGCGGCGTTGTTCGCCGCGGTGCCGCTGATCCTCGGTACGGGGGTGGGCTCGGAGCTGCGCCAGCCGCTCGGCATCTGCATCGCGGGCGGCCTGATCGTCAGCCAGGTGCTGACGCTGTTCACGACGCCGGTGATCTATCTGGCGTTCGACCGGCTGGAGCGGCGGATTTCCGGGCGGCGCGATCCGGATCTCGCAGCCGGCGAGGCGCTGCCGTGAACATCTCGGAGCCGTTCATCCGGCGGCCGGTGGCGACCACGCTGCTCACCATCGGCGTGCTGCTCGCCGGGCTGTTCGCCTTCCTGAAGCTGCCGGTGGCGCCGCTGCCGCAGATCGACTTCCCGGTGATCCTCGTCCAGGCCCAGATGGCCGGGGCATCCCCCGACACCATGGCCACCACCGTGGCGGCGCCGCTCGAACGGCGGCTCGGCGCCATCGCGGACGTCAACGAGATGACGTCCACCAACACCCTGGGCTCGACCCGGATCGTGCTGCTGTTCGGCCTCAACCGCGACATCGACGGCGCCGCCCGCGACGTCCAGGCCGCCATCAACGCGGCGCGCGCCGACCTGCCCACCGCGCTCCGGCAGAACCCGACCTACCGGAAGTTCAACCCCGCCGACACGCCGATCATCATCCTCGGCATGACCTCGGACACGCTGACCCGCGGCCAGGTCTACGATTCCGCCGCCACCGTGGTGCAGCAGAAGCTCTCCCAGCTGCCGGGCGTCGGCAACGTCGATATCGGCGGCTCGTCCCTGCCGGCGGTGCGGGTGGAACTCGATCCCACCGCCCTGTTCAACTACGGCATCGGCCTCGAGGGCATCCGGGCGGCGTTGGCCTCCGCCAACGCCAACTCGCCCAAGGGCGAGATCAACGCAGGCGACCGGCGCTACCAGCTCTACGCCAACGACCAGGGCCGCAAGGCCGCCGATTACCGCGACATCATCGTGGCCTACCGCAACGGCGCCGCGGTGAAGCTCACCGATGTCGGGCAGGTGCTCGACGGGGTGGAAGACAAGCGCAACCTCGGCATCGTCAACGGCAAGCCCGGCGTGCTGCTGTTCGTCTACAAGCAGCCCGGCGCCAACGTGGTCGAGACCATCAAGGCCGTGAAGGAGGCGCTGCCGCAGATCACCGCGGCGCTCCCAGGCGGCATCGACATCAAGCTCACCGGCGACCGCAGCGCCACGATCCGCGCCTCGCTCTCGGCCACCGAGGAGACGCTGCTGGTGGCGGTCGGCCTCGTGATCCTGGTGGTGTTCGGCTTCCTGCGCTCCTGGCGGGCCACGCTGATCCCGGCGGTGGCGGTGCCGATCTCGATCATCGGCACCTTCTCGGCGATGTACCTGCTCGGCTACTCGCTCAACATCCTGTCGCTCACCGCGCTGATCATCGGCACCGGCTTCGTGGTCGACGACGCCATCGTGGTGCTGGAGAACGTCCAGCGGCATATCGAGGAGGGCAAGCCCCGGCTCCAGGCGGCCTTGATCGGCGCCCGGGAGGTCGGGTTCACGGTGATCTCGATGAGCCTGTCGCTCATCGCGGTGTTCCTGCCGATCCTGCTGATGGGCGGCCTCGTCGGCCGCATCTTCCAGGAATTTTCCGTCACCCTGTCGCTGTCGATCCTGATCTCGCTGGTTCTGTCGCTCACCACCACGCCGATGATGTGCGCCCGGTTGCTCCGGGCCGAGGGACACGGCCCCAACGGCGAACCGCCGGCGGGGCGTCGGCCGAACCTTGTGATCCGGATGCTGGAGGGCGGCTTCTCCCGTCTCCTCGGCGCCTATGCCCGGACGCTGGAGGTGGCGCTCGCGCATCCGCGCCTCGTGCTGCTGACCCTGCTCGCCACGGTGGGGCTCAACGTCTACCTCTACATCATCGTCCCGAAGGGCTTCTTCCCCGAGCAGGATACCGGCCAGATGATGGGCGGCGTCCAGGCCGACCAGCGCATCTCGTTCCAGTCCATGGAGAAGAAGCTCAAGCAGGCGGCCGCGATCGTCGGGGCCGACCCGGCCGTGGAGAGCGTGGTGGGCTTCACGGGCGGGCGGGGCACCAATTCGGCCAACGTGTTCGTCGGCCTGAAGCCGCTCAACGAGCGGGCGCCGATCTCGGAGGTGATGACACGGCTGCGGCCGAAGCTCGCCCAGGTCGCGGGGGCACGCCTCTACGTCTTCCCCCGGCAGGACCTGCAGATGGGCGGCCGCCAGAGCTTCGCCCAGTACCAGTACACCCTCCAGGGCGACACCCCCGAGGAGCTGTTCGCCGCCGCCCCGAAGCTGGTGGCGGCCCTGCAGAAGGACCCGACCTTCGCGGACGTGACCTCCGACCAGCAGGAGGGCGGGTTGGAGAGCCGGGTCGTGATCGACCGCAACACGGCCTTCCGCTACGGCATCACCCCGAACAAGATCGACAACACCCTGTACGACGCCTTCGGCCAGCGGCAGGTCTCGACGATCTACAACCCGCTGAACCAGTATCACGTCGTGATGGAGATCGCGCCGCGCTACCTGGAGACGCCGGAGACGCTCAAGCAGATCTACGTCTCCACCTCAGGCGGCAACGCGGCCGGCTCGGCCACCACCAACGCGGTGGCCGGCACCGTGGCGACAGCGGGCGGCGTCAACACCAACGCGGCGACCGGCACCAGCAGCCCAGGCAGCGCGGCCTCCGCGTCCGGCGCCTCCGCCGGTTCGGGGGCGGTGGGCGGTGCGACCGGAAGCACGGGCGCAGCCGCGGCGGTCGCCTCCGCGAGCACGGCCGACACCGCCTCGAACGCCGCCGCCATCGCGTCGGATTCCGCCCGCAACGCTTCCTCCAACGCCATCGCGGCCTCGAAGGGCGGCGCCTCGTCGAGCGCCCCGGTCTCGGCCGCCAAGGAGACGATGGTCCCGCTCTCGGCCTTCGCGCGGATCGAGCCCGGCAATGCGCCTACGCAGGTCAGCCACCAGGGCCTGTTCGTGGCGACCACGATCTCGTTCAACCTCGCCCCGGGCAAGAGCCTGTCGGACGCCACCGAGGCGATCGACCGGGCGATGGCCAACCTGCACCTGCCGGCCACGATCCACGGCGAGTATGCCGGCGCCGCCAAGAACTACGTCGCCTCGGCCTCGCGCCAGCCGCTGCTGATCCTGGCGGCGATCCTGGCGGTCTACGCGGTGCTGGGGATCCTGTACGAGAGCTTCGTGCACCCGCTCACGATCCTCTCCACCCTCCCCTCGGCCGGCGTCGGCGCGGTGCTGGCCCTGCTGGTGACCGGCACCGACTTCACCATCATCGCGCTGATCGCGGTGTTCCTGCTGATCGGCATCGTGAAGAAGAACGCGATCATGATGATCGACGTGGCGATCGATTCGGAGCGGACCCGGGGCGCGAATCCCGTGGATGCGATCCGGGAGGCCTGTCTCCTGCGCTTCCGGCCAATCATGATGACCACGCTGGCGGCGATGCTCGGCGCCGTGCCGCTGATCCTGGGCACCGGCGAGGGCGCGGAGCTGCGCCGGCCGCTGGGCATCGCCATCGTGGGCGGGTTGATCGTGAGCCAGATCCTGACGCTCTACACCACCCCCGTCGTGTATCTCACCCTTGACCGATTGAGGCAGCGGGTGCTCGACCGCCGCAGGCGCGCCGGACGGGGCGGAGAAGCGGCCCTGCCGGCCGGAGAATGATGGTTAAGGTTTCACGTGAAACATCGGCGGTCGCGGCCATCCGCGTGGGTTGGTCCACCCCGCACCCTCATCCTGAGGCGCGGCGAAGCCGCCTCGAAGGAGGGCTCCAGCTGGCCGCACGATCCCTGGAGGGCTCCTTCGAGGCCTCTGCTGCGCTCCGGCACCTCAGGATGAGGCTCAGGGTGGGATGTGCGCCTGCCACCGTCCATCGGCTCCACACCCTCGCCGCCCTCCTCCTCGCCGCCCCCCTCATGACCGGCTGCGTGGTCGGCCCCGACTATGCCCGGCCCTCCGTGGAGACGCCGCTCGGCTACAAGCAGGGCGGCGTCCGGGAGGACAGCCCGGCCTATATCGCGGCCCGCAAGAAGGGCTTCCGCGAGGCGCGGCCGAGCGATGCCGTCGAGCGCGGCGACTGGTGGCGGGTCTTCCGGGACCCGAATCTCGACCGGCTGATCCGCCTCGTCGACGTCGACAACCAGTCGCTCCGGCAGGCGGTGGCGAACTATCGGCAGGCCCGGGCGCTGGTCGCCTCCGCGCAGGCCGCCCTGTACCCGACGGTGATCGGTGCCCCGAGCATCACCCGCGCCGGCAGCGGCAGCACCGTGCGGACCAGCGAATCCCTCGTCGGCCAGGCGAGCTGGCAGCTCGACCTGTTCGGCGGCACCCGCCGCACGATCGAGAGCGAGGCGGCGCTGGCCCAATCCGACGCCGCCACGATCGCGCTGACCCGCCTGACCATCCAGGCCGAGGTGGCGGCCGACTATCTGACCGTCCGCTACGCCGACTCGCTCCAGAAGGTGCTCGACGAGAATGTCGAGAACTTCCGGAAGACCGCGCAGATCACCGAGAACCAGTACGCCGCGGGTGTGGCGGCCCGGTCCGACGTGATCACGGCCCAGACCCAGGTTCAGACCATCGAGGCCCAGGCCATCGCGGTGCGGCTGACCCGGGTGCAGTACGTGAACGCCATCGCCACCCTGATCGGGCGCCCGCCCTCCGAGGTGTCGATCCCGGTCTCCGGCATCAGCCGGAATCCCCCCGCCGTGCCGGTCGGCATCCCGGGCGACCTGCTGGAGCGGCGCCCGGACGTCGCCCAAGCCGAGCGCCTCGTCCAGGCGCAGAGCGAGCGCATCGGCGTGGCGGTGGCGGCGTTCTTCCCCACCGTGACGATCTCGGCCCAGGGTGGCGTCTCGGGGCTCACCCGCACCGGCCTGTTCTCGGCCGCCAACCAGTTCTGGTCGGTGGCGGGCTCGGCCACCGAGGTGCTGTTCGACGGCGGCGCCCGTACGGCGGCCCTGCGCTCGGCCGAGGCGGCCTACGACGCGCAGGTGGCCAATTACCGGCAGGTGGTGCTCGCCGCCTACGCGGAGGTCGAGAACCAGATGGCGGCCCTGCGCATCCTCGGCCAGCAGCAGATCGCGCAGGACAAGGCGGTCGAGCTGTCGCGCAAGGCGGTCGAGATCACGCTCAACGAGTACCGGGCCGGTACCCAGAACTTCACCACCGTGGTGACCGCGCAGGGCCTGCTCGTGACCAACGAGATCAACGCCCTCCAGGTCCGGCTCAGCCGCTTCACCGCCGCGGTGACGCTGATCCGGGCGCTCGGCGGCGGCTGGGACGTGCGGTCGCTCCCCAGCGACTCCGAGCTGAAGGGCCCGAGCCTGCCGATCGACCGGGGCGGCCAGGCGGTCCGGCCCGACGAGTAGGCCCGGGTTTCAAAAGGGATAAATCCCTTTTGCGGGTGCAGGGCAGAGCCCTGCGGTACGGATCCCGGCCCCCCGAGAGGGGTCCGGGATCCGTAGGCCGGGGTTTCACCCCGACACCCCACCAAAGGGCTCAGCCCTTTGGGATCCCGTGGGCAGGAACGGACCTCCGGCAGGACGGGTTGTCCCGCCGGTTTGCTGCACCGCAGACAGACGGGAGTCGGAGATGGCCGAGCAGACGACGGCGCTCAAGAACGATGCGGCCTGCGGCACCAAGCCGGCGCCACCCTGCACGCTGGTGATCTTCGGCGCGGGCGGCGACCTGACCAAGCGCCTGCTGATGCCCTCCCTCTACAACCTCGCGGGGGCCGGGCTTCTCTCGGACGGGTTCTCGATTATCGGCGTCGATCACGGCGAGGGCACCGATGAATCGCTGCGCGACGACCTCACCCAGACCCTGGAGGCGTTCAGCAAGGACCCGACCTCGGAGTTCCACGCCGACCATATCGACCAAACGAGCTGGGGCTTCATCCGGGAGCGCCTGCACTACCTGAAGGGCGATTTCGAGAAGCCCGAGACCTTCGAGGCCGTGAAGCAAGCGATCACCGGCAACGCGGTGTTCTACTGCGCGGTGGCGGCGCGCTTCTTCGGGACGATCGTGGACGGGCTCGGCCAAGCCGGCCTGCTCCGCCAAGAGGGCGACACCTTCCGCCGCGTGGTGATCGAGAAGCCGTTCGGCTCCGACCTCGCCTCGGCCCGGGAGCTCAACGCCCGCATCCTCAAGCAGGGCGACGAGAGCCAGTTCTACCGGATCGACCACTTTTTGGGGAAGGAGACCGTCCAGTCGATCATGGCGTTCCGCTTCGCCAACGGCCTACTGGAGCCGGTCTGGCGGCGGGAATACATCGACAGCATCCAGATCACGGCGGCCGAGACGGTGGGCGTCGAGGAGCGCAGCGGGTTCTACGAGCCGACGGGTGCGCTGCGCGACATGGTGCCCAACCACATGTTCCAGCTCCTCTGCATGGTCGGCATGGAGCCGCCGAACTCCTTCGACGCGGAGGCCGTGCGCACCGAGAAGGCCAAGCTCGCCGAGGCCGTGAAGCCGATTCCGCCGGAGGATGCGGTCCGCGGCCAGTACACGGCCGGCACCTCGGAGGGCCGCGCCGTGCCGGCCTACCGGGACGAGCCGCATGTCGCCAAGGATTCGGTCACCGAGACCTACGTCGCGTTGAAGCTCCACATCGAGAACTGGCGCTGGGCCGGCGTGCCCTTCTACATCCGCACCGGCAAGCGCATGACCGGGCGGCGCACCGAGATCGCGGTGTTGTTCAAACCAGCCCCGTTCAAGATGTTCGAGGACACGCCGACTGCCGATCTCGGGCCGACCGTGATGCGGATCCTGATCGATCCCGACCACGGGGTGAGCACCGAGTTCAACGTGAAGGTGCCGGGGCCGCAGATGACAATCGGCCGGGTGCGCTCCGGCTTCCGCTACAAGGATTTTTTCGCCGATACGCCGAATGTCGGCTACGAGACCCTGCTGTACGATTGCATGACCGGCGACGCGACGCTGTTCCAGCGGGCCGACAACATCGAGGCTGGCTGGGCGGCGGTGGACCCGCTGCTCAAGGGCTGGCCGCAGGCGGATGTGACCTTCTATCCCGCGGGCAGCACCGGGCCGAAGGAGGCCGACGAGCTCTTGGCGCGCGACGGCCGGCACTGGCTGGGGCTGGACGGGGAGACGGATTGAGCGACTTGGCTTGAGTTCTCGGCCCGGCGGACACCTGATAATCTCCAGGCTTGTCAGGAAGCCTGTCTTGCACGCCGGGAGCATTCCGTTGAGTGAGTCGATCGTCAGCTTCGCCGTGGACGAGACCTTGAGGGACGCCTTCGTCCAGGCTGCCAAAGATCTTGGTTGCGACGACGCGCAACTGCTTCGTGATTTTATGCGAGTCTACGTGCAGCAACAGCTGGATCCAACCGACCACGACGCTTGGTTTCGCCGTCAGGTTCAGATCGGAAAGGATTCGGCCGATGCTGGCCACTTGATCAGCGCAGACGAGGTTGAGGCTCGGTTTGCTGCCAAGCGTGAAGCGACACGGCAGAGGCTTGCTGCCGGGAAATGAGCGACCTGTTCTGGACGCCTGAGGCGACACAGGACCGCGATGCTATCTACGACCATATCGACCGCGACAACCCGGCGGCTGCCATCGCTCTGGATGAGCGCTTCGGCGAGAGGGCGGCTTATCTGATCGACCATCCCATGCTCGGTCGGCCTGGCCGGTTGCCCGGCACACGGGAACTGATCGTGCAGCGCAATTATATCATTGTGTACGATGTGACCGACGCTGCGGTGCGTGTGCTTCGCGTGCTGCACACCGCCTTACCATGGCCGCCGGAAAGAGGATGAGGGCCGGTTGCGCAGCAACCGAACCCGCCCTCACCGCCGCTTGAACGGCAGCATCGCCGCCACCGCCAGGGCGTCGACCCGGTTGTTGAGCGGGTCGCTGGCGTGGCCCTTCACCCAGTGCCACGCCACCTCGTGGCGCTCCCGCGCGGCGTCGATGCGGCGCCAGAGATCCTCGTTCTTCACGGGCTTCTTGTCGGCGGTGCGCCAGCCCCGCGCCTTCCAGTTGTGGATCCAGCTGGTGACGCCCTGGCGCAGGTACTGCGAGTCCGTGAACAGGTCGACCCGGCAGGGGCGCTTCAGCGCCTCCAGCGCCTCGATCGCCGCCAGGATCTCCATGCGGTTGTTGGTGGTGTGGGCCTCCCCGCCGGACAGCTCCTTCCGGGTATCACCGAAGATCAGGATCGCGCCCCAGCCTCCAGGCCCGGGATTCCCCGAGCAGGCGCCGTCCGTGTAGATCTTGACCCGCGTCGGCTCGGCCGCGGGTTCGGTCACGTCGGTGCTCATGCGGTCCTCAGCCCTGCCGCCCGTAATCCCGCGCGGCCCGCGCCTGCCGGTGGAAGGTGAGCCGGCGGCTGAATTCCCGCGGGTCCTTCGGCTTCACCAGGGCGCCGGGCGGCACGTTCAGCCAGTCCACCAGCCGGGTCAGCATGAAGCGGAGCGCCGCACCCCGGCACAGGATCGGCAGGGCCGCGACCTCGGCGGGCTCGAGCGGACGCACGGCCTCGTAGCCGGCAAACAGGGCCGTCGCCATATCGCGGTGGAAGGTGCCGTCGGGGTCGAAGCACCACGCGTTGAGGCAGACCGCGATGTCGTACGCGAACGCGTCCGTGCAGGCGAAGTAGAAGTCGATCAGCCCCGACAGGGCGTCGCCGATGAAGAACACGTTGTCGGTGAAGAGATCCGCGTGGATTACGCCGCCCGGCAGGCCCTTCGGCCAGTGCGCTTCCAAGTCGGCCAAGTCGGCCCGGGTGCGCTCGGCGAGACCGGGCTCGACCGAGTCCGCCTGAGCCTCGGCCTGCGCGAAGAGCGGCCGCCAAGCGGCGACCGAAAGGTTGTTGTCCCGCACCATCGGGAAGTCGCGGCCGGCAGCGTGCAGCGTGGCCAGCGCCCGGCCGAGTTCCCGGCAATGCTCGACGCCCGGCGCCTTGACCGAGACGCCCTCCAGGAAGCTGACGATGGCGGCGGGCCGTCCGCAGAGCTGCCCCAGGGCCTGGCCGGTCCGGTCCCGCACCGGCTGCGGGCAGGCGAGGCCCCGGTCCGAGAGGTGCTCCATCAGCCCGATGAAGAACGGCAGGTCGGCTTCCCGCACCCGCTTCTCGTAGAGGGTCAGGATGTAGGAGCCGTCGGTGGTGTGCAGGAAAAAATTCGAGTTCTCGACGCCCTCGGCGATGCCCTTGTAGGAGAGCAGGCTGCCGATCGCATAAGCCGACAGGAACTCGGCGAGCGCCGCGTCGGAGACCTCGGTGTAGACGGCCACGTGTGCTCGCGCTCGGGTTGGAATCTTCGAGATGGGCAAGCCATCCCATCCTCCGCCTCATCCTGAGGTGACCGCGAAGCGGACCTCGAGGGAGGGCTCCAGGATCACAGAGCCTGCTGGAGGACTCCTTCGAGCCCTGGGCTGCGCTCCGGCACCTCAGGATGAGGTGGAGGGTGGGATAGCCCTGACACGTGGCTTCCGGAAGCCGCCTACTCGGCGGCCTCGCTGCGCAGCTCCCGCGGCAGCGGGAACACCATGTCCTCGATCACGGTCGAGACCGTGTCGACGATCACGTCGTAGCGGGCCGCGAAGGCGTCGATGATCTCCTCCACCAGCACCTCGGGGGCCGAGGCGCCGGCCGTGAGGCCGAGCTTGCGGATGCCCTCGAAGGCCGGCCAGTCGATCTCCTCGGCGCGCAGCACGAGGCGGGTGATCGGGCAGCCGACCCGCTCGGCGACCTCGCGCAGGCGCTGCGAGTTCGAGGAGTTCGAGGAGCCGACCACGATCAGGGCGTCGACCAGCGGCGCCACCTGCTTCACCGCCTCCTGGCGGTTGGTGGTGGCGTAGCAGATGTCGTCCTTGTGGGGCCCGGTGATGGTCGGGAACTTCTGCTTGAGCGCCTCGACGATGTGCCTCGTGTCGTCCACCGAGAGGGTGGTCTGGGTCACCCAGGCGAGGTTGTCGGGGTTCTCGGGGTTCAGGGCGGCGATCTGGTCGAGATCCTCCACCAGGGTGATCGAGCCCTTGGGCAGCTGACCCATCGTGCCCACCACCTCCGGGTGGCCGGAATGGCCGACCAGCAGCACGTGGCGGCCGCGCTTGTGGTGGATCTCGGCCTCGCGGTGAACCTTGGTCACCAGCGGGCAGGTGGCGTCGATCGTGGTGAGCCCGCGGGAATCGGCGTTCGCCGGCACCGTCTTCGCGACGCCGTGGGCGGAGAAGATCACCGGGGCGCCGCCATCCGGCACCTCGTCGAGTTCGCGGACGAACACGGCGCCTTTCCGCTTCAGGCTCTCGACCACGTACTTGTTGTGCACGATCTCGTGACGGACGTAGACGGGCGGTCCGTAGATGGCGAGGGCCCGCTCCACCACGTCGATGGCCCGCACCACGCCGGCGCAGAAGCCGCGTGGGGCGCAGAGCAGGATCTCCAGCGGCGGCTTGCCGGCGGTGCCCGAGGCGGGCGCGGGGGACGCGGTTTCGGCGGTCATGCAGGGGATGTGGCGAGGGCGGGGCTATCCTGTCAACAGGCCAAGTGGTGGAACCGGCTCATGTGACGGAGGCGGACCCCACCTGTAGCACGATTGTCGCGCGGTTTGGACCTGGGTCGTCTCAAAGGCGCCGCAGGCCCGTGACGGCCCCGTAGCTGTGCGCCTGGATCCGCGTCACCGCGTCGGCCAGGGGCTCCACCGCCACCGCCATGTGGTGGCCGTTGGCGTGGATCAGCGTCTCGCCATCGAGCATCAGCCCCATATGGCCACGCCAGAACACGAGATCGCCCCGGCGCAGGCCCGCGAAATCGAGCGGCAGCGCCTGCCCGAGGGCCCGTTCCTGCATGTCGGCGTCGCGTGGGCAGGGCAGGCCCGCCATGTCGAGGCAGAGCTGCGCGAGGCCGGAGCAGTCGAGGCCGAGCGTGGTCCGCCCGCCCCACAGGTAGGGCGTCCCCACGAGGCGCATCGCGGTGGCGGCGTAATCCGGTTCGTGCTCCGCCACCGGGGCGCAGTGGCGGGCGAACACGTAGCCGCCCGGGGTTTCCAGGTAGGCGTCGGCTTCCCCCGTCACGACCAGCCGCGCCCCGAGGCTCAGATGGGCGAGGACCGGCCGCTTCAGGTCGGGTTCCGGATACAGGAAGGTGCGCAGAGCCGTGACCCGATGGGTCGGCTCCGGCCCGACCGGGCCGAGGCTGTCGGCGGGCAGGTAGCCGACATAGCCGTCGCGGGCGAGCTGCACGAAGGCGAAGCCCTCCGCCGCGTCGTAGAGGGTGACGGCGTCGCCGAGCAGTGCCTCCGTGTCGAGCCCGGCTTGCGGGGCGGGTGCGCGCCGCAGCGGGGCCGCGGGGGCCGTGACCCGGCGGGGGCTGCCCGCCACGAAGCGCGCGGCCTCGACCCGGCCCCGCAGGCGCTCATCGGCGATGTCGGTGCGGGCGGGGGTCAGCCGGGGATCGAGCGCTTCGGTCATGGGGCCATCCTACCAGACGGTGGTCGGGATTCGGTGAACGCGGTTCGGCGCGGGCGCGGACCTGTTGCCTCGCGCCCGATGCGCTCCTATGTCGCACCGGACGCCCGACGGGAAAGGATTCGGATCCGAGCTGTTCGCGTGCTCGAAGGCGCCCGCGACGACCTGTGCGGCGCAGCGGCGCGGATCGCCCAGCCATGCGCCCCCAGGGTCGGTCACACGTCTTTGATGCACTGCACAACCGCCCCGGAAAGCGCTATGTCTGTCCCATGAAGACTGCGAGTCGCCCCGTGAAGAAGACGCAGAAGAGCTTCGCCGACCTACCGCCGATCCGGGTGCGCCGCGAGCCGCCGACGGTGAACGAGGCGGTCGCTGCCGCCCAGGATCTCGCCGACGATGTCGAGCAGCAGGCCGAGATCGCGGCCGGCCTGATGGGTCTGCCGGTCGACGAGGTCCGCCCCCACGTCCTGGCGGCCAAGACCGTGAAGCCCGAGCGCGTGCCCGAGCGGATCCTGACCCAGGCGAGCCCGAGCCGGGCGCCGCGCACCGTCGTGGTCGAGCGGCGCACCCGCCCGACCGTGGTGATCGAGCGGCGCACCCGGCCCCTCGCGCCCCCGCGCTGACCGGCCCTCACGCGGACCGCGTCACCAGGGCAGCGTCTCGCCCCGGTAGTCGAGATACTGGGCGCCCGGCCGGCCGAGCTGGGCCTCGATCACGTCGGCGAGGCCCGTGACGCTGGTGGCCACGTCGATATCGGCCTCCTGCCCGCCCATGTCGGTCCGCACCCAGCCCGGGTGCAGGATCAGCACCGAGATGTTTTCGGCCCGGTGGCGGATCTCGAAGCTGCGCGCCAGGGTGTTGAGCGCCGCCTTGCTGGCCCGATAGGTCTCCCAGCCCCCCGCTTCGTTCAGGCTGACGCTGCCGAGGATCGAGCTCATCAGCGCGAGGCTGCCGCCTGGCGCGAGGCGATCCAGAAACGCCTCCGCGAAGCGGATCGGGCTGACCGCGTTGGTGAGGTAGACCTGCGCGGCGACCTCTCGCGGCACCGCGTGCAGGGGATCGTGCGCCTGCGTGGCGACGCCCGCCACCACGAAGATCAGGTCGAACCGCGCGGACCCCAGACGATCGTGCAGGGCGGCGACGCCAGCATCGTCGTCGATGTCGGCGGTCTCGATGCGCAGGGCCTTCGCGTCGAGCCGGTCGAGATCGGGGGACGGGCTGCGCTGGGTCGCGGTGACGTGCCAGCCCCGCGCCAGGAATGTCTCGACGAGGCCGAGCCCCAGGCCCCGGGAGGCTCCGACGATCAAAGCGTTCTTCTGGGATTGGGTCATGGTGGGTCTCCGGGATCGGCGGGACGGGGAGAGATCGGGTCCGGCGGTTTTGGGGCCGGGTGAGCGGCCGCGGGGGTGGTTTTCGGACGGTCGGCCTTCTGACGCGGATCCCGGAAGCTGACGATCTCAGCCGTCGGGCGCACGTCGTTGGCTCAGGTGAGGGCCGCGAGCTTCCGTGCATAGTCCCGGATGTCCGGCGGCCATGCCGACATGCGCTCTGCAAAGCCCTCGGCATCCCCGGCGAAGAGCGCCCGGATCACATCCTCGAAGCCAGGCAGATCCCCGGCCAGCGCCGAAAGGAAGCGGTAAGCGGCCTCTCTCGCCGCCTTCACCTGGGTCTGCCCGCCATCTATCCGCCGCGCTTCGTCAACGAGGCGCCGCAAGGCTTGCGATGCACCGCCTGGCTGAGATGCGAGCCATTCCCACTGACGGGGAAGCAGCGTCACCTCGCGGGCGACGACCCCGAGCTTCGGGCGGCCCCGGTTCCTCGGCCCACGATCGGGATCCGATTGCCCCTCGACGATGCCCGTGGCGTCGCCCGCATCCGTGCTTTCGGCCAACCGTGCGGTGATCTCCGCCTCGGTTCCGCGCAGATCCAGGTCGATGACGGCACCCGACCTGTCATCGAAGGTCAGAATCGGATCGTCAGCGTCCGCCGCCCGCGCTTTCACGGCCAGCGCCACGTCGAAAGAGAAGGGCCAGATTCCAAAGGTTCGCGCACCCGCATTCGAGATGGCAGATGCGCCGTTCCTGGGGCGCGAGCGGGTCGCAGGCTGGCAGACCGCCCCGGATGGATTTCTGCGGTTCCGCTTCCGCTCAACCATGGGGTGGACGTGGACGTTCGAGGACGCGCGTTATCCGCGCCGTGCGAGCGCCTGCCCGATCCCGAACAACAGCATCTCGGATATGCGATGCAGATCGAAGTGGCCGCCCCTTTCAAGCGCCGCATGCGCCGCGATGCAATGATCTGCAGCGAGGTCCAACGTGTGGACAGGATCCTGGCTGAGCGAGGCAGCGGCGATGAACGCGTCGCGGTGAGCATCGGTGGTATCGATGTAAGCGCCAAGCCCTTGCATCGCCCCCGTTTCATCGGGTGTGAGAGCCCCGCGGTTCAGCACCCAGCGGACCTCGTTCAGATCCGTCAGGATCCGGAACTCCGCCGAGATGGGGCCGCCCGTCTGGCGGACGCGACGGATGCGCGCGAAGACCCAATCGCGATCGTCCGGATGCGTGCGTGCGAGGGCCGCTTCAAGGGGGAGCGGTTGGCCGGCAAGCGCGGCATTGCCCGCCAGCAGGGCAGCCGCACCCGCATCGAGCACGGAGCGGCCCGCAGCGACGTCCGTTCCCCAGGTCCCGATCAGGCCAGCCGCGCGGAGGGCGGGATCCATTCCAGCTCTGGACAACATTCAGCCACTCCGCCGCGCCCGCGTTCTCAACGCAAGAAAAGCTGCGCCCCAACAACGAGGACGGCACTCAATTGCCTCCTCCCATCAGGGCTGCGTGAGTTGCGGTCCGTTGTCGCAATCGTGAATTGCAATTTAGTATGAGAGGACACGCTTGAGGTAGAAGATTGTTCTCTTGACCAGAGACGGGGGGCGGTTCGCTCTCGGCACAAGAGGGTGACGAGAATGGCTGAAGACCGAACCAAGAGCGCCCTGAAGCGCGTGGCGCAGGCGCTCAGCGTCAACGAGGACGTGTTTCTGGCAGGCCACCCGCGCGGTGGGTCGCCGGCCAAGGCCGCATCGGAGGAGTTGGAGCTTCTCAGGCTCTTCGCGGCGATCGCAGATCCCGAGATGCGGCGAACCTGTCTCCGATACGTGCAGAATCTCGCCGACTCTTCCGACATGGCGGCGGGATAGGGGTTCGGGGGCGCACTTCGGGACGCGATCAGCGCCCTGCCCAAGATCCCGGAGCCGCCGCATGTCGCACGGGTGCGGAAGACGCTGACGGGACCATCGCACGGGGAAACAAACGCCCGCGCTCGCCCACAAGGGGCTGAGGGGCACACCAGGTGGCGAGCGCGGGGATCGACAGGGTCGACGGACAACCCTACCGCGAGCTGAGTGAGAATACCACTACTTATGTGCGATAGCGGACATTCCTGAAGCGTCCACGCCCAACCCCGACAGCGCCGGAGCATACCGGCAGGCGGGCGTGGCGGTCAGCCGAAACCGACCACGGCGCCCTCGATACGATGCCGGGCAGTGCCCCCAACCTGTGAAAAGCAAGCGCGGCGAGCAGCCGAGAACGCCGAGCGCCAGCGCGGCGGCGGGATTGGGTCGGTCGCAGTCCCGAACGCCCCGGGCGCACCGGGCTCGACCCTGCACACAATCAATCCGCCGTCTGCACCGACCACGTGGCGTGGCGGATGCCCGGGGCGCGGGCGAGGTCGTTGGTCACGGCGTCGAGTTCCTCCGCCTTCACGGCGCTCGCCGTCAGCGTCGCCACCACGTCGACCGCGGTCTCGCCGCGCTCCTCCACCTCGACGCTGCTGACCGGGTAGTTGGCCGCCTCCAGGCGCTCCACCAGCAGATCCTGCGCCGGGCCGGCCTCGCCGGGGGCCGTGGTGACCTGGACCTCGTAGGTCGCCTCCGTGGACGATTCGCGGATCGGCGCGCGGTTGATGGCGTTCACCAGCGGCCGCAAAGCCGTGTTGCAGGCCAGGACCGTCACCATCACGAACACCGCCTCGAGGGGCAGGTCGGCGCCGCAGAACGCCCCCACGGCGGCCGAGCACCACAGGGTGGCGGCCGTGTTCAGGCCGCGGACGTTCATCCCCTCCTTCATGATCACGCCGGCCCCGAGGAAGCCGATGCCGGAGATCACGTACGCCACCGTGCGGACCCCACCGTCCGGCCCGGTCAGCCGCATGCCGAGATCGACGAAGGCCGAGGCGCCCACCGCCACCAGCACCGCCGTGCGCAGGCCCGCGGTGCGCTGGCGGTACTGCCGCTCGGCCCCGATGATCGTGCCCAGCACGAAGGCCACGAGCAGGCCGATGCCGGATTTCAGTTCTTCTGGGAGGGCGGCGTAGCTGGTCATCGGCGGTTCTTGAGAGCGCGGCAGTGACGAAACCGTGACATCACGGCCCGGTCCAGGCCCGAAAAGGGGGACGGAACCGGGATTGACGGCCGCACCGGGCAGCGGGCACACCGGCAGGAGCCTGAGGATCCCTTAAGAATTCGGGACCCGGCCGAGGAGACGTGCAGGATGCAGCACACGGCCCGAGTGGCGGAACAGGCCCGCGCAGGACGCAGTCGCGCATGAGCGACGCCCTCGCCGAACGCCGCCCCGAGACCCTTCCGGATGCGGCCCTGCACGGCCGCGTCATGGCGCTCCGCGAGGGGCTGGAGCGCGGCCTGATCGGCAGCGCCGGCCTCGTCGAGCGCCTGCTGATCGGGCTCCTCACCGGCGGGCACCTGCTGATCGAGGGCGCGCCGGGTCTGGCCAAGACCCGCGCGGTCAAGCGCCTCGCCGACGGGCTCGACGGCTCCTTCGCGCGCATCCAGTGCACGCCCGACCTGATGCCGGCGGATCTGACCGGCACCACCGTGTGGCGCCAGGACAGCGGCACCTTCGAGTTCCTGCCCGGCCCCCTGTTCCACGCCCTCGTGCTGGTGGACGAGGTCAACCGCGCGCCGCCCAAGGTGCAGTCGGCTTTGCTCGAATCCATGGCCGAGGGGCAGGTCACGGTCTCGGGGGCGACGCACCGGCTGTCCGACCCGTTCATGGTCGTGGCGACCCAGAACCCGATCGAGCATGCCGGCACCTTCCCGCTGCCCGAGGCGCAGCTCGACCGCTTCCTCCTGCACGTCGTGGTCGAGATGCCCGACGCCGAGACCGAGCGGGCGATCCTCGACCTCGTGGAGGGCGAGATCACCCATCACATCGAGGCCATGCCGGTGCGCCTGTCGCTCGCCGACGTGCGCGCGGCCCGGGAGGCGGCACTCGCCACCTACGTGTCGCCGGCGCTCAAGGATTATCTCGTCCGGCTGGTGGCGGCGACCCGCACCGACGCGGCGGCGCCGGACCTGCGCGCCATGATCGAGCACCCGGCCTCCCCGCGCGGCACCCTGGCGCTGATGCTGGCCGGCAAGGCCCGGGCCTGGCTGCGCGGCCGGGACCACGTGATCCCTGAGGACGTCACCGAACTCGCCCGCGACGCCCTCTCCCACCGGATCGGCCTGACCTGGCGGGCCGCCGCCGAGGGCAAGACCGCCCGGGGGCTCGTCGGCGAGCTGGTGCAGCGGGTGCGGGCGCTCTGACGGTGTTCGGATTCGGGCAGGCGCGCCGTCCCGCGATCCCGTCCCCCTCCGTGGGAGCGGACGATCGGGCGGGCGCCGAGGGCGGCATCCACCTCTCGGGCGAGGCCCTGATGGGCCTGCGCCACCTCGCCCGGCGGGGCTCCGCGCCCGCGACCCGGACGCTCGCGGGCCTGCCGGGCGGCATCGTCACCCGGCGCCGGGGGCGCGGCTCCGAGCCGGAGGATGTCCGGCTCTGGTCGGAGGGCGACGACCGCCGCTTCATCGACCGCAACGCCACCGCCCGGACCGGGCAGCTCCACGTACGCACCCATCACGACGAGCGCGACCGGGCCGTGGTGCTGCTCGCCGACTTCCGGCCCTCCATGCTGTTCGGCACCCGCCGGACCCTGCGCTCGGTGGCGGCCGCCGAGGCCCTGGCGCTGCTCGGCTGGCGCGTCGCGGCCGATGGCGGCCGGGTCGGCCTCGCGGTGGCGTCGGCCGGTGCGCCGACCGTGCTGCGGCCGGCGGGCGGCGAGCGCGCCATGATCGCGGTGACCGGCGCCCTCGCGCAGGCCCATGCCGACGCCCTGGACACCGTGTCGGGCGCGCGCACCGAACCGGAGCCGCCCCTCGAGGCGACGCTCGGCCTCGCCCGCAGCCTGCTGCCCGCCGGGGGCCACATCGTCATCGCCAGCGCCCTGGACGATCCCGGCCCCGGCTTCGATGACCTCCTGACCCTGCTGGCCGAGCGGATCGCCATCCGGCTGATCCTGGTGAGCGACGCCTTCGAGCGCGCGCGACCGCCGGGCTACTACCCCTTCGCCCTGGCCGACGGGCACCGTGGGACCGCGCTGCCGACCGCGACGCCCACGGGACAGGCCGAGGCCCGGCTCGCCGATTACGCGCACCGCGGCATCGCGGGCGTGCGCCTCGATGTCGAGACCGGGCCGGAGGCCTACGCGCCGCTGATGGAGCGCCTCGATGCGGTGCTGTGACGGCCTGTTCGGCCCGGATCTGGGGTTTCCAAAGGGCGAGCCCTTTGGCGGGGTTTCGGGGCAGAGCCCTGAGAGGTTTTCCAGGGCTCTGCCCTGGACCCGCGAAAGGTCTCGACCTTTCGAAACCAGAACTGAGGCCGTGTCTCCGCGATGAACCCCGTCGAGACACCGCTCGGGCTCGATCAACTCCGCGGCCTTCACCTGCCCGGCGGGGCCGCGGGGGCGTTGCAGGGCGAGATCGTGGCCGCAGCGCTCCTGGGCTTCCTCGCCGCACTGCTGGTGGGGCTTGTCCGATACGGGCGCAGCCGGGCCCGGGCCACGGTGCGCCGGGCGGCGCTGGCCGAACTCGCCCGCAGCCGCGGGCTCGATCCGGAGGCGCGGCTCCTGACCCAGGCCCGCCTGCTGCGCCGCCTCGGCCGGACGCTCGCGGGCGACGCCGAAACCCGGGCGACCGGTGCGGACTGGGCCGCCCGACTCGACTGGCTGTTCCGGACCGACTTCTTCACGCGGGGCGCCGGGCGGGTGCTGGCCGACGGCCTGTACCGGCGGCAGGCGCCGGACCTCGACGCCCTGGATGCCGAGCTCGGCCGCCTGATCGGAAAGCTGCGGGCATGAGCGATGTTCTGCCAGCTTGGCTCAGCGCCCTCCTGTCGGCCTTCGACCTCGCCGCGCCCTGGGCGCTCCTGGCCCTGCCGCTGCCGCTGCTGGCCGCCCGCCTGATCCCGGCCGAGCCGGAGGGCGGCAGCGGGGCGCTGCGCGTCCCCGGCACGCTGGTGGGCGAAGGCCGGTCCGGCGCCGATCTCGCCGCCCGCGGCCGGCGCCGGGCCGCCCTGACCTGGACCCTCTGGATCGCCCTGGTGGCGGCACTCTCGGGTCCGCGCCTCGTCATGCCGGCGACCGCACTGCCCGCCTCCGGCCGCGAGATCATGATCGCCATGGATCTCTCGGGCTCCATGGAGCGGCGCGACTTCGCCCTCGACGGCGAGACCGTGACCCGACTCACCGCGGTGAAGCGCGTGGGCACCGATTTCATCCGGCGCCGGGCCGGCGACCGGATCGGCCTCGTGATCTTCGCCGATCAGGCCTACGTGGCCGCCGCCCCGAGCTTCGACACCGCGGCGGTCGCCCGGGCGCTCGACGAGGCGACGATCGGCATCAGCGGCCGCTCCACCGGCATCGGCGACGGGCTCGGCCTCGCCCTCCGGCGGCTGGACCCGCGGGATGCCGGGGGCGAGGCCGCCTCCGATCCCGCGGGCGGCAAGGCCGCGAAGGCCGTGATCCTGCTCTCGGACGGCGCCAACAATGCCGGCCAGACCGCCCCCAAGGATGTCGCCGACCTCGCCAAGGAGCTGGGCATTAAGGTCTACACGATCGCGCTCGGCCCCCGCGACATGGCGGACGCCGATGGCGAGCAGGACGTGGTCGACACCGAGACCCTGCGCGACATGGCGCAGGCCAGCGGCGGCCAGGCGTTCCGGGTGCGCACCACCGACGATCTCGTCAAGGTCGCCGACGCGATCGACCGGCTGGAGGGCGGCCGCGCCCTGGCCCCGCCCCTGCCGCTGCGCCGGGACCTCTGGCCCTGGCCGGCCGCCCTGGCGCTGCTCAGCGCCGCCGCGTTGCTCGCCAGCCGGAGGGGGGCGTGATGGGTGCGGCGTTTGAAGTCGGTATACGTTCACGCGCGGCCCCTTTCCCGGGTGTATGCAGCGTTAGCGGAATGCGACCCGGGATCCAGCACGGGACAGCGCGAAGCGTCCGTTTAGATCAACCCGTGCCGCTATCGCGGCGCGTCCTGTGCTGGGTCCCGGATCAGGTTCCGCTGGCGCTCCACCTGTCCGGGAAAGGGTCCGGCACCGATCAAGGCCGCGCCATCTCCGGGTCAGCCCCATGAGCGCCCTCGACGCCTTCGCCCTCCTGCGCCCCTGGTGGTTCCTGGCGATCCCGGTCGTCGTCCTGCTGGCGCTCCGCGCCGCGTCCCGCTCGGCGCCGCTGGGCGACTGGGTCCGGGCGGTGGATCCGGGGCTGATGGCCCACCTCGCCCGCACCGGCGCGGTGCTCGGCGGACGCCGGCAGGCCAACCTCGCCGCCGCGCTGGCGGCCGGGCTCATCGCCCTGGCGCTGGCCGGCCCCGCCGTGGAGCGCACGGACGGACGCACGTTCCGCAATCTCGACGAGACCGTGATCGTCGTCGACCTCTCGCGCTCGGTCGCGGAGGGCGGCAACCTCCAGGGGGTCCGACAGGCCGCCGCCGCGGTCGCCGAGGCCGCCGGCACCCGGGCGGTCGCCCTCGTGGTCTACGCGGGCGACGCCTATCTCGCCGCCTCCCCCACCACCGACCGCGACAGCCTCGGCACCACCCTGTTCGCGCTGGACGCCGACACGGTGCCGGACCGCGGCTCCCACCCCGAGCGCGGGTTGGCGCTCGCCCGCCGCACGCTGGCGGAGGCCAACGTGGTGTCGGCCGACGTGGTGCTGATCAGCGACGGCGACGGCATCGGCGAGGCCGCCACCCGCGAGGCGCGGGCCATCGCGGCGCAGGGCTGGCGGCTCCAGGCCCTGTTCGTCCCCGCCGACAAGCCGCTGCCGCCGAACGCGCCGAAGCCCGACCGCGCCGCCCTCGACGCCCTGGTGCGGGCCGGCGGCGGCACGGTCGCCGACATCGCCACCCCCGGCCCGGTGCTGGATGCGGTCGGCGCCGGCTTGGCCCAGCACCTCGCGGCCGGCGGCTACGGCGTGCTCGCCTACGCGGATCTCGGGCGCTGGCTCCTGTTGCTCGCGGCCCTTCCGGCCCTGGTCCTGTTTCGCAGGAGCGCGTGATGCGGCTCACCCTCCCCGACACGGGCTTCGCCGCCCCGCTCCGGGCCGGCCTGCCGCCGCGCTGGCGGCACCTTGCCCGGATCGCCGGTCTGGCCCTCGCCGGCCTCGGCCTCCTGGCGTTGCTCGCGGTCTCGCAGCCCCGCACCGGGTTCGGGCGCCTGCTGATGGGGATCGGCCTGCCGGCACTCGCCGCCGACATCTTCGCCGACCCGGCCTGGCGCGCCGCCGCGCTCTACGAGGCCGGCCGCTACGCGGATGCGGTCGCGCTGTTCCGCGCCGGGGGCCGCCGGGCGAGCTACAACCTCGGCAACGCCCTCGCCAGGGCCGGTGACCTCGACGGGGCGCTCGCGGCCTACGACGAGGCCCTGCGCTTCAACCCCCGGGACGCCGACGCCCAGGCCAACCGCTCGCTGATCGCCCGGATGCAGGCCGAGGTGATCGACCGCGGCCCCGGCGGCGGCATCGCCAACGGCACGGCCCAGTACGGTGCCCGCTACAACAACACCGCCAACCAGGACCAGAACAACGACATCAACGCCGCCTCCAGCGGCGAGGGTCTCGCCGGCAACAAGGAGTCGAACGCCAGCG
Source organism: Methylobacterium guangdongense (assembly GCF_038442355.1). NCBI lineage: Bacteria > Pseudomonadati > Pseudomonadota > Alphaproteobacteria > Hyphomicrobiales > Methylobacteriaceae > Methylobacterium > Methylobacterium guangdongense. The sequence continues at coordinate 43,488 of NZ_JBBXMX010000008.1, forward strand.
CGTCGCTGCCCGGCAACAGCAAGGTCGCCCGCCGCGGCAAGGCCGAGCAGCAATCGATCGACACCGGCAAGGGCCAGGCCCGGGGCTCGGCCGGCGATGCGGCGGGCCGCGGCCGGACCGGGGGCGGCTCCGCCATGGTGGCCGAGGCCCCCGAGCGCGAGGTCCGCCGGGTGACCAAGAGCTTCGAGGCCCACGAGATCCGCCCGGACCGGCTCTGGCTCCAGACCCTGCCGGACGATCCCGGCCGTTATCTCAAGCTGCGCCTGCGCGCCGAGCAGACCCGCCGGGTCGAGGCCGGCACCGCGATTCCCGCCGGGAGCAACCCGTGGTGAGTTTTTTGGCGTTTTCCGTGACGCGCGATCCCCCTCCCCCCTCTGGGGACGACCAGCCTCACACATCGCGCCTGATGACACGGTCACAAGACGGGACGCGGGTCCCCTCTCCCGTTCGGGAGAGGGACAGGGTGAGGGTCGAGAACTCTCAGAACAAGGCGCGCCCTGTCGGCGCGTCGATCGGGTGCCTAATCCTGACCGTTCTCGTCCCTCACCCCAACCCTCTCCCGCACGGGAGAGGGGGCCTGTCGCGTTCTGTCGCCAGCGTCAGCGCTCAATCGGGATGGACGGATATGGTCGCTTCAGGAGGAGGGAAGGGCCGTGCCGTGCTGGCGGCCCTGTTCCTCGCCCTCACCCCCCTCCCCGCCCACGCCGAGATCGAACCCGGCGACCTCACCCTCACGGTCACCGCGGAGTTGAACGGCAACAGCGCCCCCTTCCCCCGCGAGATGGTGCTGTTGAAGATCCACGGGGTCTACAAGCAGCCGATCCTGCTGGAGGAGGTGGTGCAGCCCTCGCTCGCCAACTTCTCCTGGACCCAGCTCGGCCGCGACCATTGGAGCAAGGCCAAGCTCCCGGACGGGCAGAGCGCCATCGCGTTCGACCGCACCGTGGCGATCTTCCCGCACCACGCCGGGCAGTTCACCATCGAGCCCTTCACCCACAAGCTCACCGTCAACGATGTCGGCGAGCGCCGGGTGGTCGAGGTGCGCTCGCAACCGATCCCGTTCCCGGTGGCGCAGTGGACCGCCCCGACCGGCGGCCCGGACGCCAAGGAGCCCTGGTGGCTGCCCGCCAAGGACGTGGCGATCACGGATTCCTGGAGCCCGGATCCGGAGACCATCAAGGTCGGCGAGACCGCCCGCCGGATCGTCACCCTGGAGGCCCAGGGCATGGTGGCCGAGGGCCTGCCGCCCCGGCCGGTGATGCGCACCCGCGGCATCATCACCTTCGCGGGGCCCGTCACCCGCGAGACCCTGCTGACCCCCTCGGGCCCCGTGGCCCGGGCCACCTACCAGTGGGACGTGAAACCCGGCGTGCCGGAGATCATCCCCCTCGACGCGATCGCGATCCCCTGGTTCGACACGAACACCCGCACGATGCGCGAGACCGAGATCCCGGCCCGGCAGATCGGCGGCGGCCTGCCCGATCGCGAGACCGACCGGGCGCCCCCGCCGATCCCCGCCCCGCTCACGGTCGCCGCGGCGGCGCTCGCCGCCTTCGGGCTCGGGCTGGCGCTGATCGGCTTCGGCCTCGGCCGGCCGACCCTGCGTCTGTCCGGGCCGACCCGGCGCCGTCTGCGGGCGGCTTCCCGCGCCAACGACCCGGCCGGGTTCCGCGCCGCCCTCGACGCGGCCATGCGCGAGGCACCGGAACTCGCCCGGATCTGGCGGGCGCGGCCCGATCTCGCTGCCGCCTTCGCGGATCTCGACCGGTCGGTGTTCGGCGCCTCGGGGGCGGCCGCGCCCGATCTGCCGGCCCTGGCGCGCAGCCTGTCGCGCGGCCAACCGGTCGCCGCGGCGCCCGGCCCGGACCGGCTGGCGCCCCTCGACGGACCGGCCCGCTGAGCGGAGCCGCGCGGGTCTCTGCGATCCTCGCCTTGTGAAGGGCGGCCCGGGAACAGCCCGCGCGGCTATGATTTGGGTCGCCGGCGCCGATCGCCACCGGAGACTGTCCCGACATGTCCACGATTCTGACCCGACCCGTGCTTGCCGCCGCGCTCGCCGCCACCCTGGCCCTGCCGGCCGTGCTTCCGACCGCGGCCTTCGCCCGGTCCTCCGGCACCGAGCGCACGCTGAAGATGGTCGACACCGACAGTGACGGCACCATCGACCTCGCCGAGGCCCAGGCCGCCGCCGGCAAGGTCTTCGACGGCGCCGAAAAGGACAAGGACGGCACCGTCGACGCCAAGGAGCTGAAGGGCCGGGTCAGCAAGAAGGACCTGAAGGCGGCCGACCCCGATTCCGACGGCACCCTCGACCGCAAGGAATACCTCGCGTTGGTCGAGCAGCGCTTCAAGGCCGCCGACCCGGATGGCGACGGCAAGCTCGACGCCAAGGAACTCAAGACCCCCGCCGGCCGGAGCCTGCTGCAGCTCCTCAAGTGAGACCGACCTGATCGACGGCCATTGCACAGTTCCTGGGCAAGGACTATTTCTGTGCAATGGCTCAAGATCTGAGCAGGCATCAATATTTTGCACGATCTTGCGTCATCTGAGCGACCTCCATAGGTTTGCAGTATCCGGTCGAACAAGAACCGGATGAACCAACAGGGAGGAGCGCGATGCCACGCGCGATCGACGTCAAGGACAGGTTCCGCGCGCGGCTGCAGGAGGCCGATGCACGGAGCAACGATTTCCGGAAGAAGCTTCTCGAAGAGGGCACCCGGGCGCTGCAGCCGGTGGTGGGCGTCCTCAACCTGATGGCCGAGGTGCTCAACGAGGAGGACAATGTCCACGGCAGCATCACGGGCCTGGAAGCCAAGATCGATCAGGACAACTTCATCAGCCTGTGCGCACAGCTGCGCGGGACCGAAGCCGAGCAGAAGATCAAGATCAAGTACGGGCCGGAACTCGGCGGCAGCAACTTCATCTCGGTCTCGGGCCTGAACCAGCGCTACAACGAGCGCCTCATGCCGGGCGCGGGTCGCTGCGCCAGCGGCCGGACGGTCGGCAGCGACATTCAGCTCGACGAGCACCGGGGCGACGAATTGGCCGAGGTGGTCCGCGAGGTGGTGGAGGATTTCTACGCCGCCCAGATCGAGCAGCGCAGCCACTTCGCCTTCGCCCGGTAAATCGGATTCCCCTGTCGGCGATCCTGCGCTAAGCCTGTCGCCGATGGGGATGGAGCTCCCCGACAACCGCCCGGCCCATCAAGCCGGGCTGATGGCTCCTACCGCACGGGCGCGCGTTCCGCCGTCCGCGGTGGGGCCGTGCGCCGAAGCCGCGACGCGCGACGCCGCCCGACCGAACAGGAAGGGCAGGCATGATCAACACCCTCATCGTCATCCTCGGAGCCGGGCTCGGCGGCGGGGCCCGCCACGGCATCAACGTGGCGGTCAGCCGGCTCCTGCCGGGCCTCGGCTTTCCCCTGGCCACGCTGATCATCAACGTGCTGGGCTCGTTCCTGATGGGCGTGCTCGCGGAAGGCTTCGCGCTGCGCGGCGCGGCGGGCCATCCGGCGCGGCTGTTCCTGACCACCGGGATGCTCGGCGGCTTCACCACCTTCTCGACCTTCTCGCTCGACGCGATCAGCCTGTACGAGCGCGGCGAGACCGCCACGGCCGCGCTCTACGTGCTGGCCTCGGTCGCGGCCGGCCTGGTCGGACTGGTGGCGGGCCTCGCCCTGGTGCGCGCAGTTTTGAGCGGCAGCTGAAAAGTCCTGGTTTCAAAAGGTCTCCGACCCTTTGCGGGCGCAGGGCAGAGCCCTGCTGCCGGGCTTCGCCCGGTGCCTCAGGGGCGCCGCCCCTGGACCCCGCCAAAGGGCTTGCCCTTTGGGAACCCCGGACTCAGTCCGCGATGAACTTCAGGCGGTGGTCGCGATAGAGGTCGACGATCGCGGCCGCGGTCTCCTCGATCGAGCGGCGGGTCACGTCGATCGTCGGCCAGCGGTTCTTAGTGAACAGCCGACGCGACATCGTGATCTCGTCGGCCACCGCCGAGCGGTCGACGTAGAGGGAGGATTCGTCGGCGTTGAGGCTGGAGAGCCGGTTCTGCCGGATCTGCACGATCCGCTCCGGCGAGGCGAACAGGCCGACCACCAGGGGCTTGCGGGCGCGCTCGATCGCCGGCGGCAGCGGCATGCCGGGCACCAGCGGCAGGTTCGTGGTCTTGAGGCCGCGATTGGCGAGGTAGATCGAGGTCGGCGTCTTCGAGGTCCGGCTGACGCCCAGCAGGATCACGTCGGCCTCCTCCAGATCCTCCGGCAGGTTGCCGTCGTCGTGGGCCAGCGTGAAGTTCATCGCGTCGATGCGCTTGAAGTACTCCGCGTTCAGCATGTGCTGGGCGCCGGGCCGGGCCGTGGTCTCGGCGCCGAGATAGGCGCGCAGCAGATCGTGGACCGGCCGCAGCACCGACAGGCAGGGCGAGCCGGTCTCCCGGGCGACCTCCTCCAGCCGCTCGCCGAGGTCGCCGCCCACCAGGGTGTAGAGCACGAGGCCCGGCGCCGCCCGGATCTCGGAGATCACCCGGTCGAGCTGCGCCGCCGAGCGCACGAGGGGATAGACGTGCTCGATCGCCGAGACGCCCTCGTACTGCGCGGCGGCTGCGCGACCGACATTGATCAGCGTCTCGCCGGTCGAGTCGGAGACGAGGTGGAGGTGGAAGTAGCTGCGGCCCATCCGGACGCCTTTCGCGAGGCCCAGGTTGTCCACCGCCGGCCGCCAGGGGAGTCGATGAGTGTGGATAGGATGCCCCGCCGGGCCGGTCCAGCGTCAGGCGATGTTCGGTTATCGACTCCGCCGTTCACAGGCCGTTGATCGGCCCACGCGGAATCCGGGCCCGTGGGAGAATCCGGGACGCAATCGGGGTGCGCACAGGACTCGGCGTTGCCAAGCCGCTGACGGACCGTCCGGTTCTCGCAAGTTGGAGCAAATCCTTTAAAGCCTCGTTAACGGCGCGGCGGCGGGGACGGCCTGTGGATCGGTTTGCGACCCCGAATCTCAGGCCCCCAATAGAAAAAACAGAGTCCTAGAATCTCTCTTTTCTTTTCGAAGGGGCCTGTGTGGGGATCGGCGCGCCTCGACTCGACAGGAGGCGCGCCGACGGGCATGCGGGGTGGGGCAAACGGGGTGGAGCGCAGATGACGGGGACGCCGAAGGGGGAGCGCAAGGTCCTGCGTGTCCTCGAGGGAGAGGCCATCGGGCCACCCCCCGCCTGGATGATGCGCCAGGCCGGCCGCTATCTGCCGGAATATCGGGCGACCCGGGCCGAGGCCGGCTCGTTCCTCGACCTCTGCTACAGCCCGGATTTCGCCGTCGAGGTCACGCTCCAGCCGATCCGGCGCTTCGGCTTCGACGCGGCGATTTTGTTTTCGGACATCCTCGTCATCCCCCACGCGCTCGGCCAGGACGTGCGCTTCGTCGAAGGCGAGGGGCCGCGCCTCGACCCCCTCGACGGACGGGACACCTTTTCGCGACTGCGTGAGGCCGGCGACCCGGCGGTGATGGATCACCTCGCCCCGGTCTTCGAGACGGTGAAGCGGCTGCGGTCCGAACTGCCCGGCGAGACCACGCTGCTCGGCTTCTGCGGCGCTCCCTGGACGGTGGCGAGCTACATGATCGGCGGCCGCGGCACGCCGGACCTTGCCCCCGCGCGGGCGCTGGCCGAGGGCGATACCGCGCTGGTCGACACCCTGATCGATCGGCTCGTCACGGTGCAGACCGACTACCTCGTGCGCCAGCTCGAGGCCGGCGCCGACGCGGTGCAGATCTTCGAGTCCCATGCCGGCACCCTGCCGCAGGCCGTGCCGGCCTCCGGCGGGATCGTCGAGCCCGTGGGCGACGTCGCCGAGAGCGCCCTGCCGGACGCGCCCGCCGCCGACGCCCTCACCCGCTGGTCGCTGCAGCCCATCGCCCGGATGATCGCGGGCGTCCGCGCCCGGGTGCCGGGGGCGAAGATCATCGTGTTCGCCCGCGGCTCGGGGCTCGACGGCCATGCCCGGGTGGTGCCCGAGACCGGCGCCGACGCCGTCGGGGTCGATTGGGGCGTGGACCTGAAGGCCCTGCGCGGCCGGATCCCGGCCTCGACGGTGACGCAGGGCAACCTGCATCCCGACACGCTGATCGAGGGCGGCCCGGCCCTCGACGCGGCCGTGGATGCCGTGCTGGCGGCGACCGCCGGCCTGCCGCACATCTTCAACCTCGGCCACGGCATCACGCCGCAGACGCCGGTCGCCCATGTCGAGCGCATGCTCGCCCGGCTGCGCGGGCAGGGCTGAGGCCGAGCGCGTGCTGTACGACTGGATCAAGGCCCTTCACGTCATCAGCCTGATCGCCTGGATGGCGGGGATGCTCTACCTGCCGCGGCTGTTCGTCTACCACGCCGGCCTGCCGGCGGGCTCGGCGGCGCAGAGCGCGACCTTCAAGGTGATGGAGCGCCGCCTCCTCAAGGCGATCATGACCCCGGCCATGATCGCCACCTGGGTGTTCGGGCTGACGCTCGCCTGGATGAGCGGCTTCTACGCGGCCCCCTGGCTGCAGGCGAAGTTCGCGCTGGTCCTGGCGATGTCGGGCATCCACGGCTGGCTCGCCCGGATGGTCAAGGATTTCGCCGCCGACCGGAACACCCGCGCGCCCCGGTTCTACCGGATCCTCAACGAGGTGCCGACGCTCCTGATGATCGGCATCGTCATCCTGGCGATCGTCAAGCCAGGCCTCTGATCCGGAGATCCCGTGATCCCGGGCCCGATCCACCGCGCCGGTGCGGCGTGGGGAGCTTTTCGCGGGCCAGCTCGTTCTGAGCCCATGGCGAACCGACTCTCCACCGCCCTGGCCCTGACCCTCCTGGCGTTCAGCCCGTCCGCCCACGCGGCGAGCTTTTCCTGCGATAGGGCCGAGGCCGCCGACGAGAAGGCGATCTGCGCGCATCTCCCCCTCAACGACCGGGACGTCGAGATGGCGACCCGGTTCGAGATCCTGAAGGCGGTTCTGCCGATGGGCGGCCAGACGAAGCTGCGCGAGGATCAGGAGGCGTGGCTGCAGGAGCGCCGGACCTGCGGCGGCGATACCGCCTGCCTGACCGGGATCTACGATGCGCGGCTCAAGGTGCTGCGTGCGGTGCTGTCGGAGTTCGCCAAGCAGGGGCCGCAGTAGGGATCGCCAGCGCGGTCTCGCCGAGCCCTCAAAGGTCGAGGAACATCTCCGCTGGAAACGCGAACCGCGCGCTCAAAACCCGGGCCTGACGGATGTTGATCCGCCGCTTCCCGCTCAGGATCTCGGAGATGACCGATTGAGAGCCGACTTCCGGCAGGTCACCCTGGCCGAGACCGCGTTCATCCATGATGGCGCGCAGGGCGGCGGCACCGGTGACCTGCGGCATAGGGTGATGCGTTTCGTCGTAGGCCTCGATCAGGTCACCCATACGGGAGGCGAGAATCGCCAGGGGGTGATCCTCATCCTCGCCGACGAGACGCAGGATCTGGTCCATGGCCTCGACCAGTCGGTCGTATTCGACACGGCCTGCCGGAGCCGTCAGCAGGGGGGCAACGTGCGGCCAATGCTCAACCGCCTTTTCCACAAGGGTGGTCATCGATCTACACCTTCCACTTGCCCTTGTCGTAGGTGGCGTGATCCATGATCGCCTGGATGTAAATCTTCTTGAACTTATATTGAACGACGGCGACTAAGCGCAGTTTGTTGCCGCCAATATCGAAGACATGCAGGCGGCCAACCTTGTCGGTTGCCGGAAACAGCGCCTTCATCTCCGCGAAGTCGCAGGGTTCCGAACTCTTTATCAGTCGATACCAAGCATCCAATGCGTCGGCAGCGCGTGGCCATGTCCGCTTGGCGTCCCAGATCCGAGCTTGAGTGATGACGTGCATCGGTTCGAAGCCGCATCGCAGTTTGCGATACTAGCGGATCGGCGTCAGGGCGGAAAGCCACCCCTGCTGGCTGTACGGTGGCACTACAACCGCGCCAGCAGCCGCTCCGCCAGCGGGTTCTCGGCCGCGAAGGCGTAATCCACCCGCCGCACCGTTACGGCCCGCGCTCCGGCCTCGACCAGCGCGCCGGCCAGCTCGAACACCGCGCCCTCCGGGCAGCGCAGCACGATCTCGCCCTCGGGTCCCCGCGGGGCGCCGTAGGGCAGTTCCGCCTCGTGCAGACCCGCCAGGGTGGCGAGGTCGATCGTGCCGCTCTCCGGCAGGGCGGCGCGCACCTCCCGGGTGGTCCGGGCACGCTCCTCGGCGGCGATCCGGCCGAGCACGGTGCGGAGTGCCGCCCGCTGGCCCTCCCCCCAGGGCGCCTTCAGGGACGCCACGAGATTCGCCTCGGAGCGCAGGATGACCCCGTCCTCCAGGATCTTCAACGCGTTGGCGCTGAGCGTCGCCCCCGTGGTGGTGATGTCGACCACGATCTCGGCCGAGCCCGCGGCCGGTGCCCCCTCGGTGGCGCCGAGGCTCTCGACGATCCGGTAATCGGCCACCCCCTTCTCGGCGAAGAACCGGCGGGTCAGGTTCACGTATTTGGTGGCCACCCGCAGGCGGCGCCCGTGGCGGGCGCGCATCCCGGCCGCGACCTCGTCGAGGTCCGACATGGCGCGCACGTCGATCCAGGCCTGGGGCACCGCCACCACCACGGTGGCGTTGCCGAAGCCGAGCGGCGTCAGCAGCTCCACCTGGCCGCGCACGTCGGGCAGGGTCTCGCGGATCAGGTCCTCGCCGGTCACCCCGAGATGGGCGGCACCGGAGGCGAGCTGCGCGGCGATCTCGGAGGCCGAGAGGTAGCGCACCTCGACATCCGGCACGCCCAGGAGCTTGCCCCGGTAGTCGCGGGCGCCCGCTCCTTGTGCGAGCTTCAGCCCGGCCCGGCCGAAGAACGCGTTGGCGTTCTCCTGAAGCCGGCCCTTGGAGGGAACGGCCAGGATCAGGGGTTCGGACGCGTTCATTGTCCAGCTCCCGCCACGCGCTCGATCCAGAAGGTGCAGCCGACCGCCGGCAGCGGCACGGGGCTGCCGAGATGACCGAGCAGCCCGTCGTAGCGCCCGCCGCCGACCAGGATCGGGCCGTCGCGCGAATTATCCCCCTCGGCCACCTCGAAGATGAAACCGGTGTAGTAGTCGAGGTTGCGGGCGAAGCCGCCCTGGAAGCGGAACCGCTCGATCGGCAGGCCGCGGGCCGCGATGAAGCCCGTGCGTTCCTCGAACAGGTCGAGGGCGGCCGAGAGGGCGTCGTGGCGGATGTTCGCATCGGCGACCAGCGCCCGCAGGTCGCGCGCCGCCGCGTCCGGATGGCCCGCGATGGCGCGGTAGCGCTCGAGCACGGAGCGGTTCTCGGCGTTGAGCCCGGCCCCGCCATGGGCCTGGGCGGCCGCCTTGGCGAGGAAGCGCTCGGCGATCTCGCCGGCGCTGCGCCCGCCCACCGCCGAGATCCCGGCGATCGCCAGAACGTCCTCCACGAAGGCGCGCACGCCCCGCGGATCCTGGCCCTGGATCGCCGCCAGGAGGCCGGCATGGGGATCCTCCGGCCGCGCGCCGGCGCCGTTGGTCACGGCGTCGAGGGAGCGGCCGGCGGCGAGCGCCCGGAGCGTCCGGCGCTTGGCGGCCGGCGGCACCGCCAGCCCGTCGAGGAGCGCCACGGTCAGCCCCATGTCGCCGAGCCGGACCGCCGGGTCGGACCGGCCGAACAGCGCGAGGCCTTCCAGGGCGAGGCCCAGCACCTCGGCATCCGCGGCCGGCGTGTCGGTGCGCCCGATCGACTCGATCCCGGCCTGGAAGAACTCGTCGGGCTCGTCGGCGGCCAGCCGGAAGACCGGGCCGCAATAGCTGTAATCGGCCGCCTGCCCGTCGGCTTGCGACCGGTGCAGGCGGCAGACGGGGATCGTGAATTCCGGCCGCAGGCACAACTCGGCCCCGCCCGCATCCTGGGTCACGAAGATCCGGCGGCGGATGTCCTCGCCCGACAGTTCGAGGAACGGCTCCAGGGGCTGCAGCACCGGCGGCGTCACCGGCCGATAGCCCGCCGCATTCAGATGGGCGGAGAGCCGCGCGCGCGCCGCATCCCCCACCCCCGTCTCGCCTGCCTCCGGTCGTGTCATCGTGTCCACCTCGCGGGCGCTCTGTAGCAACCGCGGCCGGGCTTGGCGACCGTGGCCGATAGCGGGGGCGGCGCTTCCACGACCGAGCCTCCACCGATCACGGGATCCCAAAGGGCGCTTGCCCTTTGGTGGGTCGCCAGGGCAACGCCCTGGCCGTGCTCGCGCATCAAGTCCCGGTTGTTTCGAACCGGAGATCTCTGCTGCGAACCCACGTTCCATGCAATCATCCGCTAAATCTAGGATCTATGCGCTTTATATTGGCGTTGCAGAGCGTCTGTTTCGATAAAACAACGAATTCTTGCACGAAAGATGCGTAGTTCTATGAACATGACGGCCATATACAGCGCCGTTAACGCTCGAAAGCGCTTCGATCGATGACGGATTGCTTCGGCTCAAGGCTGTGATCCATGATCGGACCATCCAGGAAGGCCGTGATCGGATACCGTGATGGCTCGAAAAACCTCATCGGCCATCATGCGGTCGCGATGCCTCGGGATCGCCCTCCTGACGCTTCTCTGCGTGGCTCAGCCGCCCTCCCAGGCCGCCGAGCCCAAGCTCGAACGGGTCGTGATGGTCTCCCGCCACGGCGTGCGCGCGCCGAGCGCCTCGGCGACCGCGCTGGAAGCCAGGACAGGCCGGCCCTGGCCGCCCTTCCCGGTCGAGTCGGGCGAGCTGACGCCGCACGGGGCCGAGGCCCTGTCGCGCATGGGGGCCTATCTGCGGAGCGTCTACGCCAAGGCCGAGCTCCTGCCCGAGACCGGCTGCCCGGCGGTGAACGCCGTGCAGGTCTGGGCGGACGGCGCCGCGAACCGCACCCGCCGGAGCGGCCAGGTCCTGGCCGACGCGATCGTCCCCGGATGCGGCCTCGTCGCCCGTCACGGGCCCGTGGGCGCCCTCGATCCGGTCTTCGACAGCGGGCGGGTCTGTCCCCTGGATCCGGCCGAAGCCCTGGCGGCGGTCCAGGGCCGGACGGCGGGCGGATTCGCGGTCACCGACAAGGCCTCCGAGAAGGCCATCGCGGCGCTGAAGCGGGTCCTGGGTCCTGCTGCCTGCAAGACGGTCCCGGCGGCCTGCCTGGATGGCCCGAGCACCCTCGTCGCCACGCCCACCGGGCCGAAGATCGAGGGTCCGCTGGCGCTGGCCGCCACCGTGTCGGAGAACCTGCTCCTGGAATACGCCGAGGGCCTGCCGGCCGATCAGGTGGCCTGGGGCCAGGGCGTGCCGGAAACCCTGGCGGCTGTGCTCCCGGCCCATCGGCGGGCGGCCGATCTCCTGCGCCGGACGCCCGAGATCGCCACGTTCCGCGCGGCGACGCTGCTGCGGATGCTGGCCGACCTGCTGCAGGGCGAGGCGCCCCGGGGCCTCGGCGTGCCGCCGCTCGGAGCGAGCGCGCGCCTCGTCGTGCTGGCCGGCCACGACACCACCCTGTCGAACCTGTCGGGCGCCCTCGGCCTCGGCTGGTCGCTTCCCGGGCAACCGGACCCGACCGCCCCCGACACCACCCTCGCCTTCGAGGTCTGGCGCCATGCGGAAACCGGGCGGCGGACGATCCGCATCCGGATCTTCGCCCAGACCCTCGATCAGCTGCGCTCCGTCCGGGCGCTCGGCCCCCAGGACCCACCGGTCTCCCTGCCGCTGACGATCGGGATCTGCCCGGCCCGGGACGGCGGCTGCGACTTGGAGATGTTCACCACCAAGGTCCGCGCCGCCCTGCCGCCGGTCTGTGTGCGATAGATCCCCGTCCGGGTTTCGAAAGGGCGAGCCCTTTCGCGGGTCCAGGGCAGAGCCCTGGGGTCTCTTTCAGGGGCTCCGCCCCCCGAACCCCTGCCCAAGGGCTCGCCCTTGGGGAACCCCGGACTTTCAGAGTGGGCGGATGCTTCCGAGCCGTGCCCCGCGGGGCCGACGGCCCGGTTTGCGCCGGGTCAGGGCGCTGAGCGCGGGGGCTGCGGCGACGCCGGCGCTGAGGATGGGGGCGCTGCCGGTGCCGGGCGTCGCAACCGCCACGGCGCTGGGCAGCCGGCCAGGGACGGGGCGGGCCGCCGAAGCCGGCACCGCGCACGCGACCAGCAGGGCGGCCGACAGGATCAGGGACTTGGTGGTCGTCTCGGCACGCATCCCCGGGATCTCCCTGCCGATCGGGTCGCGGCATCGACCGGGGACAACGCCGCCGGAGGCTTCGCGTTTCACCCCGCGGTCGATGGGAAATGCCGAGCCAGCACGGCGCGCACCTGCGCCACCAGATCGGCTTCGGGACACGAGAACTGCGCGGGCCGCGCCGCCTTCCACTCGGCGTTGCTGGCGATGGAGTCCGCCGCCCGGGCCCCCTCGATCAGGTCCTTGATCTGGACCTCGCCGGCCAGCCGCTCGTTCGAGCCCTGGATGACCGCGACGGGCGCGCGGCGGCGATCGGCATACTTCATCTGCGCCTTCATGCCGGCGCTGCCGAGATAGAGTTCGGCCCGGATGCCGTCGGCGCGCAGCAGCGCGACGAGGCGCTGGTAATCCGCCATGTTCTCCCGGTCGAGGACCAGCACCACCACCGGGCCGGGGGTCTCGGCACCGGCAAGCAGCGGGCTGTTCACGAGCTGCAGGGCCGAGAACAGGCGCGAGACGCCGATCGAGAAGCCCGCCGCCGGCACCGGCTCGGCCCGGAAGCGCCCGACCAGCCCGTCGTAGCGTCCGCCCCCCGCCACCGAGCCGAAGCGCACGGTCTGGCCGTCCTCGTTGGTCACGGGAAACGTCAGCTCGGCCTCGTAGACCGGGCCGGTGTAGTATTCGAGGCCGCGCACCACGCTCGGATCGGCCCGGATCACGTCGTGGCCGTAGCCCGCGGCGGCGCAGAGGCGCATGATCGCGTGCAGCTCGGCGATGCCCTCCCGGCCGGTCTCCGAGTCGCCGACCGCGTCGTGCCAGCCGCCGAAGAACTTTTCCCAGAACGCCACCTTGTCGGCGCCGTCCGCGGCATCGGCCTGGAACGACACGTAGGCGAGGATCCGCCCGATCGCCGCCTCGTCGAGGCCCGCACCCTTGGTGAAGTCGCCGCTCTCGTCCTTGCGGCCGGCGCCCAGGAGCTGACGCACCCCGTCGACCCCCAGCCGGTCGAGCTTGTCGATCGCCCGCAGGACGGTGAGCCGCTGGCCGGCGCGGGTCTCGCCCGCGAGGCCCGCCGCCTCCATCACGCCGTCGAGCACCTTGCGGTTGTTGACCTTGACCACGTACTGCCCGCCGAGCCCGAGCCGGTTCAGCGTGTCGGCCATCAGCATGCAGATCTCGGCATCCGCCGCGACGCTGCCGGCGCCCACGATGTCGGCGTCGAACTGCATGAACTGGCGGAAGCGGCCCGGCCCCGGCTTCTCGTTGCGGAACACGTAGCCCGCCCGGTAGCTGCGGTAGGGCTTGGGCAGGGCGTCGAAGTTCTCGGCCACGAACCGGGCGAGGGGCGCCGTCAGGTCGTAGCGCAGGGAGAGCCACGCCTCGTCGTCGTCCTGGAACGAGAACACGCCCGCGTTCGGCCGGTCGAGGTCGGGCAGGAACTTGCCTAGCGCCTCGGTGTACTCGACGAAGGGGGTCTCCAGGGCCTCGAAGCCGTAGAGCTCGAAGCTCCGCCGGATCGTCTCCAGCATCCGGTGCTGCGCGGCGATCTCACCGGCGCGCCGGTCGACGAAGCCGCGCGGCAGGCGGGGCTTGAGGGTTTCGGGCTTCGCGGTTTCGGGCTTGGACATGGAACGCGTTCGCTTCTCGCGGGCCAGAGCCCGGATCCGGCATCGGATGGAGTCGTCCCCGGCGGCCGGGGATCCTGCGTCCGGGCTCTAGAGCATGCCGGGGGAAAGGGGAATTCGGTTCGCGGAACCGTCAGTGCCGCCCCTGCATCTGGCGCCCGGCCTTTTCCCAGGCGCATGCAGCGAAAGCGGAATGCGCCCGGGATCGAGAGCAAGACGTCGCGAAGCGTCCTGATATCAGCACGATGTGCCGCTTGCGCAGCGTATCCTGTGCTCGGTCCCGGATCAGGTTCCGCTGGCGCTCCACCTGTCCGGGAAAGGGCCGCGATTTATCCGCAACGGTCTCCTGCGTCAGCGGCTCAATACGGCGCGGTCAGCTTCAGCCAGAGCAGGACCGCGAGGCTCACCACGGCGATCGGCATCTGGAGCGGGCGCAGGCGGGCATGGGCGAGCGGCACCTCGCTGGCGCGGGCCTGGATCGGGTCGAGGATGCCCACGAGGGCGTAGCCGAGGATCAGCATCGCCAGCGCCGGCACGGCCTTGCCCACCACGGCGGTGCACAGGCTGAGCAGCCCGAGCGCGTAGAGCACCAGCATGGTGACGATCTGCGACAGCCGCGGGCCGCCCTCGGTCCGGAAGCTGACGCCCCGGTGGACGCCGGCCAGGAACAGCAGGATCGAGGCCGCGTACAGGAGCGTGAACAGGGCCACGAGGTAGTCGAGCGGCTGCCCGTTCAGCCACCACGCCGTGGCGGCACCGGCCGCGATCGGCACCATCGGGCCGAAGCCGAACACGATGTCGAGCCACGGGATCCGGCGCGGCTCGTGCGTGGTGAGGGTGCGTCCAGCGGCGTCGTCGCGCATGGCGGTCAGAGTAGCTCTCGGGTCGAGGATCGGGTGATGTCTGTTGCGCCGCAGCGCCGGCACGGTGAACGATCGCGCGCGGGCCCGGTTCCGGGCCCTCGGCTGCGCCGCCTGTCTAACGCCGACGGCGCCCTTCGGCGAGAGCCTGCGCGAAGCCCTTGAGTGCGGCGGGAAAACGCGTTATCTCTATCGCGCCCTCACCACAAGGTCTGCGCCGCAGCGCGCCCGTGAGCCGTGAGGGTCCTGCCAGACCGGTTCGCCAACCTGATCCTCGGGCCCCTCGCCGCAGCGCGGCCCGCCCTTCGGCGCCCGTCCCCCGGGCGCTTTGGCATAGGACCGGCCCTCCCACCTTCTCCGTCGGTTGCAAGACACCCCATGACGCCACACCCCGACGCCCTCGCCGAGATCGAGACCGCGGAGCCGGCCGATCTGCCCGCCGAACGCCCGACCATGCCGGCCGCCCTCGAGGGCGTCCGCGAGGTCAAGCTCCAGGACCTCAAGTCGAAGACGCCGACCGACCTGACGGCCTTCGCCGAGGAGGTCGAGGTTGAGAACGCCTCGACCATGCGCAAGCAGGAGCTGATGTTCGCCATCCTGAAGCAGCTCGCTGCCAAGGAGGTCGAGATCATCGGTTCGGGCACCGTCGAGGTGCTGCAGGACGGCTTCGGCTTCCTGCGCTCCTCCGACTCGAACTACCTGCCCGGCCCGGACGACATCTACATCTCGCCGACCCAGATCCGCCGCTTCGGCCTGCGGACCGGCGACACCGTCGAGGGCCCGATCCGCGGCCCCAAGGACGGCGAGCGCTACTTCGCGCTCCTCAAGGTCAACACGATCAACTTCGAGAACCCGGAGAAGATCAAGCACAAGGTCCACTTCGACAACCTGACGCCGCTCTTCCCGACGAAGCGGTTCAAGCTCGAGCTGGACAATCCGACCAAGAAGGATTTCTCGCCGCGGATCATCGACATCGTGGCGCCGATCGGCAAGGGCCAGCGCGCCCTGATTGTGGCGCCGCCGCGCACGGGTAAGACCGTGCTGATGCAGAACATCGCGCAGTCGATCACCCTCAACCATCCCGAGTGCTACCTGATCGTGCTGCTCATCGACGAGCGGCCCGAGGAGGTCACCGACATGCAGCGCTCGGTGAAGGGCGAGGTCATCGCGTCGACCTTCGACGAGCCGGCCACCCGCCACGTGCAGGTCGCCGAGATGGTGATCGAGAAGGCTAAGCGCCTCGTGGAGCACGGGCGCGACGTGGTGATTCTGCTCGACTCGATCACCCGCCTCGGCCGCGCCTACAACACCGTGGTGCCGTCCTCCGGCAAGGTGCTGACCGGCGGTGTCGACGCCAACGCCCTGCAGCGGCCCAAGCGCTTCTTCGGCGCGGCCCGCAACATCGAGGAGGGCGGCTCGCTCTCGATCATCGCCACCGCGCTGATCGACACCGGCTCGCGCATGGACGAGGTCATCTTCGAGGAGTTCAAGGGCACCGGCAACTCCGAGATCATCCTGGACCGCAAGGTCTCCGACAAGCGCATCTTCCCGGCGATCGACATCACCCGCTCGGGCACCCGCAAGGAGGAGCTGCTGGTCCCGCCGGATTCGCTCAAGAAGACCTACGTGCTGCGCCGCATCCTCAACCCGATGGGCGTCACCGACGCGATCGAGTTCCTGCTCGACAAGCTGCGCCAGACCAAGAGCAACGGCGACTTCTTCGACTCGATGAACACCTGAGGGGCCGGTTCAACGGGTATCCCGACCCTTCCCCTCATCCTGAGGTGCGGCGCAGCCGCCTCGAAGGAGGGCTCCAGGGATCGCGGTGGCATCTAGAGGGCTCCTTCGAGGCCTCCGCTGCGCTCCGGCACCTCCGGATGAGGTGCGCGGGTGGGAGGCCGGTATTCCGGCCTCTGTCCCGCTGCGACACGAAAACCGGCGGCTGCGGAATACGGCCGTTGACCTTCCCCTAACCCGACCCTGCCACAACCATCTCCGGGCGCCAGGTTGCGTAACGGCCCCGCGACAGCCCCGCCGGCCGGTCCAGTCCGACGGCGGGGCTCGTCGCAGCCTCGTCGTCGGCGCGACCCCCGGCTTGCCCCCGGCCCCGGATCCGTGACACTGGCGCGATGCCCCGCTCGCCCTGGACCGGTCCGCACCCGCTCCTCCTCGCCTCGACCAGCCCGACCCGGCGCCTCCTGCTGGAGGGCGCCGCTTTGCCGGTCGAGACCGCCGCGCCCGATGTCGACGAGCGCGCCCTGGAAGCGCAGAGCGCCGGCCTGCCGCCGCCCGACCTTGCCCTGCACCTCGCCCGCGCCAAGGCCGAATCGGTGGCGGCCCGTTTCCCCGGACGCCTCGTCGTCGGCGCCGATCAGGTGCTCGCCTGCGACGGCACGGTGTTCCACAAGCCGGCCGACGCCGCGGCCGCCCGGGCGCAGCTCGCGCGCCTGTCCGGCCGGACCCACGCCCTGCATTCCGCCGTGGCGCTGGCCGGGGCGGTCGAGGATGCCTTCGTGGAGACCGCCCGGCTGACCCTGCGCGCCCTCGATGACCGGGGTATCGCGGCCTATGTGGATTGCGCCGGCGAGGATCGCGTGCGGGCGAGCGTCGGCGGGTACCAGCTCGAAGGGCCGGGCATCCACCTGTTCGAATCGGTCGCGGGCGATCACAGCACCGTGCTGGGCCTGCCGCTTCTGCCGCTCCTCGCGCGGCTGCGCGCCGCCTGCTACCTGGCGTTCTGAAGGGGAGTACTGTCTTGGCCGGACACGACCATTCGCACGGCGGCCACGATCACGCGGGCCATTCCCATGGGGGCCATTCCCACGCGGGCCATTCGCACGGCGGACACGCTCACGGGGGGGCCGGCGGCCACGTCCATGCGCCCAAGAATTTCGGGCCGGCCTTCGCGATCGGCATCGCGCTCAACACCGTCTTCGTGGTGGTGGAGGCGATCTACGGCTATCTCGGCAACTCCATGTCGCTTGTAGCCGATGCCGGCCACAACCTGTCGGACGTTCTGGGCCTCGTGGCCGCCTGGGTCGCCGCGATCCTCGTGCGCCGGCAGGCCACCGCGCGCTTCACCTACGGCTACCGCGGCTCGTCGATCCTGGCCGCCCTGTTCAACGCCGTGTTCCTGCTGATCGCCATGGGGGCGGTGATCTGGGAGGCCCTGGTCCGGCTGGTCCACCCCGAGCCCGTGGCCGGCACCACCGTGATGGTGGTGGCCGCCATCGGCATCCTGGTGAACGGCATCACCGCGTGGCTGTTCGCCAGCGGCGCCAAGGGCGACATCAACATCCGCGGCGCCTTCCTGCACATGGCGGCCGACGCCGCGGTCTCGGCCGGTGTGGTGATCGCCGGCCTCGTGATCCAGCTCACCGGCCTCGTCTGGCTCGACCCGGCGGTCAGCCTGGTGGTCGCCGGCCTCGTGGTCTGGGCGACCTGGGGGCTGCTGCGCGACAGCGTGGCGATGTCGCTCGACGCCGTCCCGTCGGAGATCTCCCCCGAGGCGGTGACCGGCTTTCTGCGCGAACGGCCCGGCGTCGCCGACCTCCACGACCTGCATATCTGGCCGATGAGCACCACCAGCGTCGCCCTGACGGTCCATCTCGTGATGGAGGACGGCCATCAGGCCCATCGCGTGGCCGGCAACGGCTTCCTGGCCGAGACCGCCGAGGGCCTGCGCGCGCGCTTCGGCATCGTCCACGCCACGATGCAGATCGAGGAGGTCGGCGGTCCGGCCTGCCGGCTCGCACAGGACTGCGCGGCATGACCTCCGGCACCCCCCGTGCCTTCGTGGTCGGCCACCCGATCGCCCATTCGCGCTCGCCGCTGATCCACGGCCACTGGCTCGCCGAGCACGGGATTGCCGGCTCCTACGAGCGCCTGGACGTGGCCCCGGAGGCCTTTTCGGACTTCATCCGGGCGCTGCCGGATTCCGGCTTCCGGGGTGGCAACGTCACCCTCCCCCACAAGGAGATGGCCCGCGCGCTCGCCGACACCCTGACCCCGCGGGCGGAAAAGATCGGCGCGGTGAACACCCTGGTGGTCGGGCCCGACCGGCGGATCCACGGCGACAACACCGACGCGCCGGGCTTCTGCGCCCATCTCGATCACAGCCTGGGGGCGGACTGGCCGGCGCGGGGGAACGGCACCGCCGTGGTGCTGGGCGCCGGCGGCGCGGCCCGGGCGATCGTGGTCGGGCTGGCCGAGCGGGGGATACGGCGCATCCGCGTCGCCAACCGCACCCCGGCCCGGGCCGAGGCGGTGGCGGCGCTGGCCCCCGGCATCGCCGAGCCCCTCGCCTGGGACGACCTGTCGGCGGCGCTCGCCGAGGCCGGGCTCGTCGTCAACACCACGTCGCTCGGCATGAAGGGCCAGCCGCCCCTCGAAATCGATCTCACGCCCCTGCCGCCGGGGGCCGCGGTGGCCGACATCGTCTACGCGCCGCTGGAGACCGATCTCCTGGCGGCGGCGCGCCGCCGGGGGCTCGCTGCCGTGGACGGGCTCGGCATGCTGCTGCATCAGGCGGTGCCGGGCTTCGCGGCGTGGTTCGGCCCCCGCCCGACCGTCACCCCCGCGCTGCGCGACCGGATCGTGGCGGATCTCGCCCCGAATCTGGCCTCATGAGGCCGAAGGCCGGGTCCGGACCGATCGTGCTCGGGCTCACCGGCTCGATCGGCATGGGCAAATCGGCGACCGCTGCGATGTTCGCCCGGCGCGGCGTCCCGGTCCACGATGCGGATGTCGCCGTTCACGCGCTCTATGGGCCCGGCGGCGCGGCCGCGGCGGCGATCGGGGCGGAATTTCCGGGCGTGCTCGATGCGGAAGGCGGCGTCGACCGGACGCGCCTGCGCGCCGCGGTGCTCGACGCGCCCGACCGGATGGCGGCGCTCGAACAGATCGTCCACCCGCTGGTCCGGGCGGCCAGCACCGACTTCCTCGCCCGGCACGCGGACGCGCCGCTCGTCGTCCTCGACATCCCCCTCCTCTACGAGACCGGCGGCGAAGGGCGCTGCGACGCGGTCGCGGTGGTGAGCGCCCCGCCGGAGGTCCAGCGCGCCCGGGTGCTGGCCCGCCCCGGCATGACCGAGGCCGCCTTCGCGGCGATCCTGGCCAAGCAGATGCCCGACGCCGAGAAGCGGGCGCGGGGGGATTTCGTCATCGACACGAGCCGGGGCTTTCCCGCGGCCGAGGCCGAGGTGGCGCGGATCATCGCCCGGCTGACGGGGGACGGTGCGGCCGCGCACCCGGCGGACGGATGACCCGGTCACACGGTTGCATATCTGCGGTTGTCGTTCACGGGGGTGAACTGATCGCAGGGTGGATGCGATGGTGCGGCGTCTCCGAGTCTCTGGTTCAAATCGACCCTGGCGCCTGCTCGCCGTGATGGCGCTCGCACTGCTCGGCGTCGCCCCGGCTGAGGCGCAATATGCCGGATCCTGCCCGCCGCCAAAAAAGTTCGCGGCCGGCGCCTGTGTCACCGTCTGCCCGGCCGGCTACGAGGATCAGGGGCGCGTCTGCGTCTACCGCAACATGTCGCGGTAGGGGCACCGGAGCTTAACCGTGAGGGCCTATCAGGCTAAGGCTCTGCCCCTTGTCTGCGAGCCGCGAGACCCATGCTGCGCGAGATCGTCCTCGACACCGAGACCACCGGCACGGAGGCCAAGGGCGGCGATCGGCTGATCGAGATCGGCGCCGTCGAGCTCCTGAACCACATCCCCACGGGCCGGACCTTCCACCGCTACTGCAACCCGCAGCGGGCGGTCTCCGAAGGCGCGTTCAACGTCCACGGCCTGTCGGACGCGTTCCTCGCCGACAAGCCGGTCTTCGCCGAGATCGTCGGGGAGCTCTTGGACTTCCTGGGCGACGGGCGGCTCGTGATCCACAACGCGCCCTTCGACGTCGGCTTCCTCAACATGGAATACGCCCGGCTCGGCGACCGCGCCCCCCCGCCGATCCGCCTGGAGGACGTGGTCGACACCCTGCCGATGGCCCGGCGCAAGCACCCGGGGGCGGCCAACAACCTCGATGCCCTGTGCAGCCGCTACGGCATCGACAACACGAAGCGCACCAAGCACGGGGCGCTGCTCGACGCGCAGATCCTGGCCGAGGTCTATGTCGAGCTGCTCGGCGGCAAGCAGACCAGCCTCGGGCTCATGGAGGCGGCCACCGTCGCCCCCGCCGGGGGATCGGCCGGCCGGCAGGCGGCCGCCGCGGCCCCGCGTTCCTACCGGAGCCGCCTGACGGAGGACGAACGCGTGCGCCACGATGCCTTCCGGGCGAGCCTCGGCACCGCCGCGATCTGGGGCGACTATATCGGCACCGACGAGCCGGCCTGACGCGCCCGGCAGACCCGCGTCGCAGGGGTGTTGCGGCGCAGCACGGCGAGGTTTATTGCAACGCACAATCCAAGCTCGGCGTACCATCGGTCGGATGGTGAGGATGGTCCATGCGGTGGCTTCGGCGCGTCGGTCCCAGCCGTGACAGGAATGCTGAGATAGCGAGGCGCACACGCATGACCGACGACCTCGGCAGCCGTGGCGGGGAGCCGACCGACGGGGCCAGCCCCTCGCCCTGGGCCGACATGATCGAGGCGACCCGCCTCACCGGCCTCGGCCGCCTGGACGAGGCCACCGCGCTGATCCAGCGCAGCCTCGGCGGCGCCCCGCAGGCCCGCCGCGACGCGGCCGCCCCTGAAGCGCGGCCCGGGACGGCGCGGGATCCGGCCTCGGACGCCAGCCCGCGGGTGCGCGAGGTGGTCGGCCAGGTCGTGCGCGGCCTCGCGCCCGTCCTGAAGGGCCTGGGCAAGCCTCTGCGGCAGCCCGGCCCGCCCGCCGACCCCTCCTCCGTCCCGCCGGGGGGCCGCTTCGTGGCCCTGAGCTACACGGAAGCCGCCGGCAGCCGCGACTACAAGCTGTTCATCCCGAGCCGTCCGGATGCCCGGGCGCCGCTCGTCGTCATGCTACACGGTTGCACGCAGAACCCGGACGATTTCGCCGCCGGCACCGGCATGAACATCCTGGCCGAGCGCGCGGGCGTGTTCGTGGCCTACCCGGCGCAGAGCCGGCAGGCCCATGCCCAGCGCTGCTGGAACTGGTACGATCCCCGGGACCAGGCCCGCGGCTCCGGCGAGCCGGCGATCATCGCGGGCCTCACCCGCGCGGTCATGGCCGAGCACCCGATCGACCCGGCCCGGGTCTATATCGCCGGCCTGTCGGCGGGGGGCGCGGCCGCCCTCAACATCGCCCGGGCCTACCCGGATCTCTACGCCGCCGTGGGGGTGCATTCCGGCCTCGCGGCCGGCTGCGCCCGGGACCTCGGCTCGGCCCTGATGGCCATGCAGGTCGGGGCGCCCGGGCTCGCCGCGCCGACGCCGTTCGGCGCGCCCGCCCCGGCGACCCGCGTGCCCACCATCATCTTCCACGGGGAGGATGACGGGACGGTGAGCGTGCGCAACGCCGATCAGGTGCTGGCCCAGGCCGACGTGACCGGGCTGACCGCGCGCTCCGAGACGATGGAGGGGCGCGGCCATCCCTTCACCCGCACCCGCTACCGCGATTCGTCCGGCCGGGTCGTGGTGGAGGATTGGCGGGTGCGCGGCGCCGGCCACGCGTGGTCGGGCGGCCACCCCGAGGGCAGCTACACGGACCGCGACGGCCCCGACGCCTCCCGGGCGATGCTCGACTTCTTCGCCGAACATCGGCTAGGCCCGAAACGCCGGTAAGGGGTTGCCAAGGGGCGAGCCCTTTGGCGGGGTCCAGGGGCAGAGACCCTGGGTCTTGGCAGGGCGCTGCCCTGCACCCGCAAAAGGTCCCGGACCTTTTGAAACCAGGACTTGTGATGACCGCTATCCCGACCCTGAACGGCCTCGGCGCCATCGCCGACCGGTACGACCTGATCCTCTGCGACGTCTGGGGCGTGCTGCACGACGGCCAGAAGGCCCACGCACCCGCCGGCGAGGCGCTGATCCGCTTCCGCGGCCTGGCCGGGGACCGGCCGCGCCGGGTGGTGCTGGTCTCGAACGCCCCGCGGCCCGGGGACGGCGTGGGGCGGATCCTCGACCGGTTCGGGGTGCCGCGGGAGGCCTACGACGCGATCCTCACCTCGGGCGACCTCACCCGCGGCCTGATCGCGGCGCGGCCCGGCGCCCGGATCCGGCATCTCGGGCCGGAGCGGGATCTCGGCATCTTCCAGGGCCTGGACCTCAGCCTCGTGCCGGAGGACGAGGCCGACCTCGTGGTCTGCACCGGCCTGTTCGACGACCGCAGAGAGACCGCCGACGATTACCGGCCGGAGCTGACGCGGCTGGCCGCCCGCGGGCTGACCATGATCTGCGCCAACCCCGACCTCGTGGTGGAGAGCGGCAACCGGCTGATCCCCTGCGCGGGCCTGCTGGCGGCGGCCTACGCGGAGATCGGCGGCCCGGTGGTCTATGCCGGCAAGCCGCACCGGCCGGTCTACGAGGCGGCGCTCGCCAAAGGCGGCGACCTGACCGGCGCCCCCGTGGATCCGGCCCGGGTCCTGGCGATCGGCGACGCGATCCGCACCGATATCGCGGGGGCGCACGGCTTCGGCATCGCGAGCCTGCTGGTCGCCCGGGGCATCCACGCGGAGGAACTCGGCGTCACGGCCGAGCACCATCGGCTGGGCGACATCGCGGACTGGCTCGGCCGGCAGGCGGTGCGTCCCGATGCGGTGATCGAGCGGCTGCGCTGGTAGGACGGTACGTCGCGCGGCAGCCTGCTGCGACACCGGTCGTCCGAAACAATTCCATGCCCGTCCCATTGGAGAGGCGCTGCAACGTTCGCGTGCAGACATTTCATCCATGAGGCAGCGGGATTTCGATGACGCCCCAATTCTGGTTGTGGCTAGGCTTTGCAGGCATGGCGGCGGGCGCCGCCGCGATCCTGATCCTGGCGAAGCGGCGGACTCCCGCCGAAGAGGCCGACGGGATCATCCACGGGATCGTGCCGATCATCGCGGCCTGCTCGTACTTCGCCATGGCGACCGGGCAGGGAAGCCTCGTCCTGCCCGCCGGCCCCGATGCGGCCGAGGCCGCGCGCCAGTTCTACTTCGCCCGCTACATCGACTGGACGTTCACCACGCCCCTGCTGCTCGTCGGCCTCGCCCGCACGGCGATGCATTCCGGCATGCGCCGGCCGGCCGTGGTCTGGGGGCTGGTCGGCTCCGATCTGATCATGATCGTGACGGCCTTCGCGTTCGGTCTGTCCGACGTCGCCGCGGTGAAGTGGACGTGGTTCGCGATCTCGTGCGGCGCCTTCCTGGCGGTGTTCTACGGGATCTTCGTGCAGCTGCGCGAGGAGAACGCCGGCGAGCGGGCCGACGTGCGCAAGGCCTTCCTGCGCAACGCCGTGTTCCTCACCGGTGTCTGGTGCGCCTACCCGGTCGTGCTGCTCGTCGGTCAGGACGGCCTCGGCTTCCTGTCGCCGACCGTCGCGTTGGCGGTGATCGCGATCCTCGATCTGACCGCCAAGGTCGTCTACGGCATCATGGCGACCCTGGAGACGACCCGCGCCGTCGATCGCGACCTGAAGGCCGGGCCCGTCACCGCCCCGCCGCTGCGCCGGGCGGCCTGAAGCCGATGGCGGCGCGCGCCTCCGTCTCCCGTCCCGGGATCGCGGTCGGCGTGCGCCGCGCCCGCATCCGCCCGTCGGGGATTCACGTCCTGCACGGGGCAGCCGGCCTGGTCGGGCTCGGGCTGGTCGCCTCTTCGGGCCTGCCGCGCGACGCCGCTTGGCTGGTGGCGCTGACGGCGGTGATCCTTCTCGGGGTTCCCCACGGGGCCCTGGACGGTGCGGTGGCGGCACCCCTGCTGCGTCCGCGCTGGGGGCGGGCGTGGTTTCCGGTCTTCGCGGTGCCGTATCTTGGGCTCGCGGGCGGCGTGCTCCTGGCGTGGCAGCTCGCCCCCCTGGCCACCCTGGCGGCGTTCCTGGCCATCTCGGTCCTGCATTTCGGCACGGAGGATGCCGGACCCGGCCGGCCGTTCGAAGCCCTCGTGCGCGGGGGCCTGCCGGTCGCCCTGCCGGCGCTGCTGCATCCGGAGGCGACGGCGCGCGTCTTCGCGGTCGTCGCCCGCGTGCCGATGCCGGACCTCCCCGGCTGGTGGTCGGCAGCCGCTTGGCTCTGGCTGGCCCTGGCGGCGGCCTGGCTCCTGGTCGGCCGGCCGCGGCCGGCGGTGTGCGCCGAGATGGCTGTCCTGGGGGCGGCCTTCCTGGCGCTACCGCCGCTCACGGCCTTCACCCTGTACTTCATCGGCCTCCATGCGCCCCGGCACATGCGGGCGCTGGTGCGCGATCCGATGAAGGCTCCGGGCATCGACACGATGCCGCGGGCGGTCCGGGCTGCGCTGCCGATCTTCGCCCTGACCCTCGGCCTGGGCGCCGGACTCTGGCCGCTCTACGCCGCCGGCGCACCGGATGCGGTGGCCAACCTCCTGACCGTGACGCTCCGGATGCTGTCCGCCCTCACGGTGCCCCACATCCTGCTCGATCACCTCGCGGCCCGGTCGGCGAGCCCGTGACCACGACGGTCCGGAGGCCCTGACGGCCGAACCGACGCCCGCCCGCCATCCGCGCTGGACAAACGACCGGTCGCCCCTCACCGAGGGTCGGTTTCGGGAGCCACGCTCAATGACCGTCCCCATCCCGGCCGCCACCCATGCCCGGACCATCCTGGCCGCGCACGAGCATCGCCGCCCGATCGCGCCGCTGACCGACTGGGACCCGACCTTCGACCTGCCGGCGGCCTACCGGGTGGCCGAGGCGGTGTGCCGCCTGCGGGCCGCCCGGGGCGAGCGGGCGGTCGGCCGCAAGATCGGCTTCACCAACACGACCCTCTGGGACCGGTACGGCGTCCGCGCGCCGATCTGGGGCCACGTCTACGATACGACCCTGCGCGACCGCTCGGCCCTCGCCGGCCCCGTGGCGCTCGCCGCCTTCGTCGAGCCGCGCATCGAGCCGGAGATCGTGTTCGGGCTCGCCCGCGCCCCGGAACCCGGCATGGACGCCCGGGCGCTGATCGGATGCGTCGCCTGGGCGGCCGCGGGTTTCGAGATCGTGCAGTCGCTCTATCCGGGCTGGCGCTTCGCGGCCCCCGACACGGTCGCGGCCTTCGGGTTGCACGGGCTGCTGGTCGTCGGCACGCGGGTGCCGATCACCGCGGCCGAGCGGCCGGCCTGGATCGAGCGGCTCGAACGGTTTTCCGTCGCTCTGCGACGGGACGGGGCGCTGGCCGAGCGGGGCAGCGGCCGGAACGTGATGGGCACCGGCCCGCTCGCCGCCCTCGGCCACCTCGTCGATGTGCTGGCTGACGATCCGTCCTCCCCGCCCCTCGCGGCCGGCGAGATCGTCACGACCGGCACCCTGACCGACGCGTTGCCGGTGGCGCCCGGTCAGTCCTGGCAGGCCCGGATCGACGGATTGCCGCTGCCCGACCTCGATCTCACCGTGAGCTGAGGCGGGCGCCCGGTCTTGCCGGGGGATCGCGCGACGGATCAGGCCCCGGCAAGGGGTCGACGTCTTGGCGATGTCAAGTTGCCATGCCATCCAAGGGCATGCCCGGTCGCCTGCGGAGACGCTACACCACCTTCCTGGTCGCTGTGACGCCGGAGCGGGCCCGCAAGGCGCCGCGCCCGGTGGTCTACGCGGTGATGAAGCCGAATGCCGAGGAGGCCCTGGAGGCCGTGCGCGGCCTCGCCGAACCCCGGGCCGACGTCGCCCTGGTGGGCGGGCTGTCGACCCGAATCGCCAAGGCGCTCAAGCTGAAACCCGACGAGCCCCGGGCGGTGTGACGCCCCACGCCGCTGCTCCTGCGAAGCCTGACCTGAACAGCGGTGCGCGTGCGGTGGCGGCGCGCGACCCGTGGCGGTCATGCGGACCGTTCGTGGCGCCCCTCAGAGGCGGCCGCAGGTCGATCATAGCGTGGCCGCTCGCCCGACCTCACGTTCACGCGATCTGTTTTTTGGGCTCACGGGCCTCGAACGCGGCGCCCGAAAGCCCGTGTGGCAACCCCAACACCCTGCGCGCCTCGGTGAGCAGGACGAGATGTTTGACGGTTTCCGGACCCGTGGACGGGATCGACCGGCTCGCTTCGGCGATCAGACCCTGAAACTTCCTTCGATTGAGACCGCGCCGGTCCGTGCTGGCCCGGGCAGCTTCCAGAACGGCCTGAATGGCCTCGACCCGGAATTCAGCTTCAGCGAGTCGGGCTGCCGCATCTTCAGCGGATTGGGCCGTGTTGAACGGACTGGCCGTGATCTGCCGAGACTGCTCGGCCAGTTCGATGATGATGCAGTCCATCAACTGCTTGCGTTTCGCTTGAAGGTCGCCTTGCGGCAGAGGTTCCCGGCCTTTCCGGAGCCAAGCGTAGAATTCGGTGGCCTCGGCTTCAGTCACCTCCTCTACCCGGAGGTCGATGTAGCCTGCCGCGGCGAGTTCCAAGATCATGAGCTGAAAGCTTGCCGGGACGAACACCCAAGCATGCGCGTCCGTATAGTGCGGCAGTCCTGCCGCAAGCCGCCAGTTTGGCTCGTCTGAGACTGAAGAGACCGGACTGATCGGTCGCGTATCTGCGCCGTGCCAAGCTCCTTCGCCGCCCGGCTTGTGCGCCATGTTCAGTGCATAGTCGATGTGGGTACGAACCGAATGGCGATCGCGGCGCTGACAGAAGGCTTCGATCGCATCGGCGGTGGACGACGGGTGGCGATAGAAATCGAAGCACTTGCGCTTGTCGGGCGCCGCCAGGATGACGATGCCATCCGGTTTGATTAGGGTCTGCGCGGCCTGAAGAAAGGTCACGATATCTGGGGTATGCTCGATGACGTGGCTGGCGATGAAGGCATCGAAGGTGCCATGTTGATCGTCCGGCACAGCGTCGACGATAGACCCGCGCTGCCAGACAAAGTCGACCTCTTCGATCCGCGATACATCCTGATCAGCGTACTTGGTCCGCAACGCCTCTCGGGAGGCGTGATCGACCACGAAAGTGTTCCAGCCATCGCGCTTGGGGGCAAGCGGACTGAAGCTCGGCCCAACCTCGATGATACGCGCGCCCTTGGTCAAGGATCGCAGAAGGCGTTGTGTCCGGTCCATGCGCCTCTACTCCTGGTTGAAGAGTGGACGTACACCAACCTGCCCTTTCGGTCACGGCGCCGTGAGAATCTGCATGGCTGCCATGAGCGCGAGCGGTTGCCCGGACGGTGGCGTGAGCGCGACTTCCAGCCTGCACCCGTCCGACCGCACCGCTGCCGGTGCGCACCCATGACGGCACGCCCCCATGGGCACGCGCGGAGACGTGGTCCGCTCCCTTGCCGTGCCGCCCGATAGCGGACCGTCGGACATCCACGCACAGCGGCGGTTTCCCCGGCGAAGCCGTTTTCGTTCAGATCCCGGCGTCTCAATCCACCGCGAGCCGGTAGCCCACCCCCCGCACCGTCTGCAAAAAGACCGGGTTGGCGGGATCGACCTCGGTCTTGCGGCGCAGGCGGTTGATCTGCACGTCGACGGTGCGCTCGGCGGCCACGCCTCCGCTCCCCGCGAGCTGCTCGCGCTCCACGTTGGCGCCGCCTGCCAACGCCAGGATGGTCAGGATCTCGCGCTCGCGTTCGGTGATGCGGATCAGCTCGTCGTCCCGGCGCAATTCGCCCCGGTCGATCCGGAACGCGAAGGGCCCGAACGTCACGGTCTCGGGCGCCGCCTCGCGGGGGCGCGGGCTGCGCTTGATGATGTTGCTGAGCCGGAGCGTCAGCTCCCGGGGCTCGAAGGGCTTGGGCAGGTAATCGTCCGCCCCGATCTCCAGGCCCATCACCCGGTCGTTCGGGTTGGAGCGGGCGGTGAGCATCAGGATCGGCACCCGGGAGGTCTCGCGCACGCTGCGCGCGTAATCGAAGCCGTTCTCGCCCGGCATCATCACGTCGAGCACCATGGCGTCGAACACCACGCTCTGCGCCCGGGCCCGGGCCTCGGCGGCGCTCGCCGCCGCGGTGACCCGGAACCCCTGGTCGGTCAGATAACGGGCCAGCAATTCGCGCAGGCGGCGGTCGTCGTCCACCACGAGGACGTGCGGGGCCTCGTCGGGCAGGTCGGCCCGGGCGGGATGACTCATGCGCCGCCCCCGCGCGATCCGTTCCCGATTCCGTTGCGATCGGGAACGGGTCTCACTCTGTGTTGCGCCGAACCGGTGTCCCCTTCGGCGGAGCGCGCGCGCGTCCCGCGCCGCGCCATCAGGCTCTGGACCGCCGGCCGGTCCTCGGGCTCGATCATCGCCATCAGAAAATCCTCCGGCGAGCCCCGGGCATCCGGCGCGGCCAGCGCCCGGGCGAGGCGGCGGGCCTGGACGCGGGTCAGGTCGGCCGCCAGCTCCGCCCCCGATTCCGTGCAGTACAGGAGGCGCTGGCGCCGGTCGCTCGCACCCGGCTTCTGCACGACGTAGCCCTGGCCGATCAGGTCCTTGAGCACCCGGTTGAGGCTCTGCTTGGTGATCCGCAGGATATCGAGGAGTTCGGCGATGGTCAGGCCGGGATAGCGGTCGACGAAGTGCAGCACCCGGTGGTGCGCCCGGCCGAAGCCGTAGGCCGACAGGATCCGGTCGGGGTCGCCCACGAAGTCGCGGTAGGCGAAGAACAGGAGTTCGATCAGGTCGTCGCTGCCGAGGGCGGCCGGCGCGGCGCCCGGGACGGGTTTCGCCGCGAAGGACTCCGTGAAAGTCTCCTGGCGCGGGGCTGTCCGTGTCACGGGGCGGCCGCTCCCAACGGGTGATAGGTCAGTCCCCATGACGTTTCTCAAGGCGGCCCGGGTCCGTCAACCCTGGCCGGCCCCCGGAAACAGTCTGCCCGAGGAGAGTGTTGCGGGCCATCCGGTCCCTCCGCTACGCAGGGTCGTCGGGTGAACAGGAGCGGTCGGACGCATGGCGCAAGCAGCTGAACCAGCCTCCCACCGCGTGTGGATCCGCGACCCGCTCGCCATCCTGGCCGCGGGGGCCGAGGGCGGGATCGTGGTGGAGGGCACCCGGATCGTCGAGCACGTGGCGGCGGGCGCCCGGCCCGGCCGCCCGGTGGACGAGACCTTCGACGCGTCGCGCCACGTGGTCATCCCGGGGTTGATCAACACCCACCACCACGCCTTCCAGACGCTGACGCGTGCCCATCCGATCGCGATCAACAAGCCGCTCTTTCCCTGGCTGAAGGCGCTCTACACGATCTGGGGGCGGATCACCCCGGAGGCGTTCCGGCTGGCCACCCGGGTGGCCTACACGGAGCTGCTGCTCTCGGGCTGCACCACGGCGGGCGACCACCACTACCTGTTCCCGAAGGGGCTGGAGGATTCGGTCGACGTCCAGGTGGACGAGGCCCGGGCGCTCGGCATCCGCGCCTTCGTGACCCGCGGCTCGATGAGCCTGTCCGACCGGGAGGGCGGCCTGCCGCCCCAGGCGCTGACGCAGGACGACGACACGATTCTCGCCGACAGCGAGCGGGTGCTGAACCTGTTCCACGACCCCGCCCCCGGCGCCATGGTGCAGATCGGGCTCGCCCCCTGCTCGCCGTTCGCGGTGACCAAGCGCCTGATGCGCGAGAGCGCGGATCTGGCCGCCCGGCACGGAGCCCGCCTGCACACCCATCTCGGCGAGACGCTCGACGAGGACGATTACTGCCAGGTGATGTTCCAGTGCCGGCCGGTGGAGTACCTGGAGGAGGTCGGCTGGCTGAACGATCGGGTCTGGCTCGCCCACGGCATCCATTTCAACGACGCGGAGGTCGCCCGGCTCGGCAAGGCGGGGGTCGGCGTGTGCCACTGCCCGACCTCCAACATGACCCTGGCGTCGGGCCGCTGCCGCACCTGCGAGCTGGAAGCGGCGGGGTCCCCCGTCGGTCTCGGGGTCGACGGCTCGGCCTCGAACGACAGCTCGAACCTGATGGAGGGCGTGCGCCACGCCGTGATGCTGAGCCGGCTTACCTATGGCGCGGAGGCGGTGACGCATCTCGACGCGCTGCGCTGGGCGAGCGAGGGCTCGGCGGCGTGCCTGGGCCGCTCCGATATCGGTCGGATCGAGCCGGGGCGGGAGGCGGATCTCGCGCTGTTCACCCTGGACGACTTACGCTTCTCCGGTGCCCACGATCCGCTGGCGGCTCTGGTCCTGTGCGGCGCCACCCGGGCCGACCGGGTGATGGTGGCGGGGCGCTGGCGGGTGATCGACGGGCAGCCGGTGGGGGTCGATGTGGCTCGCCTGCGCGAGGACCATTCGCGGTTGGCGGTGGCGCTGTTCGGGGGCGCGTAAGTTCTGGTTTCAAAAGGTCTTTGACCAGCCCTTTTGAGGTGTTTGCAGGATCACTTGGACGCCGGCAGAGCGCGCGCTCCTCCCCTTGCGGGGAGGAGTCGGAGGTGGGGGTGGTGCAGAAGGCACCGGGCCGCTCGATTCTGCACCACCCCCACCCCTGGCCCCTCCCCGCAAGGGGGAGGGGAAAAGGCGGTGCTGCTTGAATACGTTCGGGCGACGGATCGCGATCCTTGCAAGCAGCTCAAACACCTTGAAAGGGCTGGTCTTCGACCATTTGCGGGTTCAGGGCAGCGCCCTGCGGACGGCCGCCGTTGCTTGGACCGGAAATTTGTAGTAACGTTTCTACAAGAGCCGTTCGATCTTATCCGGGCCTTGAGCATGGCAGTCACCACCCTCACGAGCCGAGAATTCAATCAGGATACGGGCCGCGCCAAAAAGGCAGCAGCCGAGGGGCCAGTCTTCATCACGGACCGCGGCAAACCCGCCCATGTCCTGCTCAGCATTGCCGAGTATCAGCGACTGACAAGACAGCAGCCCAGTATCGTCGAGGCTTTAGGGTGGCCAGCCGGTATCGAGGATGTCGAGATCGAGTTTCCGCGTTCCGGCGATCTACCCAGGGCGGCCGACTTCTCCTGATGTTCCTGCTCGACACCAACGTCGTGTCAGAACTGCGCAAGGCGCGGACCGGCAGGGCCGATCCACGGGTCACAGCCTGGGCGAGCGCGATACCGGCAAGCGATCTCTTTCTCTCGGTGATCGTCGTCCAGGAACTGGAGATCGGGATTCTGCAGGTTGAACGCAGGGATCCGGCTCAGGGGGCGCTTCTGCGCGCGTGGCTGGAGGATCATGTCCTGCCGACCTTCTCCGATCGCCTTCTGCCCGTCGACGCAGCCGTCGCTCGGCGCAGCGCACGCCTGCACGTTCCAGATCCCCGCCCCTACCGCGATGGGTTGATGGCCGCCACGGCGCTCGTCCGGGGCATGACGGTGGTAACCCGCAACGTCGCCGACTTTGCGACGACTGGCGTACCCCTGCTGAACCCTTGGGATAGCCCCACGCGCCCGTGACCAGCCCCTGATGAAGCCGGCCCGCGGTGCGCGGAACCAATCTCAGAACAGCCCGTCGATCTGCCCGTTGGCATCGAGCCGGATCGTGTCGGCGGCCGGCACCCGGGGCAGGCCCGGCATGGTCATGATCTCCCCGCAGATCGCCACCACGAAGCCGGCGCCGGCCGAGAGCCGGACGTCGCGCACGCCGACGATGTGGCCCTCGGGGGCGCCCATCAGGGTCGGGTCGGTGGAGAACGAGTACTGGGTCTTGGCCATGCAGATCGGCAGGTGGCCGTAGCCGTCCTTCTCGAAGGTGGCGAGCTTCCCGGCGGCCTTGGTTTCGATCTGGATGTCGGCGGCGCCGTAGAGCTTGGTGGCGATCGCCCGGATCTTGTCGGTGAGGCGGCTCTCGGTCTCGTAGGCGTGCCGGATCGGCGCCGGCTCGGCTTGGGCAAGCTTCACCACCGCGCGGGCCAGCTCCTCGGCGCCGGCCCCGCCCTCCGCCCAGTGGCGGCAGGTGATCGCCTCGACGTCGAGCCGCTCGCGGCACAATTCCTTGAGCTTGGCGTGCTCGGCATCGGTGTCGGCGTAGAAGTGGTTGACGCCGACCACCACCGGCAGGCCGAAGCCGCGCAGGTTGGTGACGTGCCGGGCCAGATTCGCAAACCCCTTCTCCAGGGCGTCGAGGTTCTCACCCCCGAGGTTCTTCTTGTCGACGCCGCCATGCATCTTGAGGGCGCGGATCGTGGCCACCACCACGACCGCCGAGGGGGTGAGGCCGGCCTGCCGGCACTTGATGTCCAGGAACTTTTCCGCGCCGAGATCGGCGCCGAAGCCGGCCTCCGTCACCGTGTAGTCGGCGAGCCGCAGGCCGGCCCGGGTGGCGATCACCGAGTTGCAGCCATGGGCGATGTTGGCGAAGGGGCCGCCATGGATCAGCGCCGGGTTGCCCTCCAGCGTCTGCACGAGGTTCGGCTGCAGGGCGTCCTTGAGCAGCACCGTCATGGCGCCGGTCGCCTTCACGTCCTTGAGGGTGACGAGCTTGCGGTCCCGGGTCTCGGCGATGACGATCCGGCCGAGGCGCTCTTCGAGGTCGGCAAGGTCCTTGGCGAGGCAGAACACCGCCATCACCTCGGAGGCCACGGTGATGTCGAACCCGTCCTCCCGCGGGAAGCCGTTGGCGACGCCGCCGAGCGACTGGGTGATCTGGCGGAGCGCCCGGTCGTTCATGTCGACGACGCGGCGCCAATGGATGCGGCGGACGTCGATGTTGAGCTCGTTCGCCCAGTAGACGTGGTTGTCGATCAGCGCGGCCGCGAGGCTGTGGGCCGCCGTGATGGCGTGGAAGTCGCCGGTGAAGTGCAGGTTGATCTGCTCCATCGGCACGACCTGCGCCTTGCCGCCGCCGGCAGCTCCCCCTTTCATGCCGAAGCACGGGCCCAGCGAGGGCTCGCGCAGGCAGATCATGGTCTTCTCGCCGATGCGGTTCAGGGCGTCGCCGAGGCCCACCGTGGTGGTGGTCTTGCCCTCGCCGGCCGGGGTCGGGGAGATCGCGGTGACCAGCACGAGCTTGCCGGGCTTCTTGTTCTCCAGCCCGGCGATGTAGCCGTGGTCGATCTTGGCGATGTGCTTGCCGTAATGGTGGAGCGCGTCATCCGGGATGCCGAGCTTTTCGGCGACCTGCGCGATTGGCTTCAGGGTCGCGGCGCGGGCGATCTCGATATCTGACGGCATGGGCGTTCCCTCCCTGAATCACGGGCCCGGAGCCCGCCGCCGGCTGTTGCCGTGCGGATGTCCACCTGTGCGGGCGGCCGCCCGCGAACGGCTGCGCAGTGTGCGACAAACGGACGGGAAAAGCGCGTCGATTTTTATGAGGTGGCGGACAAAACAAGTTTTTTGGTCTGCAGGCTGAAACAGGGCTGCAGGGCGTCGCCAGGCCGGCTTTCCTACCCACGCCCTCGTCCTAAGGTGCCTACGTCAGCGGGCCTCGAAGGAGTTCTCCGGAGATCGCGTGGCCGGCTGGAGGGCTCCTTCGAGGCCTCCGCTGCGCTCCGGCACCTCAGGATGAGGTGTGTGGGTTGGATCTCCGAATCCGGCTAGGCTTTTGCTCCTTCGCTGGGACGAATCGGGTCGTGGCAGCCTTTGTGTACATGCTGCGCTGCTCAGACGGCAGCTACTATGTCGGCTCTGCTCGGGGCGAAAGCTTGGACAAGCGGCTCAGCGAGCATCAGGCCGGCACGTATCCCGGCTATACCAGTCGGCGCCGACCTGTGACGCTGGTTTATGCCGAACAGTTTGACCGCATCACCGATGCCATCGCGGCTGAACGCCGGCTCAAGGGCTGGAGCCGCGCCAAGAAGGAAGCACTGATCCGAGAGGATTGGGACGCCTTGCAGCAACTGGCGAAACGCCCGGCTGCGCAACCGCCCTCCAAACAATCCCCCTCATCCTGAGGTGCCGAAGCGTAGCGGAGGCCTCGAAGGAGGCCTCCAGAAGACGCTGCGATCCCTGAAGGGCTCCTTCGAGACTTCCGCTACGCTCTGGCACCTCAGGATAAGGGTTTGGGTAGGAGGCTGCTCACCCCCCCGACTTCTTGGCCTTGTCGGCCGCACCCGGCGCCTCGTGGGGCTGCGGCGCCCCCTTCGGGAGTTCCGGGTTCTCGGCGTTGTGCGGGGCGGCCACCGGGGCCGGCACCGTCTCGGCGGTGGCGGTCGGCTTCTCGATCTCGGGCAGGCCGTCCTTCAGCTTCGCGTTGATCTGCGCGAGGTCGTCCGGCTCGGGGTTCAGGTCCTTGGCGTGCTGCCACTGGAACTTGCCCTCCAGCCGCCGGCCCGCGCGCCAGTAGGCGTCGCCCAGGTGATCGTTGATGGTCGGATCGCCGGGCTTCAGCTCGACGGCCTTCTCCAGCTCCCGCACCGCGTCGTCCCAGCGGCCGAGGCGGTAATAGGCCCAGCCGAGGCTGTCGACGATCATGCCGTCGCGCGGGCTGGCATCGACCGCCTGCTGCAGCAGCTTGAACGCCTCGTCGATGTTGGTGTTCTGGTCGACCCAGGAATAGCCCAGATAGTTCATCACCTGCGCCTTGGCGGCCGGCTGGCTGGCCGGCACCAGGGACAGCGCCTTCTTCAGGTCCGCCTCGGCCTTCGGCCATTGCTTGGCGCGCTCGTAGGCGGTGCCGCGGAAGTAGTAGGTCGTCCAGTAATTGGACTGCGGCCGGTTGCCGATCAGGTCGATGGCGCGGGTGTAGGTGGCGGCCGCCTCCTCGTACTTCTTGCGCGCCCGCTGGACGTTGCCGA
Source organism: Methylobacterium guangdongense (assembly GCF_038442355.1). Classification (NCBI taxonomy): domain Bacteria; kingdom Pseudomonadati; phylum Pseudomonadota; class Alphaproteobacteria; order Hyphomicrobiales; family Methylobacteriaceae; genus Methylobacterium; species Methylobacterium guangdongense. The sequence continues at coordinate 78,787 of NZ_JBBXMX010000008.1, forward strand.
GCGCCGTGATGACGTCGATGTCGTCGGGATGCGCCTTCATGGTGGCGTCGAGGTGCTCCAGCGCCTCGTCGCCCTTGCCCATCTGCTCCAGGTTCAGGCCGACCTGGATGTCGGCGTTGAGCTTGAGCGGAGAATTGGCCGGGATCTGCGCGTAGGCCTCGTTGGCGCGCTCCGGCTGCTTCATCCGGTCGAGCGTGTCGGCCAGCGTCAGCCGGGCCAGCGCATGGTCGGGGGCGAGGTAGAGGGCGAGCCGCAGGTAGATCACGGCGGGCAATTCATCGCCCTGCGTCGAGCCCGCCGAGCCCAGCCCATACAGCACCTCGGCGGCACCCTCCTGGGCGTTGGCGATCAGCCGCGTGAGGGGCTTGCCGGCCTTCAGCTTGTCGAGGGCGTCGCGCACCAGCGGGTGGCGGGGCGAGAGCTGGTCGAAATCCGAATAGGCCTGGATCGCGAGGTCGGTGCGGCCGAGGCTGGCCTCCAAGCGTGCATAGGCGTCGACGATGCGCAGGGTGTTGTGGTCGGCGTCGTAGGCCGCCTTGAGGCGCCGCTCGGCCTCGGCGTTGTCGCCGGTCACCGAGGCGATCAGGCCGGCATGGTAGTCGCGGAAGGTGTTGTAGTAGCGCTCGCCGCGGAGCTTGTTGACGGTCTCCAGCGCCTTCTTGCCGTCGCCCGCGCCGGCATACGACCAGGCGGTGAGCAGCGTGGCGGTGAGATCGGTCGCCGCGCCCCGGCCGCTGCGCGAAAAGTTCTGGCGGGCGGCGGCCCATTGGCCGGCCTTGATCTGGCGCACCCCGAGGGAGAGGTTGGCGAGCCCGTTGGTGGGATCGCGGGCGATCAGCTTCTCGGCGGTGCGGAACGCATCCGGCAGGGCGCCGTCGGCCAGGAGCGAGATGAAGGCGCGCTCGACGAGTTCGGCGTTGCGCGGGTCGGCCTTCACGGCCTCGCGGTAGTAGGTGGCGGCCGCCGCCGTGTCCCGGGCCGCACCCGCGATGTAGGCGGAGAGGAAGTTGCCCTCCAGCGAATCCGCGGGCTCGTAGTCGGTCACCGGGACCGATTCCTTCGGCTGCGCGGCCAGCACGGCCTGCGGCAGACCGGCGGCGAGCAGAAGGGCAAGCGCCGAGACGCTCCGGCGGGCGCGGGATGTCATCATGAACCGATCGCGGCTCCTGGGCGCCGGCCAGCCAAGGGGCCGGGCGCGAGAATGGCGGGTTATCCCCGGAAAAGCGCCGGGGACACTGAACCCATCCCGCCAGCCCCGCAAGGCGAAAGGATGGCGCGGGCTGGCCGAGGGGGTTCAGGCAGACATCACCAGTTCGACAGCCAGACCGTCGAGCACGGCCGTCAGCGAGGCGTCCTGCAGGAGTTCGGTGACGGGCTCAGCCGCCAGCAACGCGACAGCACGGTCGTAGACGACGCAGCAGACCGCGCCGGTCAACCGGGAGCCGTACAGGATGCCGTCGGCATCGCTCATCGCGTGGATCGCGCGGCTGAGACGCGGGCCTTGCCGATGGGCCTTGGCGCGGCCGGCATCCGTAGAGATGCCGAGGCGGAGCAGACCGGTGGTGCGGAGGTCGATGACGGTCAGCGGCTTGGACGCGCTCACCCGCGTCACGCCCCAGCGCGCGATCTCCGCCGCGCCGATCCGGCGTCGGCGGCGATTTTCGAAGCGATCCCGGATCAGCGTTTCGGCCAAACCGGTCGTCAGGTCGATGGCGAGATAGAGAACCTTGAAGCCGTCGTCGGGACTGGAGAAACGCGACCGGCCGAACCCCATGCCGAGGGGAGTCGATCGATGGGCCAGGGGTGTGACGCGGTAGTAGCCGACGGGCTGGAAGGCGATGGCCAGGCTGGCGAGAACCGCGGGATCGAGCTTCGGCTCACGCGAAGTCATCGCGGGCCGCGTCGATGACGGGGGCGACCCGCCCCCGCTTCAGATCGTCGAGTGGCGATCCGCCGCGCGCATACGGTTCAATCAGCCAGAGCCAGGCGGTGCGCGGATCCCCGATGATGGCCAGCACCGGCGCGAGCCCTTCGACCGGACGGCCATCGACGAACTGGGCGAGGGGGAACAGGTGCTTGCGCGTCCCCTTCAGCAAGCCCACGACCGCACCGTCGCGCCGCCAATCCTGAAGGGTGGAGCGCGCGATCCCGAGCCGGGTCGCAAGCTCGCCCGCGCCGGCCAGGGGGCCGGCCCATTCTTCCAGCGTCACCGGGAGCGCGTGGGCCGCGAGCCGTTTCAGGCCGTCCCGGCGATCGATCGTTTCGCCCGCCGGGGCCCCGTGACTCACTTCGACCACGCCCCCTGGGTTCAGGATCAGCGTCTGCGCCGCCCCTTCGCCAGATTTGGCCGGGGCTGGTCCTTCCGCCCTCAGATGGTCCAGGACGGCGTGCATGGCCCGGACTGCATCGCCCCGCTCCACTGCCCGGCCGACCGCAGCCATCAGGCCTGCCGCATGCTCCAACGCTTCCGGCTTCGCCCCCGGATTGCGCCTCCGGAGTACGGCCAGCACGTCGTCGGATCGGATGTCGAGGCCGTCCCGCCCGGCCGCACAATCCCGCGCCATCGGATCAACCCTCCAGATCCGCATAGTTTCGTGCGGATTGTGCGGATTGTCCAGATCTGGAGGGCCGCCCTCACATGTTCGGATAATTCGGCCCGCCCGGCCCCTCCGGGGTCACCCAGTCGATGTTCTGGTTCGGATCCTTGATGTCACACGTCTTGCAGTGGACGCAGTTCTGCGCGTTGATCTGGTAGCGCACGCCGTCGCTCGCCGAGGCATCCTCCACCCACTCGTAGACGCCCGCCGGGCAGTAGCGGCCCGAGGGGCCGCCGTAGACGTCGTGCTCCGAGCGCTTCTGCAACTCCAGGTCGCGGACCTTGAGGTGGGGCGGCTGATCCTCCTCGTGGTTGGTGTTCGACAGGTAGACCGAGGAGAGCCGGTCGAAGGTCAGCTTGCCGTCGGGCTTCGGGTAGGTGATCGGCGTCACCTCGGAGAGCGGCTTGAGGCAGGCATGGTCCGGCTTGCCGTGACCGAGCGTCCCGAACGGCGAGGCGCCGAGGATGCTGGTCGCCCACATGTCGATGCCGCCGAGCCCCACGCCCACCAGCGTGCCGTATTTGGACCAGAGCGGCTTGACGTTGCGCACGGCCTTCAGGTCCTGCCCGATCGGGCTGTCGCGCCAGCCGGCCTCGTAGGCGGTCAGCTCGTCCCCCGCGCGGCCCGCCTTCAGGGCGTCCGCGATGGCGTCGGCCGCCTGCATGCCGGACAGGATCGCGTTGTGCGAGCCCTTGATCCGCGGCACGTTCACGAACCCCGCCGAGCAGCCGACGAGGCAGCCGCCCGGGAAGACCAGCTTCGGTACGGATTGCCAGCCGCCCTCCATGATGGCCCGCGCGCCGTAGCCGATGCGCTTGGCGCCCTCGAAGGTCTCGGCGATCATCGGGTGGGTCTTGAACCGCTGGAACTCCTCGAACGGCGACAGGGTCGGGTTCTCGTAGTTCAGGTGCGTGACGAAGCCGACCGAGAGCAGGTGGTCGTCGAAATGGTAGAGCCAGGAGCCGCCGCCGGCCTTGTTGGGGAGCGGCCAGCCCATCGTGTGCTGCACGAGGCCGGGCTCGAACTTGCCGGGGGCGAGCTGCCAGAGCTCCTTCACGCCGAGCCCGTACTTGAAGTGGTCGCTGTGCCGGTTGAGTTCGAACCGCTGGATCAGCCCCTTGGTGAGGTTGCCCCGGGCGCCCTCGCCGAACACCGTGTACTTGCCGCGCAGTTCCATGCCGCGGGTGTAGTCGTCGCGCGGCTCGCCCGACTTGCCGATGCCGAGATCGCCCGTGGCGATGCCCGCCACCGCGCCGTTGCCGTCGAACAGCACCTCGGAGGCCGGGAAGCCCGGGTAGATCTCGACGCCGAGCGCCTCGGCCTGGGCACCGAGATACTTGCAGGTGTTCGAGAGCGAGCCGACGAAATTGCCGTGGTTCGACATCAGCTTGGGGAAGAACACGTTCGGCAGGGTGATACCGCTGTTCTTGGTGAGCATCATGAACTCGTCGCGCTGGACCTCGGTCTTCAGCGGACGCTCCGGATCCTGGCGCCACTCGGGCAGCAGCCGGTCGAGGCCGATCGGGTCGATCACCGCCCCCGACAGGATGTGGGCGCCGACCTCGGAGCCCTTCTCGACGACGACGACCGAGATCTCCTCGCCGATCTCGGCGGCGCGCTGCTTCAGGCGGATCGCGGTGGCGAGGCCGGCGGGGCCTGCGCCCACCACGACCACGTCGAAATCCATGCTCTCGCGTTCGGGCAGCGCCATCCTCGCCTCTCCGTGTTCTTGTCTCAGAGTCGTCGCGACGACTCTCATGCTGCCGTCTCAAGCGATTCCAAGCTAGAAAGGCAAGTTGCCGACGCTCAAGCTCAAGGCAAAGTTCCCGTTGCCGCACCCGGGGGGTATCGGGGTATTCCCATCGACCCTCTCATCCTGAGGCGCCGGAGCGCAGCGGAGGCCTCGAAGGAGGGCTCCAAGGCTCGCTCGGCCGGCGGGAGCCCTCCTTCGAGGCCCGCTGACGCGGGCACCTCTGGATGAGGGGAGTGGATGGGACGATCCGTTCCGCGACTGCCGGCTCCGCGCTATTCGGTCACGCAAGTCCTTGCCACCCGAAGCGATTCGGCGCGTTGTCCACAGGTTCCGGCGATCCCACATGACAGATCAGATGCCGAGCCCCTCCGACGCGCAAGCCGACCTGATCGCCTATCTCGACTTCCACGTGGAGGCCGGCGCCGACGCGGCCCTCGACGAGCACCCGCACGACCGCTTCACCGAGGCCGACGCGCCGGCGCCCGCCTTGCGCGCGCCGCGCCGGGCGGCCCCGCGGGCGGTCGACCAGACGGCCAGCCCGGTCGCCAACACGCTCGTGCCGCCCCCCGGCTCGGCCCCGCCCGCCGCCGCGCCGCGGACCTTCGGCCGGGCCGCCAGCGCCCAGCCCGACGAGGCCGCGTCCGACGCCCGCATGCGGGCGCGTCAGGCCAAGAGTCTCGACGAGCTGGAGCGGATCCTCGCAGATTTCGACGCCTGCCCGCTGCGCTTCACCGCCAAGAACCTCGTCTTCGCCGACGGCAATCCGGAGGCGCGGGTGATGTTTCTGGGCGAGGCGCCGGGCGCCGACGAGGACCGGATCGGCAAGCCGTTCATGGGCCGCTCGGGCCAGCTCCTCGACAAGATGATGAAGGCGATCGGGCTCGACCGGACGAGCGCCTATATCGGCAACATCGTGCCCTGGCGGCCCCCGGGCAACCGGAACCCGACCCCCCAGGAGGTGGCGGTGTGCCGGCCCTTCGTGGAGCGGCAGATCGAGCTGGTCGATCCCGACATCATCGTCTGCCTCGGCGCCCCCGCGACCCAGACGCTCACCGGCTCCAAGGATGGGATCCTGCGCACCCGAGGCCGGCTGTTCCCGTACAAGCTGCCGAATCGCGAGGTGAAGCTCCTCGCGACGCTCCACCCGGCCTTCCTGCTGCGCCAGCCGGTGCAGAAGCGGCTGGCCTGGCGGGATTTCCGGTCCCTGCGCGCCCTCCTCGACGGGAAAGCTTGACCGCGGAAGCGGAACCGGCTCTCCCCTCCCGCCATTAGAGCTTCGGTCCCGCCGGCGGTTCGCCGCCGTCCGGACAGGACGACGCACGACACATCGCGCCCCGCCCGCGGCGGCCGGCGCAGCATCGATGGCGGGACCCACCATGCGCTGGGAAGATCTACGCAGCTCCGACAATGTCGAGGATCGCCGGGGCGAGGGCGGCGGTGGCGGCGGCATGGGCTTCCCCGGCGGCGGCGCCGGCGGGCTCGGGATCGGCACCATCGTGGTGCTGCTGATCATCAGCTACTTCACGGGCATCAACCCGGCGATCCTGATCGGCGGCGCCGAGCGGATCGGCGGCGGGCACAGCCAGCAGGAGCAGCCCGCCGACCCGCAGACCCAGGCCAAGCGCCGCCAGGCGCCGACCGACGAGAGCGGCCGGTTCGCGTCGAAGATCCTGGGCAACACCGAGGACGTGTGGAGCCAGATCCTGCCGCAGCAGACCGGCAAGCAGTACACGCCGACGACCCTGGTGCTCTACACCGGCGGCACCCGCTCGGGCTGCGGCTCGGCGCAGGCCGCGATGGGGCCGTTCTACTGCCCGCTCGACAAGAAGGTTTATCTGGATACCGGCTTCTTCAAGGAGATGGCCTCGAAGTTCGGCGTGAAGGGTGATTTCGCCTATGCGTACGTGATCGCCCACGAGGTCGGCCACCACGTCCAGGACGTGCTCGGCATCCTCGGCAAGGTTCAGGCCCGCCAGCAGCAGGCCTCGAGCAAGACCGAGGCGAACGCCCTGTCGGTGCGCATCGAGCTGATGGCCGATTGCCTCGCCGGCGTCTGGGCCAAGAACTCCAACGACAAATACGCCGAGCTGGACCAGGGCGACATCGACGAGGCGCTCAACGCCGCCGCCCAGATCGGCGACGACGCGCTGCAGCGGCGCTCGCAGGGCTACGTGGTGCCGGATTCCTTCACCCATGGCTCCTCGGCCCAGCGCCAGCGCTGGTTCACGGCCGGCTACAAGAGCGGCCAGACCAAGGCGTGCGATACGTTCCGGACGGCCGGGAACTGAGACTGCCTGAGCGGCAGTCTTCGCGAGCGCAACCGATTCAGGGTTGAGCGCGAGTCCCCTCTCCCGTGCGGGAGAGGTCTGCTTTCGCAGAAGGCCGGGTGAGGGGTGAGACGTTTCAGGGCGAGGCGCGCCCTGTCGGCACGTCGACGGTGTGCCCTATCCTGAGCGTTCTCGTCCCTCACCCCAACCCTCTCCCGCACTGGAGAGGGGGCTCGTCGTGCCTGATCGCACATCCGGCCGGACCCGTCCGACCGGGGCGGGTCAGGCCTTGCTCAGCCGCCGCGCGTTGGCCTGGACCTTCCGCCGGTAGCTGCGGATCACCTTGCCGTTCGAGGCGCCCGCGGCGAGCATCAGGGCGGCCTCGCCGGCGGCCAGCATCTTCTCGGTCACCATGAGCTGCGCCTCGGCCTGGGCGGCCGGCCCGCCGAAGGCGAACATCACCATGCGCTGGGCAATCACCCCCTGAGCCTCCAGGCTCAGCATGGCCATGTCGAGACCCGTCGTCCACCAACCCAACAGCATCGCGTTCCTCGTGTTGCCCCTGGCAACGGTTGCATAGGACAACGGCCGAGCCTGGTTCCGGGTCCCGGCATGCGCCCAGCTCTGCGCGGAGCGCAAGCGTTATCCCGCACTGCGGCATCGTGCCTTTGCGCCGCCGCGGCCAATGCCGTAAGCGCCCGGGAGCCCCCCGGACAGCGCCCGCCCCATGATACGCCTCGACAAGATCACCAAGCAGAACGGGCGGCAGCTCGTCTTCATCGAGGCCTCGGCCGCCCTGCAGAAGGGTGAGAAGGTCGGGCTCGTCGGCCCGAACGGGGCCGGCAAGACCACCCTGTTCCGGATGATCATCGGCCAGGAGCAGCCCGACGAGGGGCAGGTCTCGGCCGACCGGGGCATCACGATCGGGTATTTCAGCCAGGATGTCGGCGAGATGTCCGGCCGCAGCGTCGTCACCGAGGTGATGGACGGCGCCGGCCCGGTCAGCACGGTGGCGGCCGAACTCGCCGAGCTCGGCGCGGCGCTCGCCGACCCGGACCGTGCCGACGAGATGGATGCGTTGATCGAACGCTACGGCGAGGTCCAGGCCCGGTTCGAGGAGCTCGACGGCTACGCCCTGGAGGGACGGGCCCGGGAGGTGCTCGACGGCCTGAGCTTCAACCAGGCGATGATGGACGGGGATGTCGGCGCCCTCTCGGGCGGGTGGAAGATGCGTGTGGCGCTTGCCCGCATCCTGCTGATGCGCCCGGACGTGATGCTCCTCGACGAGCCGTCGAACCACCTCGACCTGGAGAGCCTGATCTGGCTCGAATCGTTCCTGAAGGCCTATGACGGCGCCCTGCTGATGACCTCGCACGACCGCGAGTTCATGAACCGCATCGTCACCAAGGTGATCGAGATCGACGGCGGCGCGCTCACCACCTATTCGGGCGATTACGCCTTCTACGAGGGTCAGCGGAAGCTCAACGAAGCCCAGCAGCAGGCCCAGTTCGAGCGCCAGCAGGCGATGCTGGCGAAGGAGATCGCCTTCATCGAGCGGTTCAAGGCCCGGGCCTCCCACGCCGCCCAGGTGCAGAGCCGGGTGAAGAAGCTCGACAAGATCGAGCGGGTCGAGCCGCCCCGGCGGCGGCAATCCGTGGCCTTCGAGTTCCAGCCGGCGCCCCGCTCGGGCGACGACGTCGTGATGCTCAAGGGCGTCCACAAGCGCTACGGCAGCCGCACGATCTACGATGGGCTCGACTTCTCGGTGCGCCGCCGGGAGCGCTGGTGCGTGATGGGCATCAACGGCGCCGGCAAGTCGACGCTGCTGAAGCTCGTCACCGGCACGACGGAGCCCGATGACGGCGCGGTCACGATCGGCGGCAGCGTCAAGCTCGGCTATTTCGCCCAGCACGCCATGGACCTGCTCGACGGCGACCGCACCGTGTTCGAGACCCTGGAGGACGCGTTCCCCCAGGCTGGCCAGGGCTCGCTGCGGGCGCTCGCCGGCTGCTTCGGCTTCTCGGGCGACGATGTCGAGAAGCGCTGCCGGGTCCTGTCCGGTGGCGAGAAGGCCCGGCTGGTCATGGCGCTGATGCTCTACGACCCGCCGAACTTCCTGGTGCTCGACGAGCCGACCAACCACCTCGACATGGGCACCAAGGAGATGCTGATCGCGGCGCTCGCCTCTTACGAGGGCACGATGCTGTTCGTCTCGCACGACCGGCATTTCCTGGCCGCGCTCTCCAACCGGGTGCTGGAGGTGACGCCCGAGGGCATCCACCAGTATGGCGGCGGCTACACCGAGTACGTGGCCCGCACCGGCCAGGAGGCGCCTGGCCTGCGGAGCTGACGGCCAGGCCTGCGACGGCTGCACCGCTTAACCTATCGGACGACCCAGGTTAGGCTCGCACGAAACGGCCGGGTGCCAGACGCCGTGCGACGCTGTCTCAAGTTCCTCCACACGATGGGCTCGGCCGGGCTGCTCGGGGCGCTGGCCTCCCTGGTGGTCATGCTGGCGCTGACCCCGCACCCCTCCGCCCTGCCCGGCTACGCGGCGATGCGCGGCGCGATGGGGGCGGTCGCCACCTGGGTGTTCCTGCCGTCGCTCGCCGTGACCCTGATGTCGGGCCTGATCGCGATGGCGATCAACCGGGCCTACCTCAACGCCGGCTGGGCGTGGCTGAAGCTCGCCACCGGCGTCCTGATGTTCGAGGGCGGGCTGGTCTACGTCCAGGGGCCGATGAAGCAGGAGGCGGAGCAGAGCGCCCGGGCGCTCGCCGGCCTCCTCGATCCGGCGGCGCTGGCGGTCTCGCTCCCCGGCGAGCGCGGGACGCTCTGGGTCCTGCTCGCGATCTCGGCCGCCAATGTCGCGCTGGGGATCTGGCGGCCGCGCATCCTGCGGATCCCGAGCTGAGGCTCGAGAACCCCTATTTGCCGATACAAAAGCCGGCAAACAATCGATCGAGCACATCCTCGACCCCGACATGACCGGCGACTTCGCCGAGGGCCCGGACGGCGAGGCGAAGATCCTCGGCGACGAGTTCCGGTGGCCCGGCGGCCCCGGCATGCAGACGGTCCAGATGCGCGAGGCAGGCCTCCAGGGCGGCCCGGTGGCGCGCCCGGGTGATCAGCGCGTCGCCCTGCCCCAGACCGGTTTCGGCGTGGACCTGGATGGTGTCGACCAGAATATCCAACCCGTAACCCGTCCGGGCCGAGACCCGAAGATGGCCGTCCGGTCTCCGGTCTTGAAAGCCGGCTAACAGATCGGCCTTGGTCTGCACCGTCAGGATCGGGACGGGGGCGCCGGCGAGGTCTGGTTCGGCGCCGCCCGGCGGCACGAGGGCCAGCACGAGATCGGCGGTCTCGATCCGCGCGCGGGTGCGCCGGATCCCCTCCGCCTCGACGGCTTCCGCCGTCTCGCGCAGCCCGGCGGTATCGACCAACAGGACCGGCAGGCCGGCGAGATCGAGCCGCACCTCGAGCGCATCCCGGGTCGTGCCGGGCGTGTCCGACACGATGGCGACCTCCCGCCGGCTCAGCGCGTTCAGCAGCGTCGACTTCCCGGCATTGGGCTCGCCCGCCAGCACCACGGTGAACCCGTCGCGCAGCCGCTCGCCCCGGCGGCCGTCGCGCAGGACCGCGGCGATCTGGTCGCGGAGGGCTTCGGCCCGGCTGAACAGGGCGGCGTCGAGACCGGCCTCGTCGACATCGCCCTCATCGGCGAAATCGAGGGCGGCTTCCGCGCCGGCCAGGCAATCGATCGCCTCCGCGCGCCAAGCCGCGACCTGCCGGCTGAGCGCACCGTCGAGCTGGCGCAGGGCCTGCCGCCGCTGGCCCTCGGTCTCGGCGTCGATCAGGTCGGCGACCGCCTCGGCCTCGGCCAGATCCATCCGGCCGTTGAGCACCGCCCGCCGCGTGAACGCGCCGGGTCCGGCGGCATGGCATCCCGGCATCCGGGCGAGGGCGGTGAGCACGCCCATCCGTACGGCCGGCCCGCCGTGCAGGTGGAGTTCGGCCATGTCCTCGCCGCTATAGGTGTTCGGCCCCGGAAGCCACGCGACGAGCGCCCGGTCGAGTTCGGTCCCGTCGGCCGGGTCCCGCAGGGTCCGCAGCGAGAGCCGGCGGGGGGATGGCAAAGCCCCGCACAGGGCGATCAGGACGTCCCGGGCGGCCGGTCCGCTCAAGCGGATCACCGCGACGGCGGCCCGGCCGAAGCCGCTGGCCGGGGCGAAGAGGGTTCTGGTCTCGGTCATGGCTGCAGCGTTGCACAAGCTTCGCCTTGTTCAGGCCGTGGGGGTGTTTCACGTGAAACAGGCCGGCCCCCTATACCCCATCCCGCTGGAGCCCAGGATGCACCCGACACGCCGCAGATTCTGCCGCAGCCTGCTCGCTGCGCCGCTCATCCTGCCGACGCGGTTCGCGGCAGCGAACGGAGAGCCGGACATCGCATCGATCGAGCGGCGCATCGGCGGCCGGATCGGCGTTGCGGCCGGATCGGCGGACCGTGTCCTGCTCCACCACCGGGCGGACGAGCGCTTTCCGATGTGCAGCACCTTCAAGGTCCTGGCCGTCGCAGCTTTGCTGGCGCGGGTCGATGCCGGCACCGAGAGCTTCGACGCGATGGTGTCGTACGGCGCGGGCGATCTCCTGAATTACGCGCCCGTGACCCGGAAGGCGTTGGAGACGGGCGGCGGCACCGGGCGGCTCTCCGTGCGGGATCTCTGCGCCGCCGCGATCGAATGGAGCGACAACACGGCGGCCAACCTGCTGCTCGTCCGCCTCGGCGGACCCGAGGGACTGACCGCGTGGCTGCGCGGCGTCGGCGATCCCGTGACCCGGCTCGATCGCAACGAGCCGACCCTGAACAGCGCCCTCCCCGGCGACTCGCGCGACACCACAACCCCGGAGGCGATGCGCGCGACCCTCGGCCGGATCCTGCTGGGCTCGGTCCTGGCGCCGCCGTCGCGCGACCGGCTGGAGCATTGGATGGTCGGGAGCCAGACCGGCCTGACGAGGCTTCGGGCGGGCTTGCCCGCGGACTGGGCCGCCGGCGACAAGACCGGCACCGGCGTGAACGGGACGGTCAACGATGTGGCGATCCTGCGGCCGCCCGGGCGTGCGCCGGTCACCGTCGCCGTGTACATCACCGGCTCCACGATGCCCGCCGCGGCGATCGAAGCGGCCCATGCCGAGATCGGCCGCCTCATCGCCGCCGCGTGAGATCGATTCCCCGACGACGCCATGGCCAGATCAGCCCCCAAGACCACCCGGGCGACCCAGGTCCTCGACAAGGCCGGCACGCCCTACAGCGTCCACGCCTACGATTACGATCCCGACGCCCCGCGGATCGGCCTCCAGGCCGCGGAGGCTTTGGGCGTGCCCCCCGGCCGCGTGCTGAAGACCCTGATGGCGGCGGTCGACGGGCGCACAATCTGCCTGCTGGTCGCTTCCGACCGGGAGGTGGCGATGAAGCGGGTGGCGGCCGCCTTCTCGGGCAAGGCCGCCGCGATGCTCAAGCCCGCGGATGCCGAGCGGCTGACCGGCTACCATGTCGGCGGCATCAGCCCGCTTGGCCAGAAGCGCTTGTTTCCCACCGCGATCGATGCCGGCTCCCTCGGCGATCCGGGCGCCGCCATCCACGTCAACGGCGGTGGACGCGGCCTGCAGATCCGTCTGACGGAGGGGGATCTGGTGGCGGTGCTGAAGGCGCTGGTCGTGCCGCTGACGTGAGGGCCCAACGCGCCGTGTCGAACGGTCGTCCAACCCACCCCCTCATCCTGAGGTGCCGGAGCGCAGCGGAGGCCTCGAAGGAGCTCTCCAGATAGCCCTGCAATCCCTGGACGTCTCCTTCGAGGCCCGCTTCGCGGTCACCTCAGGATGAGGGGGTGGATTGGATTTTCGCTTGGTTGACGTCCCGCTTCAGCGGGGTGGACCGTTCCAACCGGTACGCGATCGCATATGGCTCAACGCTTCGGGTAATCAGCCGTTTACCGCGATTCGCCACGGTACCGGCCTATCGCGGAGATGGATGCGACATGCGGATGATCGGGCGCAGGGACACGATGGCGCTCGGATTCGCCCTGCTGCTCGCCGGCCCCGGCGCGGCCGCGGACCTCGATGTCCGGGGTCCCTACGGGCCGGAGCCGAGCGCCCGCCTCCGCTTCTTCCCGCGCAGCGACGGGGTCGACCGCCCGCCGGTCTACGCCTACCGGACCCGCCCCGTACCGCTCGGCTGCACGCCGCGGCGGGCGGCCGTGCCCACCAACGCGCCCGACGATCCGAGCTATGTCGGCTCCGAGTACGGCTTGGCCCATCCTAGCTATTACGGATTCACGCCGCCGCTCGGCGTCGACGATCCCTTCGGCCGCTCCCTGCTGCCCTACTGTCCCTGATTCCCCTCCCCGGCCGCATGCTCTAGACGGGCGGTCCCGCCCCTCCGGAGCCCGTGCCGTGCCCGATTCGGTTCCCCAGCGCTTCAGCGATCCGGCTGCCCTGCGCCACTGCGTGGCCGCGTGGCGCGCCGCGGGCGAACGGATCGTCCTGGTGCCGACCATGGGGGCGCTGCACCGGGGCCACCTCGCCCTGGTGGCGGAGGCGCAGCGGATCGGCGCGCACGCGGTGGTCAGCATCTTCGTGAATCCGACCCAGTTCGGCCCCAACGAGGATTTCTCACGCTATCCGCGCGATCTCGACGCCGACCTCGCGCTGCTCGGCGAGGCGGGGGCCGACGCCGCCTGGACGCCCACGGTCGAGACCATGTACCCGCCGGGCTTCGCCACGCGCATCGAGGTCGCGGGCCTGTCGGAGGGGCTGTGCGGCCCGTTCCGGCCCGGCCACTTCGCCGGAGTCGCCACCGTGGTGACCAAGCTGCTCAATCAGGTCCGGCCCGACGTCGCGCTGTTCGGCGAGAAGGATTTCCAGCAGCTGCGGGTGATCCAGCAGGCGGTGGCCGACCTCGACCTCGGGGTCGAAATCCGCGGCGTCCCGACCCTGCGCGAGCCGGACGGCCTCGCCCTGTCGTCGCGCAACCGCTACCTGTCGCCCGAGGAGCGCGCCGTCGCCCCGAAGCTGCACGCGGTGCTGGCCGAGATCGCCCTCGCCTCCCGCAACGGCACCGGCGTCGCCGGGCGGATCGCTGCCGGTCGGGCCGCCCTGGAGGCGGCTGGCTTCCGGGTCCAGTATCTCACGGTCTGCGATGCCCGCACCCTGGTGCCGGTCGAGCGGGTAGACGGCCCGGCCCGCGTGCTCGCGGCCGCCTTCCTGGGCCGGACGCGGCTGATCGACAATCTCGCGGTCTGAGGCCCGGCGTCCCGTCGGGATTTCACCCCGACACCCCACCAAAGGGATGATCCCTTTGGAATCCCCCTGTCCCTGCCCGGTTCGAGATCCCGATACCCGTGGCCGCCGAGCCACCCCGGTAGAATATCGCGTGCCGTCCAATCCCATGATGTTGGCGTTGCGGCAGCGACCTGCTCTCTGCTCGCGGTGTGATCAGAGTACGCCCGGCCCCAGCCTTCCTGGCCGCCACCCTCGCCTGCGCGGCCCCCGCGCGCGCCGGCGATGCCATCGAGGGCATGGCGGGGCCCTACGGCGAGCGCCTGCGCTACGACGAGAAGGGCTTGAGCCTGACCTTCCCGGAGTCGGACGTCACGCTCCAGATCGGGGGCCGGCTCCACCTCGATGCCGGTGGGGCGCGCTTCAGCCGGCCCGAGGGGCCGGAGGCCTTCCCCGACAACTTCGTGGTGCGCCGCTCCTGGATCGAGCCGACGCTCACGATCGGCCGGGACTGGGTGATCGCCTTCCAGTACGATTTCAGCGATCCCGTGCTGCCGATCAACGATGCCTTCGTGGCCTGGAAGGGGCTGCCCGACACGATCGTGACGCTCGGCAACATGAAGGTGCCGCTGAGCCTCGAATGGCTGCAGAGCAACAACGACACGCTGTTCGTCGAGCGCTCCCTGGCCAACGCCTTCGTGCCGGACCGCCGGTTCGGCTTCGCCATCGGCCAGCATGGCCAGGCCTGGACCGCGGTGGCCGGGGTGTTCGGCAACGCGGCCAGCAACGGCATCACGGGGGACGGGATCGCGGCCGCGGGCCGGGCGACCTGGGCGCCGATCCTGGAGGAGCGCGAGACCCTGCATGTCGGGCTCGCCGGGATCTATCGCCGCCGCTCCCGGGGGGATGGCGATTTCAGCTTCTCCACCACCCCGGAGGCGGCCCTGTTCACCCGCTCCTTCGTGAATACCGGAGACCTGCCCGACGCGGCGAGCGTATCGCGGATCGGCGCGGAATTCGCCTATCGCAACGGCCCGTTCCTGGTGCAGGCCGAGTACATCCGTGCGGAGATCGAGCGCTTCGGCGGCCCCGGGGGGGGCGCCCCGGGTCTCGGCTTCCAGGGCGGCTACGTGGAGGCCGCCTGGGTGCTGAACGGAGAGGGACGCGGCTACGCGCTCACCCCGAAAGGCGGCACCACCTACGCGACCTTCAAGGGTGTCACCGTGGCGGAGGGCCAGCGGGTCTCCCGGGGCGGGATCGGCGTGTTCGAGCTGGCGGCCCGCTACAGCACCATCGACCTCGACGCCCGGGGCTTCCGCGGCGGCCTCGAGCGGGACGCGACGCTCGGCCTGAGCTGGTATCCCGAGCCCAACCTCCGCCTGATCGCCAACTACATCCACGGCCGCGTGCGGCCGGGCGAGGCCTCGGCCGACACGGTCGGGCGTGCGCCGTTCTCGGTCGATACCGTGGTCGGGCGCCTGCAGATCTACTGGTAGGTCCGGGTTTCCAAAGGGCTCAGCCCTTTGGCGGGGTTCGGGGGCGGAGCCCCTGATATCGCGATCCGGGCTTGTGCGGGACCTCAAACCGCCCGGCGCAGGACCGAGCGGAAGGGCCGCCGCTCGGGGCCCGGCTCGGTGGGGGGCGCCGGGGTCTCGGGCGGTGCGGTCAGGACCTCGGCCCGCACCGGGCGGGGCGCCGCGAAGGCCGCGCCCTGCGCGAAGGGCACGTCGAGGTCGATCAGGTCGGGGACGTCGGCCTCGTCGCCGACGCCCGTTGCGACGAGGCGGATCCCAACCCGCGCCAAGGCCGGACCCGTGTCCTCGACGGCGATATCCGACAGGGGGCGCCCCACCTGCGGCCGCAGCAGCATCGCGGCCGGCACCCGGACCTGGCCGATGCCGAGGGCGGCGAGTTCCACCGCGTCGAAGCGCAGGTCGTCCGGCCGGTCGAGGCTGAAGCCGATTCGTCCGCGCAGGGGCATCAGCAGGCCGCGCTGGCCGGCATCGAGGCCCCGCCAGCTCGCCTGCGGCAGGGCGATCACCAGCCCGGCGAGCGACGGATCCTCCGCCACCGTGCGGCCGAGCTCGCGCAGCAGGCCGGGCTCGAACAGCGAGAGCGGCGAGAGGCTGTAGGTCAGCAGGGTGTCGCTGCCGCGGCGGGCGAGGTGGCGCACCACCAGGGAGGCTCGCTGCAGCATGCGGCGGTCGAGTTCGGTGGTCCGGCCGTAGCGCTCCAGCACCGGCAGGAACGTCTCCGGCTCGGCCGGGGCCGCAGGGTTGAGACCGCCGATCCGCAGCCGCGCCAGCGCCTCGTAGGCCACGACCTTGCGCTGGGGCAGGCTGACCACCGGCTGCAGGTGGATCTCCAGCCCATCCTCCTCGAAGGCCTGGATGATCTCGGCCTCGCCCGCCGGGTCCCGCGCCGGGCGGGGCGGGATCGGCCGGCTCTGAACCGGCCGCGGCGGGATCGGCCGCGGGGGGATCGGCGCGGATGCCTGCGGCTCGGGGGCGGGCGGCTGAAGGGCGGGCGGCGCGAAGGCGGCCGGCCGCGCCGGTGCCCGGGGAGCGGCAGCGACCGGCGCTGGCGCGATCGGCTCCGGCATGACCGGCGCGGGGGCGACCGGCGCGGGGGCGACCGGTACGGGAGCGACCGGTACGGGCTTGGCCTTGAGGCTCGCGATCTCGGCATCCTGCGTGCTCACCACCGCGGTGAGGTCGCGCACGATGCCCGAGAGCAGGCCGAACTCGACGGTCAGCTCGTCGATCTGAGCCCGGAGCGCCGCCTCACCGGATTCGGGGGCCGGCTTGGCGCTGGTGGTTTCGACCTTCAGCAGGCGGCGGGACAGGAGATCGACCTCGCCCGACAGTTTCTCGCAGCGTGCCGTCAGGGTCTTGATGCGGGTGAGGGCGAGGCCGGTCGCCGCGGTCGCCACGGCACCGAGCGTCAGGGCACTCCAGAGCGGCAGGAACACGGCGAGCGGCCCGAACACGACGAGCCCGATGAGGGCGACCGTCAACAGCCCCGCGTACCGGCCGAGGACCGGGACCATCGTCTGAACACCTGCCGGACTCGCGCGCCGGTCGCCGGGAAGATCCCGCGCGAAGCCCCGCCGGGCGCGAATCGAATCCGTCGATCAATGGCCCGGAGGGACCGGCGCGGCAAGGCCGTGGGGTGGCGCTCCTCAATCGGGCACCTGTTAATTCCGTGCGGTGTGACGCCCGCGCCCGCTGGAACGTTGCGGAATCATCACGGCGCGCGCGATTGCGTGGCCGTATGGGATGAGTTGCGCGCGTCGCAAATGCACGGGTCAGCAAAAGGCGCCATAAAGCGTGGCCATGAGCTCCGTACCTCCGCGTAAGCCCCGACTTTGCACCGTTCTCGGTGCCAGCGCGCTCCTGGCCGTCTGTGGGACGACCGTGTCCCGGGCGGCCGATCTCACTGCTGATCTTCCGCGGGCGGCGCCGACCTTCACCATGGTCGATCCCAACACCTGGATCGTGACGCTGAGCGGCTCGATTCAGGCGATCCCGCGCTACCCCGGCGCGAGCGACTACACGGCGGTGTTCTATCCCTCGGTCGACATCCGGAAGGTGGGCGAACCGCGCCGCTTCTCGACGCCGGACGACGGCTTCAGCTTCGCCCTGTTCGACAACGGCACGTTCCGGATCGGCCCGACCGCGCGGTTCGTGCCGGGGCGCTACTACGGCGACGACCGGCGGCACCTGTTCGGCTTCCGCGATGCACGCTTCGCCGTGGAACCCGGGGTGTTCGCGGAGTTCTACCCCGTCTCCTTCATCCGCACCCGCGTGGAGGCCCGGCAGGGGGTCTACGGGCATCACGGCACGGTCGGCTCGGTGGCTGCCGATTATCTGATCCCGGTGGACAAGTTCCTGTTCTCGATCGGGCCGCGCTTCAACATCGGCGATGCCAGCTACGCTCGGAAGTACTTCGGCGTGTCGCCGATCGAGGCCGCGCTCAACGGCCGCGTCACCCCGTACGATCCGGCGAGCTTCTACTCCGCGGGGGTGCTCGGCGGCGTGACCTACACGCAGAGCGAGACCTGGGCCTACACGGCCTATGCCGGCTACACCCGGATCCTGGGGGCTTCCGGCGACAGCCCGCTGGTGCGCCGGCCGTTTGGCAACCCGAACCAGTACCAGTTCGGCCTGCGGATCGATTACGCGTTC
This sequence comes from Methylobacterium guangdongense, assembly GCF_038442355.1. NCBI lineage: Bacteria > Pseudomonadati > Pseudomonadota > Alphaproteobacteria > Hyphomicrobiales > Methylobacteriaceae > Methylobacterium > Methylobacterium guangdongense. The sequence continues at coordinate 96,866 of NZ_JBBXMX010000008.1, forward strand.
CGGATGCCGGCGCTGTTCTGATCTCCGGCTTGCGCGGGCCGCATCGAGCCCCGACATTTCGGCGATCCAGTTCACGGAGGCCGACATGGATGCGACGCGCGCCGACCTGCTGATGCGGGTGGATGGCATGACCTGCGACGGCTGCGCCGCCGCGGTGACCCGCACGGTGAAGCGCCTCGACCCGGCGGCGGAGGTTCAGGTGGACCGGCCAACGGGGCAGGTGGCGATCCGCACCGACGCCCAGGCGCTGGCGATCGCCGACGCCCTCGCCAAGGCCGGCTACACGGCCACGGCCATGACGGGCTGAGCCCCGGTTTCGAAAGGGCGAGACCGTTCGCGGGTCCCAGGGGTTCCGCCCCCGAACCCCTGCCAAAGGGTTCGCCCCAACCCTGTTAAGGTGTTTGGCCGAGCGTGCATCGCCGGCACCGCGCGCCCTTTCCCGGACAGGTGGAGCGCCAGCGGAACCTGATCCGGGATCCAGCATGAGAAGTGCCGCGCCAGCGGCACAGGTCGATCCCGATCGACGCTGCGCGACGTCGTGCGCTGGGTCCCGGGTCGCATTCCGCTGACGCTGCATGCGCCCGGGAAAAGGGTGATGCATCCGATCAGACCGCCAAACACCTTAAAAGGGCTGGGGCTCGCCCTTTGGTAACCCGGGATCGCGGGGCGAACAGCCCCTACGAGCGGGTCAGGTACATCCCGGTCAGCAGCAGGGCGAAGGCCGCGAGGCCGAACAGGCCTTCCTTGCGATGGCTGGTGTCGAGGAAATGGGCGGCCGCGCCAGCCGCACAGCAGGCGGCCCCCAGGCCGATCGTGAGCGAGGACATCGTCGTCTCCCCCACCGCGCGTCGCCGAGCGACGCTGCGAAGCGAGGTCGCCCGGGTGCCTGCCGGGCACGGGCGCTCGGCCAGGAATCGGGGACGGGACAGGTTTGCACGGGCGGAATCCGCTGGCAAGCGGCGTTGTACAAGTCTTCATTGCTTGATGAAAAGTAAAGCACGTCTGTCTATTCTCGATGCATGGCGGATGCGTTTAAAATACTGTATTCGCCCGTCGTGCTGGGCGGGTCGCGACCGGCCCGGGCTCGCCTGCCTGTTGCGGGCCCGTTGACCCACGCGCCCGCCCACCTTTAGACCGGCAGGCAGCCTGTCCGGGCCATGCTGTCCCCGTTGGGACCGGCCCGGCAACACATCTGCAGATCTGTTCGAGCCCCGATGCCCATCCCCTCCCCCGACCGGTTCGATGTCGCGGTCGTCGGCGGCGGCCATGCCGGCGTCGAGGCCGCCGCCGCCGCGGCGCGCTGCGGGGCGCGCACCGCCCTGGTCACCCATGATCCGGCCACGATCGGCGCCATGTCGTGCAACCCGGCGATCGGCGGCCTCGGCAAGGGGCATCTCGTACGCGAGGTCGATGCCCTGGACGGGCTGATGGGCCGGGTCGCGGATGCCGCCGGCATCCAGTTCCGCCTGCTCAACCGCCGGAAGGGTCCGGCGGTGCGCGGGCCCCGGACCCAGGCCGACCGGAAGCTCTACGCCGCCGCCATGCAGGCGGCCATCGCCGGGACCCCGGGCCTGACCGTGGTGGCGGGCGCCTGCGAGGATCTGGTCCTCGACGCGGAAGGCCACATCCAAGGTCTCGTCCTGGCGGACGGGCGCAGCCTCGCCTGCGGCGCGGTGGTGCTGACCACCGGCACCTTCCTGCGCGGCCTGATCCATATCGGCGAGCGCCAGATTCCGGCCGGCCGGGTCGGCGAAGCCCCCGCCGTGGGGTTGGCCCGGACCCTCGACCGCCTCGGCCTGCGCCTGGGGCGCCTCAAGACCGGAACGCCCCCGCGCCTCGACGGCAGGACCATCGACTGGTCCGGCCTGGAGATGCAGGACGCCGATGCCGATCCGGTGCCGTTCTCGACGCTGACGGAACGCATCACCAATCCGCAGATCCGTTGCGGCATCACCCGGACCACCCAGGCGGTCCACGACCTGATCCGCGCCAACCTGCACCGCTCGCCGATGTATTCCGGCGGCATCGCCAGCCGGGGCCCGCGCTACTGCCCGTCGATCGAGGACAAGGTGGTGCGCTTCGGCGACCGGGAGGGCCACCAGATTTTTTTAGAGCCTGAAGGGCTGGACGATCCCACCGTCTATCCGAACGGCATCTCCACGGCCTTGCCCGAGGCGGTTCAGCACGAGCTCGTCCGGCTGATCCCGGGCCTGGAGCGGGTCGAGATCCTGCGGCCGGGCTACGCCATCGAGTATGATTACGTCGATCCCCGGGAGCTCAATACGGGCCTGCAGGTGAAACGCTGTCCCGGCCTGTTCCTGGCGGGGCAGATCAACGGCACCACCGGCTACGAGGAGGCGGCCGGGCAGGGGCTGGTCGCCGGCCTGAACGCCGCGCGCCGGGCGGGCGGCCTCACGACCGCGACCTTCGACCGGGCCGAATCCTATCTCGGCGTGATGATCGACGACCTCGTGACCCACGGGGTCAGCGAGCCGTACCGGATGTTCACCTCGCGCTCGGAGTATCGGCTGTCCCTGCGGGTCGACAACGCCGATGCGCGGCTGACCCCGCGGGGCATCGATCTGGGCTGCGTCGGCGCGGCGCGGGCGGCCCATTTCGCCGCTTCTCAGCAGGCGCTCGATACGGCCCGCACCCGATTGGATTCTCTGACCCTGACGCCGAGTCAGGCGGCGTCCCACGGGATCAGCCTGAACCGCGACGGCATCCGCCGGTCGGCCTTCCAGCTGCTCGCCTATCCGGAGATCGAATGGCGGGATCTCGCGGCGATCTGGCCGGACCTCGCCGCCGTGCCGCCGCTGGTCGCCGACCGACTGAAGACTGACGCGACCTACGCGGTCTATCTCGACCGGCAGAACGCCGACATCGCGGCCTTCCGTCGGGACGAGGCGGTGCGGCTTCCGGCGAGCCTGGACTACGCGGCGATCAGCGGCCTCTCCAACGAGATGCGTACCAAGCTGGAAACCGTCCGGCCCGGCACGCTGGGGCAGGCGGCCCGGATCGAGGGCGTGACGCCCGCCGCCCTGACGCTGCTGGCTGCCCATGCCCGGCGGGGGGAGCGGGTCACGGCGGTGGGGCGGTGATGGGGTGGAGGAGAGCGGGAGTACGCGCTGAACCCGACGCGAACCTCGCATCATCCCACCCACACCCTCATCCCGAGGTGCCGGAGCGTAGCGGAGGCCTCGAAGGAGCCCTCCAGCCGGCACTGCGGTCCCTGGAGCCCTCCTTCGAGGCCGCTGCGCGGCACCTCAGGATGAGGTCGTGGGCTGGGTGGACCATGGTGGCATGTCCCGCCGGATCTCCGAGCCGCCCATGACCGATCCCGACCGCAAGCGGGTCCTCGCCGCCTCCGGTGTTTCACGTGAAACAGCCGAGCGCCTCGACCTCTACGTCGCCCAGCTCCGGCGGTGGCAGCCGATCAAGAACCTCGTCGGCCCCGCCACCCTGGCGGAGGTCTGGAGCCGGCACATCGACGACGCACTCCAGCTCCTCGACCTCGCGCCGCAGGCGAAGACTTGGCTGGATCTGGGCTCCGGCGCCGGTATCCCGGGGCTGATCCTTGCCGTCGCGGGGGCGGAGCGGGGCATCCGGGTCGATCTCGTCGAGAGCAACGCGCGCAAATGCGCCTTCCTCACGGAGACGGCCCGGCTCACCGGGGCGCCGGCCCGGGTGCGCAACGCGCGGATCGAGGCGGTGATCGACGAATACGTCGGAGCCGCCGAGATCGTCTGTGCCCGGGCGCTTGCCCCCCTGCCCCAACTCCTCACTTGGACGGAGCCATTGTTGAAAACGGGCACCACCGGACTGTTTCCGAAGGGCCGGGATGCGCAAGCCGAATTGACCCAGGCAGCCGCGCAGTGGACAGTCGTTAACGACCTCGTGCCGAGCCGGACCGATTCCGAAGCCCGGATCGTGCGCGTCACCGCCCTCGCCGCCCCGAGTCACCGATGAGCGAAGCCATCCTCGGCGAGCCAGCCGACCGGTCAATGGAGTCTGCCGTGCGTCGCCCCGTGCGTGTCCTCGCCCTCGCCAACCAGAAGGGCGGTGTCGGCAAGACCACGACGGCGATCAACCTCGGCACCGCGCTCGCGGCCATCGGCGAGGACGTGCTGGTGATCGACCTCGACCCGCAGGGCAACGCCTCCACCGGCCTGGGGATCGACCGGGCGAACCGGCGGGTCTCGACCTACGAGGTCATGGCGGGCGAAGCCTCGCTCGCCCAGGCGGTGATTCCCACGGCGGTGCCGCGGCTGTCGATCGCGCCCTCCACCATGGATCTCCTCGGGCTGGAGCTGGAACTCGCCACCCTGCCCGACCGGGCGCATCGCTTGCGCGGTACGCTCAAGAGCCTGACCCAGGCACCGAGCCTGAGCCGGATCAGCTACGTGCTGATCGACTGCCCGCCCTCGCTGAACCTGCTGACCATCAACGCCCTGGCGGCGGCGGACGCCGTGCTGGTGCCGCTGCAATGCGAGTTCTTCGCCCTGGAGGGCCTCAGCCAGCTGCTGCGGACCGTCGAGCAGGTGCGCGGCGCCCTCAACCCGAAATTGACGATCCAGGGCATCGTGCTGACGATGTACGATCCGCGCAACAACCTGTCCGCCCAAGTGGTGGCGGATGTGCGCGGCTTCATGGGCGACAAGGTTTACGAGACCGTGATCCCGCGCAACGTGCGGATCTCGGAGGCGCCCTCGCACGGCAAGCCGGCCCTGTTGTACGACCTGAAATGCGCCGGCAGCCAAGCCTATCTGCGCTTGGCCTCGGAGGTGATCCAGCGCGAGGGCCGGGTTCCGGCGGCAGCCTAACGGCGCGTAGAAAGACCCCCGGTAAACGGGGGGCGTGTGGAGTGTGAGACGGGTGGCAAGCATGGCGGAAGAGGGGGCAAGACCCCGGCTGGGGCGCGGTCTCGCCGCGCTGATCGGCGATTTCGGCGATGCCGCGCCGGCGCCCGAGAAGGTCGAGGGGCAGCGCAAGGTCGCCATCGAGTTCCTGCGGCCCAACCCGCGCAACCCGCGGCGCAGCTTCGGTGAGGTGGAACTCGCCGAGCTCGCGACCTCGATCACCCAGCGCGGCCTGATCCAGCCGATCGTGGTCCGCCCGATCGGCGACGTGCCGGGCACGTTCGAGATCGTGGCCGGCGAGCGGCGCTGGCGGGCGGCCCAGCGGGCCGGGCTGGACGAGGTGCCGGTGGTGGTGGTCGAGATCGACGACCGCGCCTCGCTGGAATTCGCCATCCTGGAGAATGTCCAGCGCAGCGACCTCAACCCGATCGAGGAGGCCTCGGGCTACGAGCGTCTGATGCAGGACTTTTCGTACACCCAGCGGGATCTTGCCGAGATCCTGGGCAAGAGCCGCAGCCATCTCGCCAACACCCTGCGGTTGCTCAACCTGCCGCCCGCCGTGCAGGACCGCCTGGCCGCGGGCGAGCTGACCGCCGGCCATGCCCGCGCCCTGCTGGCGGTGAAGGACCCGGAGGGTCTGGCCCGCCGGGTCGTCGCCGAGGGCCTGTCGGTGCGGCAGGTGGAGGCCCTGGCCTCGGCCGAGGCCGAGCCGTCCGAGACCCCCCGCCCCGGCCGCCCCCGCCTCTCGGCCGAGCGCTCGGCGCCGGTGCGCGATCTGGAGCTGCGGATCCGGCGGGCGCTGGGGGTGGAGGTGACGTACCGGCCGAAGGACGAGGCTTCGGGCGAGATCCGGATCCGCTACGAGACCCAGGACGAGCTGCAGGGGCTGCTGAACCGATTCAAGGTCTCGGACGGCTGACGCGGGCCTTTCTGCAGGAAGATGGGGCGCCCGTCCCGCGTCTCCCTCTCCCCTCTGTCGGCCACGGGCGATACAGGTTTGGGGCCTGCAGGTGATGACGGAGCGCGACAGGCCCCCTCTCCCGAGCGGGAGAGGGCTGGGGTGAGGGGCGAGAAGGTTCAAAACCGGGCGCGCCATCAATGCGGGACAGGCTGAGCCTTTTCCTGAAAGTTCTCATCCCTCACCCTGTCCCTCTCCCGCACGGGAGAGGGGGCCCGCGCCTCATCCTGCGAAAGGATGAATCCGCCAGGCCGTCAAATCTGTGTTGCCCGTAGCCGGTAGAGGGGGGCGGGAAACGCGCGGATCCGGTCTCTTTACCGCCGCCGGCGGGCGCCCGCTTCCGCGACCCGCAGCAGCGCCGCGGAGGCCAGCGCATGGGCGAGTTCCGGCTCGGCCCGCCGGCAGGCCAGGACGGCCGCCTGCAGGGCCACCGCGGCCTGCCGCAGGGTGCCGGGCGCCCAGGTGCCGAGCTGCCCCTCCAGGCTGGCCTTGCGCTTGAAATGCAGCCCCCGCCATGTCGCCACCATCATGGACGGCGTCTTGTCGGGGTTGTCCAGCCGGGTCGTCAGCAGCGTCAGGGCGTGCCGGAGGGCCGAGCCCAGCACCACGCCCGGATCCAGGCCCTCGTGCCGGAACCGCCGGTAATCACGCTCCACCGCTTCCCGGCGCCCGTCAAAGGCGGCGTCGATCAGCGTGTTGAGCACGCTCGCCGCCACGTCGCTGGTGATCGCCTCCACGTGATCGAGGGTCACGGTCCCCTCCCCGGCCGCGTAGAGGGCGAGCTTCTCGATCTCCATCAGGCTCGCCCGGCGGTCACCGCCGAGGCTGCGGGCCAGGACCTCCCGGGCGGCCCGGTCGATTCGCAGGCCGCGCTCCTGAAGGGTCCGGTCGATCAGGTCGGCCAGCGTGCGCTCGTCATCGGCGTAGCAGGGGATCGCCAGCGCCTTGGGTGAGCGCTCGCACAGGGTGCGCAGCGGGTTGTTCTTGGCGAGATCGCCCGCCTCCACGACGATGCGAGCCTCGGCCACCGGCGCGCCCAGCACCGCCTCGACGGCCGGCGCATAGTTGCGGCTCCCGGGCCGGACCCAGATCGACCGGCGCCCGCCGAACAGGCCCACCGTGCCGGCCTCGTCGCAGAGACGGCCCGGATCGGACGCCAAGGCGTCGCCGTCGATCCGCACCAGCGCGAAGGGATCGGCCGGGTCGGTGACGAAATCCTCGGCGAGCTTGCGGGCGCGCTCGGTCACCAAGCCGGTATCGGGGCCGTAGACGAGGATCACCGGAATGCGCGGATCGGGCCCGCGCCGGATCAGCCCCTCGATCTCTCCGGCCTTGACGGCGACCATTCCGGCTTACGGCTTGGTCGACAGCACGGCGGCCAGCCGGCTCTTGATCTGGTCGGACAGCACGCTGGCGAGCCGGATCTCGGCGTCGCGCGCGGCCCGCTGGCTGGCGAAGCGCTGGACCGACCGATCGTAGGTCGCGGTCGAGGTCGCCACGCCCTCGGTGTAGACCTTGGTGCCCGAGAGGTCCTCCAGGCTGTACTTGATGTTGGCCACCAGGGTGCCGGCCTCGGCGCGGCCGGTGGTCGAGGACACGATCGGGGTCTGCACGATCTCGGAGCCCGAGAGCTTCAGCCGGTAGCGCTTGGTCGCGGGCTGGCCCGAGCCGTCGAGGTCGAACACCAATTCACTGCGCAGGTAATGGCCCAGCCGCTCCTGGCCCTGGGCCATCGCGACGTCGTCGACCTGCACCGAGGCCAGCAGCGCCTGCACCGATTCGCCCGAGGCGGTCGGCCCGTAGAGGGGCCGGAAACAGGCCGACAGGCCCACGCAGAGGCCGCCGATGCAGGCGAGGCGTGCGATCCGCCCCGCGCGTGAAACACCCGAACCCGCCATACGCCGTCGTTCCGCCCCGTTCTCGAGGATCGTTCTAGCGCGGACCGGGGTGGCCGCGCCACACGCTACGCGGCGCGGGTTACGATTCCTCTGCGGCAGGACCGTGGTCGTCAGGTTTCAGAGTGTCGCCAGATATCCCGAGACGGTGACCACCGCCAGCACGGTGGAGACCAGCACCACGGTGGCGGTCAGGTCGGCCTCGCGCCGGTAGAACTCCGCCAGCATGAACGGCCCGGTGCCGGTGGGCAGCGCCGCCATCAGCACAGCGGTGTGGAGCAGGAGGGGCGGTAGGTCGAACACGTACCGGCCGAGCCCGTAGGCCAGCAGCGGATGGGCGGCGAGCTTCAGCCCGACCAGCAGCGCCGCGATCCGCGCATGTGCGCCGCTCCCCTGCCCGCCCCGGCTCCGGCGCTTCTGGGCCAGGAACAGGCCGAGCGCCACCAGGGCGCAGGGCGAGGCCGCGCCCCCGAGGAGCTTCAGGAACGTCTCGACGGGCGCCGGCACGGCGAGGCCGAGGCTCGGCACCAGGGCCCCGAGCGCGGGGGCGACCAGCAGCGGGTTGCGCACCAGCGAGCGGCCGACCGCGAGCCAGATCGGCACGCGTCGACCCGCCTCCCTGTCGCCCTGCCCGCCCCCTTGCCCGCCCGCCGGATCGGCCCGGCGCAGCCCGGTCTCGATCAGCACGATCGCCACCGCGAACACCGCGCAGACCGTGAGGATCACCGCCACCGTGGTGGGGGCGAGCGCCTCCGGCCCGAAGGCGACGAGGGCCAGGGGGAAGCCCATGAAGCCGGTATTGGCGTAGCCGGCGTTGAGGCCGTCCAGGGCGGCATCCGCCAGGGGGCGCCCGGCCCCGCGCCGGATCAGGACGGTGAAGGCGAAGACCGCGAGGCTGCTCAACCCGAAGGCGCCGATGAAGCCGGGCTTCCAGAGGGCGGCCCAATGGGCGTGGGCGGTGACGTCGAACAGCAGCGCCGGCAGGGCGAGGAAGACCACGAACCGGTTGAGTTCCGTGGTGGCGGCGGCGCCGAGCACGCCGATCCGCCGGGCGAGCCACCCGGCGAAGACGAGCGCGAAGATCGGCAGCACGACCGGGAGGGTCGACAGCATGGCGGGTCCGGATCGGAGGACGAGGCTCCGGCCTTAGGACGAAGTGCCCGCCGATCTCCAGTGCCGGGGGCGGGGACCTGCCATGCCGGCGTCCCGATGCCTCCTGCCCGCCCGTCGGCTACCAGCGGTAGATCAGGCTGCCGATCACGGTCGCGGGGGCACCGCGGTAGCAGTAGCTGTACTGGCAAGTCGCGTAGGTTCGGTCGAAGATGTTGAAGCCGTTGATCTGCGCGCGCAGGCCCTGATACTTTGGGTCGATCGCCGCGAAGTCGTAGGCAACCAGGGCGTCGAACTGCGTGACCGTGGGGTTGCGCACCGTGTTGGCGTCGTCGGCGTAGCTCGTGCCGCGATAGCGGATGCCGCCGCCGAGCGTCAGGCCCCGCAGGGGCGAGAAGGCCGGGAAGGCGTAGGTTAAGAACGACGTATAGCTATCCCCCGGGATGCCGGACACGAAGTTCCCGTCGAGCGGCTGCCCCGTCGCGGAGGTCTGCCGCAGGTAGCGGATGTCGAGATGCGTGTAGGCGAGGGTCAGGTTCGTGCTTGGCGCGAGGTTGGCGGTCATCTCGGCCTCGAAGCCGTGCGAATGGACCGCGCCGGTCGGGATCTGATTGACCGGATTGGTCGGGTCGGTGCGCAGGATGCTCGACTGGACGATATCGAAGCCCGCGAACGCCGCCTGGATGTTGGTGCCGGGGATCAGGTATTTGACGCCCGCCTCGATCTGGTCGCTGGCCGTGGGCTTGAACGGCTTGCGGGTCACGACGCTGATGCCCGGCTGCGGCGCGAAGGCCGTAGCGTAGCTCGCGTAGGGCACGAGCCCAGGCGCGAGATTGTATCCGAGGCCGACACGGCCCGTGAAGGCGGTGTCGTCCTGGCGCTGCAGCGCGCGCTCGGGCGCGGCGCGGCTCGCCTGAAACACCCAGTCCTGACGCCCGTTCAGGGTCAGCACGAAGTCGCCGAACCGGGCCTGATCCTGCATGTAGAGACCGAGCTGGTCCTGCACTTGGCGCGCGGTCGAGCCCAGGATGGGCGAGGGGATGGGCTGAGTGCCGGAGTTGCGTGTCAGGAGGTTGATGTCTGGCGCATCGCCGAACCCCGCGCGGGTGCCGAACGTGTAATGCGCATAGTCCAGCCCGGCGAGCAGGGTGTGGGCCACCGGGCCGGTGGTGAAATGAGCCTCGACCTGGTTGTCGAGGGTTTCCTGATGCAGCGCCTCACGCAGGCGGCCGGTCGAGCGGGTGCCGATCGTGCGGCTGTCGTTGATCGAGTTGATCGAGACGTATTTGAAGTCGACGAACGTGCCGGAGTGACGGAAATTCTGGCGGACGATCAGGTCCGGTGTGACCCTATGCTCGAAGGCGTAGCCGATCCGATATTGCTCCTGGTTGGTGTCGTTGAAGCGGGCATCACCCGTATAGTAGCGGGTCACGCGAAAACCCGGGTCGTTGTAGAAGAAGGCCGTACCCGGCAGCGTCGTGGCTTGGTACTCGCCGAGGAGCGTCAGGCTCGTGTCGGCGGAGGGCTTCCACGTGAAGGCCGGGGCGATGTTCAGCCGGTCGTCCTTCGCGCCCCGCAGGAAGGTGTTGGATTCGCGGCGCACGCCGATCAGCCGATAGGCCATGGTGCCGTCTGAGCCAGGGACGGGACCGCCGACGTCGAGGTTGCCCTGATAGCGGTCGTAGCTGCCGCCCTGGAACCAGATTTCGCCGAACGGCTGGAAGACCGGGCGCTTGGAGGTGGCATCGAGGATGCCGCCGGGGGAGCCAAGACCATAGAGACCGGAGGCCGGTCCGCGCAGGATGGTCACCGCATCAAGACCATAGGGCTCGATGCGCGGGATCGTGAGGTTGGCCGCGATCTGGCGAAGGCCATCCCGGTATATGCCCGTGTAGGTGGTGTCGAAGCCACGGATGACGATCGCGTCGAAGCGCGGATCGAAGCCGCTGACCTCGGTCGCCGCGCCCGGCGTGTAGGCCAGGGCCTCGGTGAGCGTCTGCACGTTGCGGTCGTTGAGCTGCTCGCGGGTGACGACCGAGACCGATTGCGGGGTCTCGATCAGCGGCGTGTTGGTCTTGGTGGCGGTGGGGCTGACGCGGGCGACGTAGCCGGTGATGCCGGATGGCCCCCCGCCCCCGCCGCTGGTCGCGGCGCCGCCGCTGATAGTGCCGCTAACCGGGGCCGCCGGGCGGGTGGTCTCCACGCTCAGCTCATCGAGCTGCACGTTCGACACCTGCGCGGCGGCGGGGCCGGCCAGGGCCGTCGCGGTGAGGAACAGGCTGAAACGGATACGACGCATGGACATGAGAGAATCCCGGCCGCGCCATCCCCCGGCGCGTCCGCTCCCATCCTGCCGTCACGGATCCGCAATCAAGACAAAAATGTGTTGTTTATCAAACACTTATAGCGTTTCAAAATTCCCCGGCCTGGGGCTGTTCCGCGGGGGCAGGGTGTCCCTTCAACCACCGGTCGGCGGGTCGAGATCACCCGTCCGACCCTTGGCGCAGACGCCGTCTACCAGCGGTAGATCAGGCTGCCGATCACCGTCGCCGGGGCGCCGCGGAAGCAATTGCCGAACGCACAGGTGTTGTAGGTCCGGTCGAACACGTTGGTCGCGTTGATCTGCGCGCGCAGGCCCTGGTACTTCGGGTCGATCGCGGCGAAATCGTAGGCCACCAGGGCGTCGTAGAGCGTCACGGTGGGGTTGCGGACCGTGTTGTCGTCATCCGCGAAGCTCGTGCCGATGTAGCGGATGCCGCCGCCGATCGTCAGGCCGCGCAGGGGCGAAGAGGTCGGAAACGCGTAGGTGAGGAACGACGCGTAGGTGTCGGCGGGGATGCCGGAGACGCGGTTGCCGTCCTGCGTCGCCCCCGTGAACGCGGTCTGGCGCACGAAGCGGAAGTCGAGGTGCGTATAGGCGATGGTCAGGTTCGTGCCCGGCGCGAGGTTGGCGGTCGCCTCGGCCTCGAAGCCGCGGGAGCGCACGGCGCCGGTGGCGGATTGGAAGGCGATGTTGGTCGGGTCGGTCCGCAGGATGCTCGACTGCTCGATGTCGAAGCCCGCGAACGCCGTCTGGATGTTGGTGCCGGGGATCAGGTACTTCACGCCGGCCTCGATCTGGTCGCCGGTCGCCGGCTTGAAGGCCTGCCCGCGCACGTCGGTGCCCACCTGCGGCGTGAAGGTCGTGGCGTAGCTGGCATAGGGCACGAGGCCCGGCGCCAGGACGTAGCCCAGGCCGACGCGGCCCGTGAAGGCGGTGTTGTCCTGGCGGGTCGCCGCGCTGACGGGCGTCGCGCGGTTGTCCTGGCTGACCCAGTCGTGCCGTCCGTTCAGGGTCAGGATGAAATTGCCGAACCTGGCCTGGTCCTGCATGTAGACGCCGATCTGATCCTGCGCCTGGCGGGTCGGGCTGGCCAGCACCGGCGTCGGGATGAACTGCCGGCCGTAATTCTGGGTGATCAGGTTGAGGTCGGGGGCCGGGCCGGCCCCGAAGCGGTTGCTCAGGCCGTAATGAGCATAGTCGACGCCCGCCAGCAGGGTGTGGGCGACCGGGCCGGTGACGAGGTGCGCCTCGAGCTGGTTGTCCAGCGTCTGCTGCACCAGCCCCTCGCGGATGTAGCCGGTCGAGCGCGAAGCCAGCGTGCGCGCCGCGTTGATGGAATCGATGCCCGTGTACTTGGCGCTGAGGAAGATGCCGTAGTGCCGGAAGTTCTGGCGGAAGATCAGATCCTCCGAGAACCGGTGCTCGAAGGCGTAGCCGATCCGGTACTGGGTCTGGTCGAGGCCGGCGAAGCGCGGGTCACCACTGTAGTACTTGGTCACCCGGAAGCCGGGATCGTTGTAGTAGAATACGGTCGCGGGCGTGTTGCGGACCTGGAACTCGCTCAGGAAAGTCAGGGTGGTGTCGGCCGAGGGCTTCCACGTGAAGGCCGGGGCGATGTTGAGCTGGTCGTCGTTGGTGCCGCGGCCGATGAAGGTGCCGGCTTCCCGCCGCACGCCGGTCAGCCGATACGCCATGGTGCCGTCCGAGCCCTCGACCGGGCCGCCGAGGTCGAAATTGCCCTGGAAGCGGTCGAAGCTGCCGGACTGGAACCAGACCTCGCCGAAGGGCGCGAAGACCGGGCGCTTCGACGTCACGTCGAGGATGCCGCCCGGTGAGCCGAGGCCGTAGAGGCCCGAGGACGGGCCGCGCAGGATCGTCACCGCCTCCAGCCCGTAGGGCTCGATGCGCGGGAAGATGAAGCCGCTGCCGATCTGGCGCAGGCCGTCGCGGTAGACGCCCTGGTTGGAGAGCACGTCGAAGCCGCGGATGAAGACCTGATCGAAGCGCGGATCGAAGCCCGACACGTTGATGCTCGCCCCCGGGACATAGGCCAGCGCGTCGCTGAAGCTCTGCACGTTGCGGTCGTTGAGCTGCTCGCGGGTGACGACCGAGACCGATTGCGGGGTCTCGATCAGCGGCGTGTTGGTCTTGGTGGCGGTGGGGCTGATCCGGGCGACGTAGCCGGTGACGCCGGACGGCCCGCCCCCGCCGCCGCTGGTCGCCGCCGTGCCGCCGTCGCCCAGGCTCAGGTTGCCGCCCAGCCCCGCACCGGCCGGAACCACGGGCCCGGGGCCGACGGCTTCCACGGAGATCTCGTTGAGCTGCACGCTCCGGTCCTGGGCGATGGCAGGGCCGAGGGCGGGCGCCACGAGGGCCGTGGAGGCGAGGAGCAGCCCGAGGCGGGCGGAACGCATGAACATCGGAGACCCTGTTGTGTGCCGTTGGAGTGGCACTGGGCTCACGATGGTTCGATCACGGGTTGTTGATCAAGGCGAATACGTGTTGTAAATCACACACTTAGAAGACTTAAAAAGTGGAATTGTTCGAGCCTAGAATTCCAGCGGCGGCTCCCGCAGGGCGTCGGCCTCCCGGGTGCAGGTGGCCTGATCGGGGGGCGTTCCGGCCCCCGCCATGGCGGCGCGGAGTTCGGCGCGGGCCTTCTCCAGGTCGGCCCGGAAGGTCGGATCGCCCATCAGGGCGGCGAAGACCGACGTGCCGGTCAGGCGCCCCGCCACCACGTCGCTCAGCCAGTGCACGCCGCACACGACGCGGCTCTCGCCGTAGGCCCGCCCGCGCACCAGGATCGGGGTCGCCTTCTCGGGCACCAGGGCGGCCAGGATCAGCGCGTAGGCCCAGCCCTGGGTGGCGTGGCCGGACGGGTAGCTGAAGCTGTCGGTGAGCGCCTGGGTCCGCATCACGCAGATCGGGGCCTCGTTGCCCACGAAGGGGCGCAGGCGCCGGTAATGCACCTTCGGGGCCCGGGTGGCATGGGCGAGGTCGAGGCGGGCGCGCTCCAGCAGGTTGATCACCGCCGGCACCCGGGCCTGATCGATCCGCGTGCCGAGCACGCAGGCGAAGTTCTCCAGCACCGCGGCGGCGCCCTCGGCCACGTCGTTGGCGGCGATCTCCCAGCGGGGGCTGCCCTTGAGGGCGCGGGTGTTGACGAAGGCCGCCCGGTCGGCCTTGTCGAGGGGCGCGTCGTGGCCGGGGGGCGGCGGCAGGATCTGGACCGCGTCCGGCAGGGCCGCGTCGGCGAGATAGGGCTTCACGGCCGGCTTGCCGGGCTTGAGCGTGTCGGCGCCGAGGGAGGGCGGGGCCGAGGGCTGCGCCGACGGGGCAGGGCGGGGCGCCTCTTCGGCCGGGGCCGGGATGGCGGAGGCCAGCAGCAGGACGAGGATCGCCGAAGGGAGGGCAGGGCGGAGCGGGAGGCGCATCATCGAATCCGGGGCTCTATCGGACGCTTCCGCGGGATGCCCCCGCGCTGCCGGACGAACGGTTCAGCCGGCCCGGTCAGTCCGTGCATAGGCGGAGGATCGTGTCCAGGGGCGGGATTCCCGCTGTTGACCCCGGCGGCCGAAGGCGCGAACCCTGCGCGAACCGTTTCCGGCACCCCCCGATGGCTCAGCAGCTCGACCGCGCCCGACTCCTCGAAGCCCTGGAGGCGCTGGGCGCAGACTTGGCCGACCATGGACGGTTCGTCGAACTCGCCATCTACGGCGGCGGGGCTCTGATGCTGCAATTCGCGTGGCGCCGGTCCACCGAAGATGTCGATGCCGTGGTGCGGGCCGGCTACGACGAGGCCGCCCTCGCCCCGTCGGTCCGGCGCGTCGCCGAGCGGATGGGCTTCGAGCGGGACTGGCTCAACGACGCGGTCGGCATGTTCACGCCGCTGGACGAGGACGAAACCCTGTTCGCGTTGGCCGGCACCTACCCGACGGGCGGCACGCCCGGTCTTCGGACCGTCCTCGCGACACCGTCCTATCTCCGCGCGATGAAGCTCCATGCGCTCGAAAGCCTCGACCGGGGCGACCGGGACCTGACCGATGCCCGGGCCCTGGCGGCCCACCTGGACATCGGCGACGTCGAGACCCTCGATCGGCTCTACCGCTCGATCTACGGCGAGGCACCGCCGCCGGGGGCCCGAGCCCGCTTCCGAAGCGTCGTGGGAGCAGGCCCGTGAGGCCCCGCAGCCTGTCCGACGTGGTCGCACGGGCGCGCCTCGACGGCGACTGGGAGCACCACCTGCGCGATTTCCTCGACGCCTTCTACGCGGCCGATGGCGACACGGCCCGGCAGGCGACCTTCGTCGCGCAGGATCCGGACCGGCTCGGGGTGCCCGAGGCCGATGCCTTCCTGGGCGGGGTCGGCGAGCATCTGGCCCGGCGCTGGGGCCTGCCGATCCCGGCCTGGGTCCGCGCCGGGGACCGCTATCTGACCAAGGCGCTGTTCGTTCCCGATGAGCGCGCGCTACGGGGCTACCTGATCTGCGTCAGCCCGGTGGCGTTCCGGACCCGGCTGATCTTCACGGGACCCGACCCGCTCCAGCGCGCCCGGTTCCCCTATCGTCGCGGCGTGATCACGATGCCGCCCGAGCATCCCCCGGGCGCCCTCCCCCGAGAAGCGGCAGAGCCTGTCTGACCCGAGCCCCCATCGATCCCGGTTTCGAAAGGTCGAGACCTTTCGCGGGTCCAGGGCGCGGGTCCAGGGCAGAGCCCTGGGGTCGTCCTCAGGGGCTCCGCCCCTGAACCCCGCCCAAGGGCTCGCCCCTGGGAAACCCCGGATATCCGATCAGGCAGGCTTCCGGATCGCGGCCGCGACGGCGTCCGGGTGCTCCTCGTGCGGGCTGAGCGCCCCGGGGATCGCGGCGCCCGTCACCCGGCCGGAGGCGATGAGCGCGTCCATCTCGGCGCCCGAGCGGCGCGGGGCGCCTTCCGGGCGCAGCACCAGGACCGGCGGCAGGTCGTTCGCGAACAGCTCCAGGAACGCCGCGCGGCTGCCCACCGGGTCGAGGCCGCCGGTGACGAAGGCCGCGGTGCCGAACCGGCCGTTGCGCTGGCGGGTGATGGCGTGCTTCTCGCGGATCAGGGCCGGCGTCACCCGGGCGGCATCGCCGTAGACGTGGGCGCGCATCATCCGGCCGATGATCGGCGGGCTGATGTTGATCCGGTAGAGCGCCTCGCCGAGGAGCGGCGCCTCCACGGCCCGGCGGATCCGCGGGAACCAGTGGGCGCGGCCCGGCATCGCGGTGGGCAGCGGCCCCCGCCAGGTCGGCGCCACCAGCACCAGCCGGCCGAAGGTTCTGGGATGGCGTCGCGCTGCCGCGACCAGATAGCCGGCGGCGTGGCCGGCCGCGACCCCGAGGGCGTAGGGGCCCGGGGCGGCCGCGAGCAGCGCGTCCAGGAAGGCGTGGAACGTCTCCGGGGCCAGCGGCACCCGTGCCCGTTCCCGGGCGCCGAAGCCCGGCCAGTCGGGGATGCGGCAGCGGTAGTCGGCCCCGAGCGCGCGGGCGAGGGCCTGCATCTCGGCCCGGGCCGAGATGGTCGAGAGGGCCGGGAGCAGCAGCGCCTCGGGCCCCTGCCCGATCACGTCGCAGGGCGTGGGCGCGGCCCGGCCCGCCACGGTGAGGTTCAGCGCCTGCGTGTCCATCCGGCGGTCCACCGATCGGGGATCCCAAGGGGCGGTGCCCTTGGGTGGGTCGCCAGGGCAAAGCCCTGGCTGATGGCACCGCGCCTCAGGTGCGCAGCAGCTCGTTGATGGCGGTCTTCGACCGGGTGCCGGCATCGACGCGCTTGACGATCACCGCGCAGTACAGGCCCGGGCCGGGCGAACCGTCCGGCAGGGCCTTGCCGGGCATCGTGCCCGAGACCACCACCGAGTAGGGCGGCACGCGGCCATACATCACCTCGCCGGTGGTGCGGTCCACGATCTTGGTCGAGGCGCCGATATAGACGCCCATCGACAGGACGCTGCCCTGGCCGACGATCACGCCCTCGGCCACCTCGGCGCGGGCGCCGATGAAGCAATCGTCCTCGATGATCACCGGGTTGGCCTGGAGCGGCTCCAGCACGCCCGCGATGCCGGCGCCGCCGGAGATGTGGCAGTTCTTGCCCACCTGCGCGCAGGAGCCGATCGTCACCCAGGTGTCGACCATGGTGCCCTCGCCCACATGGGCGCCGAGGTTGACGAAGCTCGGCATCAGCACGGCGCCCGGCGCGATGTAGGAGCCGCGGCGCACGAAGCAGCCCGGCACGGCGCGCAGGCCCGCGGCGCGGAACTCGGCCTCGCCCCAGCCTGCGAACTTGGAGGCGACCTTGTCCCACCAGGGCGCGCCGCCGGGGCCGCCCGCGATGGTCGCCATGTCGTTGAGGCGGAAGGAGAGCAGCACCGCCTTCTTCAGCCACTGGTTGACGACCCAATCTTGGTTGCCGGATTTCTCGGCGACCCGGGCCTTGCCGGAATCGAGCAGGTCGAGCGCCGCCTCGACGGCCTCGCGCACCGCGCCCTGCGTGGCGGTCGAGATCGTGGCGCGGTCCTCCCAGGCGGCTTCGATGGTCTGGGCGAGATCGGAATGGGCGTGGTCGGAAAGGGGCTTGCCGGCCTGGGACATGGAGATCGAAACACTCTCGTGGCGGGTGCCCGTGCTTACAAGCGGTCACCGGGGCTGTCACCTGAGGAGATGCCGTCGATCACGTCGAGGAGCGCGCGCACCTGATCGAGATCGGCCACCAGATCCGCGAGGTCGTCCGCCAGCGTGTCGTGCACGGCCTGCGCGGCCTCCGGGAATTCCTCCAGCACGCGGCGCATCAGGCTCGGGGTGATGCGCATGACCTCGGTGGCGCTCTCGGCCCGCGCCACGGTCGGGCGCGTCCCGCGCACGAACAGGGCGAGCCGCCCGATCAGGGCGGAGCGGCCGGCCCGCACCGGCTCGGTCCGGGCGTCCCGGGGGTCGAGCCGGATCGTGCCCGACAGCACCACGAAGCCGCCATCGGCCGGGTCGCCGCGGGCAAACAGCAGGTCGCCATCCGCGAGCTCGCGGCGCTCGGCCGCGAAGGTCAGCAGGCGCAGGGCATCCCGGTCGAGGAAGCCGAACAGGGGCGCGGCGGCGAGGATCGCGATATCGTCGTCGAGCCCCAAGAACGCCTCACCACCCTGCGCATACGCGAACCGATTGGTCGCCTATACGTAAAACGTCTTTTGGTCAGGGCAGCAACTTGTATCCGCCGCCCTCCGTCACGAGGATCGCGGCGGTGGCGGGGTTCGGCTCGATCTTCTGGCGCAGCCGGTAGATATGCGTCTCCAGCGTGTGGGTGGTGACGTGGGCGTTGTAGCCCCAGACCTCCGCGAGCAGCGTATCGCGGTTCACCACGGCCCGGCCGGCCCGGTAGAGGAAGCGCAGGATCGCGGTCTCCTTCTCGGTGAGCTTGAGCTTCGAGCCGCGCTCGCCGACCAGCAGCTTGGCGCCGGGCCGGAACGTGTAGGGGCCGATCTGGAACACCGCGTCCTCGGAGGCCTCGTGGCTGCGCAGGTGGGCGCGGATCCGGGCCAGGAGGATGCCGAACTTGAACGGCTTGGTGACGTAGTCGTTGGCGCCGGCCTCCAGCCCCTCGACATGGTCGGCCTCGGAATCCTGGGCGGTGAGCATGATCACGGGCCCGCGATAGCCGCCGGCGCGCATCCGGCGCACGGCCTCGCGCCCGTCGAGGTCGGGCAGGCCGACATCCATCACGGCGAGGTCGATGCGCTCCGTGGCCACCCGCCGGATCGCGTCCGCGGCGTTCGCCTCGGTGAAGACCGTGAACTCGTCGCAGAGATCGAGCTGCTCGGTGAGGGTGTCGCGCAGGATCGCGTCGTCGTCGCAGATCAGCAGGCGGTAGGCATTCGGCATCGTCCGGGCCCCAGGACAGGCCGCCGGCGGGGGAGGGTGATCCTCCCGGGGGGCAGCACGCAAGACTAACGGTTCTCGGCAGGATCACGGCGATTCTGCGGAGGCTTTCGTTTCCACACCAGATGCGCCGTCGAGGCGCAGGACGCCCCGGCGAACGGGCTGGTTGCGGCGCCGGGCCGCGCGGCGGGACTCCGAAGGTGCCCGCCCGCGCTGGCGAGGGGCCGCGTTCCTCCCGAGTCCCGGTTGGCATCCCGGGTTCCAGCCAAGAGTAGAGCACACTTTGTGGCCGGAAATTGCCTTGTGCGCAATTTTCATCCAGCCGGCTGCGGATATCGGGCATAAGGCGCGCCGGTTCGGCCCGGCCGGCGTGGCGTTGAGGGGAGGGCGGAGATGCGGCGACGGGCCGAGAACGGCGTGCGCATGACCGTGGACATGACCGTGCGCATGACCGTGCGCGAGATCCGCGTGCGGGCGGTGATCGGCGACCGGTGCCGGGGCCACCTGCTGGTCGGCCCCGCGGTGATCCGTTGCGCGCTCGGCGCCGGCGGCATCGTCGTCGACAAGCGGGAGGGCGACGGCGGCTCGCCCCGCGGACGGTTCCGGCTGCGGGGCGGCGCCTACCGGCCCGACCATCTCGGGCTCCGCCCGCGCACGGCGCTGCCGCTCCGGCCGTCGCGGCCCGGCGACGGCTGGTGCGACGACCGCCGGGATCGCCGCTACAACCGCCCGATCCGCCTGCCGGCGCCCGGCATCAGCGCCGAGACGCTCTGGCGGGACGACGGGCTCTACGACGTGGTGATCGACCTCGATTACAACCGCGGCCCGATCCGGAAGGGGCGGGGCTCGGCGATCTTCCTGCACCTCGCCCGGGACGGCTACCGCCCCACGGAGGGCTGCGTCGCGCTCGCCCGGGCCGATCTGATGCGGCTGCTGCGGCGGCTCGGGCCGCGGACGCACCTGCGGATCGGGTGAGCGCGGCTCTCGGGGCTTCGCGGACGAGGCGTAGGCCGATCGGAATAAAAGCCGGTCTCTCTGAATATGGATTTCGAATCATCAGAAGGACGACGTAGAGCCTCGGCGGCTTCGGTCCACGCTGGGCATGCGGTGTTGGATTTTACTGACATTCGATTAGGCAGTCGGTCGAAAGGTCGAATTTAGACTTTCTCGTCCTGCGCTTTGATTCGAGAACCATTTCGTCGCGTGCGCAGAAAATGCTTCCGAACTATAGCTATTCGAGTAAATTTATCCGATCAATATTTTATTTACGTTCAAGAATTCCGCATGATAATCAGTTAATAACTAATAATTTCGGTCATCGCGGGAGGCGGCAATGCAGGAAAATTGCGTTTGCTACGCTGTCGACTCAAATTACCTGTTTCCGGCAACCTTGAGCGCCCTTCAGGTCCGGAGCAAGACGCCGCGAGATTGCGCGGATGTCGCCATCGTGTGCTTCGACGCGCCGAACACGAACACCCGACGGGCCGCGGATATATCCGAATCCCATGGGATTAAGTTCATCTCCGTGCCCCAAGCCGAGCTCGAGGGCGTGCCCCTGGCCTATGCCAGGTTGTTTCTCGACAAGGCCCTGCCGACGCAATACAAAAACCTCGTCTACATTGATGGCGATACACAGGTCCCCAATTCTCTCGAAGACCTGTTCGGCCCCAGTTTGGCGCACTACGACTTCATGGCGGCGCGTGATGCCATGACGTTGATCGTCAACGACAACACGCGATTGGCAAAAAAGATTAAAAGATATTTTCAGTCCCTCGACATCAATGATTCTGATCACGAGAGGTATTTTAATTCCGGTGTCATGAAACTGAAGAGAAGTGTCATCGGTGATCTGCGTTCGGAGATCAAAATCCTGCTCGACCGGAAGGCGAACGATTTTACGTTCTTCGACCAGGATGCGCTGAATATAATACTGTCCGGCAACAAGAACCTGATGTCGATGAAGTGGAATTTTCCCACGTTCCTCATGAACTACAGCCACTTCCGCGAGGTGCCGGCTCATCTGCTGCACTTCTGCTCGAATCCGCGTCCCTGGCATGGGCCCTTCCGCCCGTGGGGAGAGGCATATTTTCAAGTCTATACCGAATTCGCCAAATCGTTTCCCAACACCAATCACAGGACGCAGCCGCTCACGGGCCTGCGAAAGGTAAAATACATCTTGCAGACTCAGTACAAGAGCCTCGTTGAGCCGTATCTCTGGGACAATGCTTATTCGCGCGCCAAGCGCGTGGAGCAGGAGCGGGATACGATCATCTGACACGGATGATCCACATGGGCGTTCGGGAAATATTCGATCGTCTACGTCTTGTCGGCCAAGGTCCCAGGAGGAACGCATGCGTCTCGCCGTGATCGGATCGGGCTATGTCGGTCTGGTGACCGGGGTTTGCCTCGCGGATTTCGGCCATTCGGTCGTCTGCGTCGACAAGGATCCCGCGAAGATCGCGGCCCTCAACGCGGGCCGGATGCCGATCTACGAGCCGGGCCTGAGCGACCTCGTCGCCGAGAACGTCGCCCAAGGCCGGCTGGCCTTCGTGACGGAACTCGGCCCGGTGGTGGCGCAGGCGGAGGCCGTCTTCATCGCGGTCGGCACGCCCTCGCGCCGCGGGGACGGCTTCGCCGACATGACCTATGTCCGCGAGGCCGCGCAGGAGATCGGCCGATCCTTGAAGGGCTTCACCGTCATCGTGACCAAGTCCACCGTCCCGGTGGGGGAGGGCGATGTGGTCGAGCGGATCGTGCGCGAGATCGCCCCCGGGGCGGATTTCGCCGTGGTGTCGAACCCGGAATTCCTGCGCGAGGGCGCCGCCATCTCCGATTTCAAGCGGCCCGACCGGATCGTCATCGGCGTGGACGATCCCCGCGCCGAGGCGGTGATGCGCGAGATCTACCGCCCCCTGTACCTCAACGCGGCGCCGATCCTCGTGATGGGGCGGCGGACGGCCGAACTGACCAAGTATGCCGCCAACGCGTTCCTGGCGACCAAGATCACATTCATCAACGAGATCGCCGAACTGTGCGAGTCCGTCGGCGCGGACGTGCAGGCCGTGGCGCGGGGGATCGGCCTCGACGGACGGATCGGGTCGAAATTCCTCCACGCGGGTCCGGGCTACGGCGGATCCTGCTTCCCGAAGGACACCCTGGCGCTGGTGAAGACCGCGCAGGACCACGAGGTGCCGCTGCGGATCGTCGAGACCGTGGTGGCGGTCAACGACAGCCGCAAGCGCGCGATGGCCCGCAAGGTGATCCGCGCCTGCGGCGGGTCGGTGCGGGGCAAGACGGTGGCCATGCTCGGCCTTACCTTCAAGCCGGATACCGACGACATGCGCGAGGCCCCGTCGCTGGCGATCGCCACCGGCCTCCAGGACGCGGGGGCGAAGGTGCGCGCCTACGATCCGGAGGGCCTGGAACAGGCCCGCCCGCTGATGCCGGGCGTGGACTTCGCCGCCGACGCCTATGCCTGCGCGGAGGGCGCCGACGCGGTGGTGATCGTGACCGAGTGGAATGCCTTCCGGGCCCTCGATCTCGCCCGGCTGCGCGCGATCATGGCAACACCGGTCCTGATCGATTTACGGAACATCTACGAACCGGAAACGGCGCGTCGCCACGGGTTTTGCTACACGAGTGTCGGTCGACCGGGGGACGGTCCGGCCCTCAGCGCGTGAGGCAGCCGCACCCGGACGGGGCGTTGGGCGGAGGAGGGCTCGGGATTGCGCTACGACGATACGAAGAAGATCCTTGTGACGGGCGGTGCCGGCTTCCTCGGCTCGCACCTCTGCGAGCGGCTGCTCGCCGACGGCCACGAAGTCCTGTGCGTCGACAACTTCTACACGGGCACGCGGCGCAACATCGCGCATCTGCTGGGCAATCCGCGCTTCGAGATCCTGCGCCACGACGTGACGTTCCCGCTCTACGTCGAGGTCGACGAGATCTACAACCTCGCCTGTCCGGCCTCCCCGGTGCATTACCAGTTCGATCCGGTCCAGACGACGAAGACGAGCGTCATCGGCGCGATCAACATGCTGGGCTTGGCCAAGCGCCTGCGCATCAAGGTGTTCCAGGCCTCCACGTCGGAGGTCTACGGCGACCCGGAGGTGCATCCGCAGGTCGAGGAATACGTCGGCCACGTCAATCCGATCGGCTTCCGCTCGTGCTACGACGAGGGCAAGCGCTGCGCGGAGACCCTGTTCTTCGATTACCGGCGCCAGCACAACCTGCCGATCAAGGTCGTGCGCATCTTCAACACCTACGGCCCGCGCATGCACCCGAACGACGGCCGCGTCGTGTCGAACCTGATCATGCAGGCGCTCCGGGGCGACGAGATCACGCTCTACGGCGACGGGGAGCAGACGCGCTCGTTCTGCTACGTGAGCGACCTGATCGAGGGCTTCGTCCGCCTGATGGACAGCGGGCCGGAGGTGACGGGACCGATCAACATCGGCAATCCGAACGAGTTCACCATCCGGGATCTCGCCCACATGGTGATCGAGCTGACGGATTCGCGCTCGCGGATCACCCATCGTCCCCTGCCGCCGGACGATCCGCGGCAGCGCCGGCCCGATATCGGGAAGGCGAAGGCCCTCCTGGATTGGGAGCCGACCGTGCAGCTCCGCGAGGGCCTGGAGCGGACGATCGCGTATTTCCGCACGACGCTTTAGGGCGGATCGGACAAGGACGGGTTCCCCAAGGGCGAGCCCTTGGGCGGGTTCTTAGGGCAGAGCCCTGAGAGCGGACGAAGTCCGGCAACGGGGCCGGGCGCCGCTACCCTTTCGGCTTGCGCGCCCCGAAAATGGCGGTCCCGACCCGGACATGGGTGGCGCCGAGCTGGATCGCCGCCGGGAAGTCAGCGCTCATGCCCATGGAGAGGATCGGCAGGTTGTGCTCCTTGGCGAGCCGGGCCAGCAGCGCGAAATGGGCCGAGGGCGGGTCCTCCGCCGGGGGGATGCACATCAACCCCTGGATCGCCAGCCCGTGCGTGTCGCGGCACGCGGCGAGCAGGGGGGCGAGCTGGTCCGGCAGGACGCCGCCCTTCTGCGGCTCGGCGCCGGTATTGACCTGAACCAGCAGCTTCGGGGTCCGGCCGGACCGGTGAATCTCCTTGGCGAGCGCGGCGGCGAGCGACAGCCGGTCCAGGGCGTGGATCACGTCGAACAAGGCCACCGCCTCGCGGGCCTTGTTGGATTGCAGCGGCCCGACGAGGTGCAGCTCCACATCCCGATAACGGCCGCGCAAAGCCGGCCATTTGGCCGTGGATTCCTGCACGTAGTTCTCGCCGAACACCCGCTGCCCCGCCTCGAGCGCCGGCAGGATGCCCTCGGCCGGCACGGTCTTGGAGATGGCCACGAGCTGGACCCCGGCCGGATCGCGCGCGTTGTCCTCGGCCGCCTGGGCGATGGCCGCCCGCACCTCGGCGAGGCCGGCCGCCACGTCGGCCTGCCCGACCGGAGGTTTTTCCGTTCGGTGCCCCATCCCGTCCGCCGCGGGGGCTTCCGAATCGGTGGTCGCGTCGTCCATCACGTGCCTGTCCTGTCGCTGCCGGGCGCCGGTCCGGACCTATGCGCTCGCGCGCCCCGCGCAAGCCCGAATCGCGCGCCGCGTTGACCGGCTCCGGCGCAGATATGCTATCGCGGCGCGACTGTGCCGTCGTCAGTCCGCAGACTTGCCGACGCGCCCCTGACCCCGCCGGATCCATGACCAGCAGCACCGCCCAACCCGTCGAGCGTTACAACGCCAAGGATGCCGAGCCGCGCTGGCAGGAGGCCTGGGCCGAGCAGCGCCTGTTCGAGACCGACAATTCCGATTCGCGCCCGAAATACTACGTGCTGGAGATGTTCCCCTACCCGTCGGGGCGCATCCACATGGGCCATGTCCGCAACTACGCGATGGGCGACGTGGTGGCCCGCTACAAGCGCGCCCGCGGCTTCAACGTGCTGCACCCGATGGGCTGGGACGCCTTCGGGTTGCCGGCCGAGAACGCCGCCATGGAGCGCAAGGTCAACCCGCGGGACTGGACCTACGCCAACATCGCCTCCATGCGCGACCAGCTGAAGGCCATGGGCCTGTCGCTCGACTGGAGCCGGGAGATCGCGACCTGCGATCCCGACTACTACAAGCACCAGCAGCGCATGTTCCTGGACTTCCTGGGCAAGGGCCTCGTCACCCGCCGCACCGCCAAGGTGAACTGGGACCCGGTGGACCACACGGTCCTGGCCAACGAGCAGGTGATCGACGGGCGCGGCTGGCGCTCCGGCGCGCTGGTGGAGAGCCGCGAGCTGACCCAGTGGTTCTTCAAGATCACCGATTTCGCCGAGGATCTGCTGACCGCCCTCGACGGGCTGGACCGCTGGCCGGAAAAAGTCCGGCTGATGCAGAAGAACTGGATCGGCCGCTCGGAGGGGCTGGAGGTCCGGTTCGCCCTGGCCCGGCCGGTGGCGGGCACCGCCGATTCAGTGACCGTCTACACGACCCGGCCCGACACGCTGTTCGGCGCCAAGTTCCTGGCGATCGCCGCGGACCATCCCCTCGCCGCCGCTCTGGCCGCGGACCGGCCGGACCTGCAGACCTTCATCGAGGAGTGCCGCCGCACCGGCACCGCGCAGGCCGCGATCGACACCGCCGAGAAGCACGGCTTCGACACCGGCCTCACCGTGCGCCATCCCCTCGACCCGTCCTGGGAGCTGCCGGTCTACGTGGCGAATTTCGTGCTGATGGAATACGGCACCGGCGCGGTGTTCGGCTGCCCGGCGCACGACCAGCGCGACCTCGATTTCGCCAACAAGTACGGGCTCGGCAACACGCCGGTGGTCTGCCCGGAGGGGCAGGACCCGGCGAGCTTCGTGATCACCGACACCGCCTATGTCGAGGACGGGCGGATGATCCATTCCCGCTTCCTCGACGGGCTGAGCACGGACGAAGCCTTCGAGGCCGTGGCCCGGCGGCTCGAAGGGGAGGGGGTCGCGACCCGCAAGGTGCAGTTCCGCCTGCGCGACTGGGGCGTCTCGCGCCAGCGCTACTGGGGCTGCCCGATCCCGATCATCCACTGCGAGTCCTGCGGCCCGGTGGCCGTGCCGGTGGCCGACCTGCCGGTGAAGCTCCCCGAGGAGGTCTCCTTCGACCAGCCCGGCAACCCGCTGGAGCGCGACACCGCGTGGCGGAACGTCCCGTGCCCGCAATGCGGCGCCCCGGCCCGGCGCGAGACCGACACGATGGACACCTTCGTCGACTCGTCCTGGTACTACGCCCGCTTCACCGCTCCCTGGCTCGCCGACGCCCCGACGGACCGCGCCGTGGTCGATCACTGGCTGGCGGTGGACCAGTATATCGGCGGCATCGAGCACGCGATCCTGCATCTACTCTACGCCCGGTTCTTCATGCGGGCGATGCGCGAGACCGGCTGGGCCGGGGTCGCGGAGCCCTTCGCCGGCCTGTTCACGCAGGGCATGGTGGTCCACGAGACCTACAAAGATTCCGCCGGCGCCTGGGTGCCCCCGGCCGAGATCCGCTTCGCCACCGAAGAGGGCGAGCGCCGCGCGTTTCACGTGAAAACTCAGGCGCCGATCGCGATCGGCCCGATCGAGAAGATGTCGAAGTCGAAGAAGAACGTGGTCGACCCCGACGACATCATCGCGAGCTACGGGGCCGACACGGCGCGCTGGTTCATGCTGTCCGATTCGCCGCCCGAGCGCGACGTGATCTGGACCGAGGAGGGCGTGCAGGGCGCGGCGCGGTTCGTCCAGAAGGTCTGGCGGCTGGTGAACGCCGCCGGGCAGGCGACCGGCGACGGCGCGGCGGACCTCGCCCTGCGCAAGGCCGCCCACCGGGCGCTGGCCTCGGTGCAGGACGATATCGAGCGCCTGCGCTTCAACCGCTGCGTGGCCCACATCTACACCCTGGCCAACGCCTTGGAGGACGGGTTGCGCGGCCCGGTCTCGCCGGCAGCCGCCGAGGAGGCGGCCGGGATCCTGGTGCAGCTCATCGCCCCGATGATGCCGCATCTGGCGGAGGCGTGCTGGGCGGTTCTGGGCCGCCCGGGGCTCGTCGCGCAGGCGCCCTGGCCGGAGGCGGAGGCCGGTCTTCTGGTCGAGGACGAGATCACCCTGCCGGTCCAGATCAACGGCAAGAAGCGGGCGGATGTCACCGTGAAGCGAGACGCCGACGCCAAGGCCGTGGAGGCCGCGGCCCTGGCGCTGGAGGCGGTCCAGACGATCCTGGAAGGGCGGGCGCCTCGCAAGGTGATCGTGGTGCCGGGGCGGATCGTGAATCTGGTGGTGTGAGGCGTCGGGCGGCCCGATCCCGCCCGCGATCAATCCCACCCACCCCCTCATCCTGAGGTGCTGCGCAGCAGCCTCGAAGGAGGCTCCAGGGATCGCGCGGCCGGCTGGAGGGCTCCTTCGAGGCCTCCGCTACGCTCCGGCACCTCAAGATGAGGGAGCGGATGGGATAAGCGGACTGAAGGCGATGATAGCCGTGCTGCCTACGTAATAGTGCTGGGGTCGCCGGGGACCATCATCACGCTCTTCCTCGATCGTGGCTGGAGGCGCAAACATGAAAGTCAGATACGATCCGGAAGCTGACGCCCTCTACCTGCGCTTGGCCGATACGTCGATCAGCGAGAGTGAGGAGGTGCGTCCCGGTATCATCCTCGATTTCGATGCGGAGGGCCGCGTCGTCGCCATCGAGATCCTAGACACCAAGGCGCATCTCTCGGCCGGTGTGGACCTCGCGCGTTTAAGCGCGGCGTAAGGCCAGTTAAGGCGCCGCCAGCCCCGGATCCTGCCCGCTGACCTCCAGGCCGCGGCGCACGAGACCGTCGCGCTTGGCCTGCGCCAGGAAGTCAGCGAGGTAGGCGGCCCCCGCCGGGCGGCCGACCGGCAGGCCCATCGCCTGCGGGATCTCCATGAAGTGCCCCGGCAGCAGCCGCACCTCCGGATGCGCCGCCGCGTAGACGGCCAGCGGCTGCGCCACCCCGGCCGCCGCCTCCAGCCCGTCCTGCGCAAAGGCCGTGATCGCCTCGGCGGAGGTCGGCGCCCGCACCAGGGTCGCGTGTTTGAGGCTCCGGCTCAGAAAGAGGTCGTAGGCACTGCCGCGCCCCACCGAGACCCGCACGCCGTCGCGGTCGACCGCCTCCGGGGACCGGATCGGGGACGACTCGGGCACGAGGTAGCTGCCGGCGATCAGCACGTAGGGGGCCGTGAAGGCGATGCCCTCGGCCCGCTTCGGGTCGATCGCCAGGAAGCAGATGTCCCAGGTGCCTGACCCCGCCGAGCCCGAGACTGCACCGGCCCCCGGGAAGGTCACGAACGCCACGGGCACGCCGAGCCGTGCGGCGAGCGCCCGGGCGAGATCCACCGAGACCCCCGCCGGGCCGCCCGGACCCGCCTGCGCCAGCACCGGGTTGCCGAGGTTGATCGCCGCCCGGAGCGTGCCGGTGGGGGCGAGGTCGTGCAGGACCGCTGGATCGGGAACCACGGGCTTCGTCTCCGCGTGCGCGAGCGCCGGGGCGAGAAGCCAGCAGAGCGCCGCGAGGATCCGCATCAGGCCCGCTCCACGCGGCCGGGCACCGCCCCTTGAGCGCCCCGCCGCCGCCGCCGGGCCAGCATGTTGAGGCCCTCCACGCCCGCCGAGAACGCCATGGCGGTGTAGATGTAACCCTTCGGCACGTGCGCCCCGAAGCCCTCGGCGATCAGCACCATGCCGATCATGATCAGGAAGCCGAGCGCCAGCATCACCACGGTGGGGTTGCGGGCGATGAAGGCCGAGAGCGGCTCCGCGGCGATCAGCATCACCGCCACCGCGATGATCACCGCCACCATCATCACCGGCACGTGCTCGGTCATGCCGACCGCCGTGATGATCGAGTCGATCGAGAACACGAGGTCGAGGAGCAGGATCTGGCCGATCGCCGCGCCGAAGCCCAGGCTGCCGCCGGCCTCCTGGGTCTCCGGATCGGGATCCACGCTGTGGTGAATCTCCTTGGTGGCCTTCCAGAGCAGGAACAGGCCGCCGCCGATCAGGATCAGGTCGCGCCAGGAGAAATCCTGGCCGAACATCGAGAAGACCGGCTCGGTCAGGTGGACGATGAACGCCACCGTGCCGAGGAGACCGAGGCGCAGGATCAGCGCCAGCCCGATGCCGATGCGCCGGGCCCGGGTCTGCTGCTCGGCCGGCAGCTTGTTGGTCAGGATCGAGATGAAGATCAGGTTGTCGACACCGAGCACCACCTCCATCACCACGAGGGTGGCGAGGGCGGCCCAGACGGCGGGCTGGCTGGCGAGCTGGATCAGGTCGGTCACGGGTCAGGTGCCTCGCTGGTCGGGAACAGGCGGCTGCCGAGGGAACTGCCCAGCGCTGCCAGGTCGAACGAACTCGGGCCCCGCACCGGCTCCGGCGCGAAGACCTGCAGGATCTTCGGGACAACCTTGAAATGGGCGGGCGTGTGCGTGGTCAATTCGCCGTCGGTGTTCACCGGACGGGGTCGGCGGGTCGAGATCCGCAGGTTCTGGGTTTCGAAGGCGCGCACGTCGGCGGCCCGTCCGTGCGTGCCCCGCCGGAGGGCGGGCAGCAGCGCGATCAGCCGCCACCAATGGTTGATCTCCAGGCTGTAGAAATCGAGCTTGCCGTCATCCACGGCGGCGCGCTCCGCCACCGTCATGCCGCCGCCGTAGTGCCGGCCGTTGCCCACCGAGACCTGGATGGTGGTGACCTTCTCGACCACGCCGTCGTGCTCGATCGTGACCGTGAACGGCCGGACCCGGCGCAGCACCCGGATCGCCGCCACCGCGTAGCCCAGCACGCCGAACGTCTTCTTCGATTCCGCCGTCAGCTCGCCCGCGAGTTCCGCCGAGAAGCCGATGCTCGCCACGTTGAAATAGTAGTGCCCGTTGACCCAGCCGAGATCCACCGGCCGCGCCTGCGCGGTCGGGATGAAGCGGGCCGCCTCCAGGGGATCGAGCGGCAGGTTGAGGGAGCGGGCGAGGTCGTTGGCGGTGCCGAGCGGCAGGATCGCGAGCGGCAGGCCGGTCTCCACCAGGGCCGGGGCCGCGAAGTTCATGGTGCCGTCGCCGCCGCCGAGGATCACGAGATCGACCGCGCCGGCTTGGCTGCGGATCTCGTCGCGGCAATCGGCGTCCGGCGGCGGCTCCACGGGCTCGATGCCGCCCGCGCGCAGAATGCGTCGGACCTCGTCGAGGTCGAGGCCGCCATTGCGGGCCTTGGCGTTGCAGATCAGCAGGGCCCGGCGCTGTACGTCGCTCATCGGGGGCTCCCGGATCGCGGGGTCGGGCAGGCCTCGGTTTCAGGTCGGACCACGGGACCCTCGGTGCGCAGTGGGGGAGCGGGCGGAACGGAACCCGGGAACAGCCAAAGCCAAGGCTGTCCCCGACTTGGTACCCAAACGCACGAACGCAACCCCATCATCCCCGCAATCCAGGGCTGGTCGCCGCCGCAGGATCAGGCAGGATGTCAGCCGCACCCGAGCCCCGCGTGGAACTCCCCACCCGTGCGGGCGCGTTCTCTCCAGATGTCCGCCCCGGCCGCCAGGAAGGCACCGATGTCCGCCACCCGCCCCGTCCGCCCGCAAACGCTCGCCCTCGGCCTGCTCCTGCCCCTCGCCCTCGCGGGCACCGCCGCGGCCCAGCAGCCGGCTGCGGGGAGCCGGGGCGGCTGGGTCGACCCGCCGTCGCGGGCCGCCGCGCCCACCGCCGGGGCCGCGAAGGAGACGATGAAAGAGCCGATGAAGGCCGCGGTTCCCCAGAACCAGGAGACGGTCGCCGCGAAGGCCCAGCCCGAGGCGCCGCGTGAGGCAGCCCCGGTCCGTCAGGCCGCCAAGCCGGAACCGGGTGAGGATGCCCTGCCGAAGGCCTCCGCGACGCGGGCGCCGGGTCCGAAGCGGGCGGCCGCCCTGGAGCGTCCGGCCGGGCGGGACAGCCTGCGCCACCGGGAACACCGCGAAGCCCGGCACGAAATCCACCGCCCGCACCGCCTCGCCGAGACGCCGGCCTCGGTCGCCCCGGCCCCGGCGGCTTCCGCCGAGCGCGCCGCCGCCGCCCGGGCGCTGACGGCGAGCTACCTCGCCACCGTCTCGGGGCCCGACGACACCATGGTGGGGGCGGCGACCCGGTACTACGCATCGCGCGTGCGCTTCTACGGCCGGCCGATCACCACGGCGGGGCTCGTCGCCGAGAAGCGCAGCTTCGTGCAGCGCTGGCCCGAGCGGCGCTACGAGCCGCGGGCGATGCGCACCGCCTGCGATGCCGAGACCTGTACGATCCGCACGCTGGTGGATTTCCGGACCGCCAATCCGGGGCGGGGCGCCGTCTCCAGCGGCGAGGCCGAGCTGATCCTGGAGGTGGGCTTTGCCGGCACGCGCCCCTACATCCTGGGTGAGACCGGCCGTGTCCTGCGGCGGAGCATCCAGGCCGGGACCCTGGCCGCCTCGCCCGGCAAGGCGTAAGGAGCCTCGCGCCGTCGTCCCCCTGCGCCGCGTGCGGCGGATGGCCGGGGGGACGAATCCCGGCGATCGAACGTTGTGTGAGGCGCTCCCGCGCGGGCCCGGGCAGGCAGGCTCCGGGCTGCGCCTGGGTGGTGCCGGGATCGGGTGAATGACGTCTTCAACATCGGTGGGGCAACAGGAGGCGGAACCGTCCCGTCCGGCCCTCGACGATCCCGGCCGCCACGCCCTGCGCGCGGCGATCCGGGATGTGCTCGCCCAGGCCCGCCCGCGCCCCGTGGCGGTGCGGACCCTCGAACTCCTGGCCGAGGCCGCCTGCGTGCCCGACGCGGGCGGGACCGGCATCCGGGTGCTCGACCGGCAGGGCGCCGTGCGTCTCCGGGACGACTCCGACGCGCCGATGGATCTGGCGGATCTCGTCGCGGACCTGCGCGCGCGGCATCCCGCCCTGTTCCTGCCCCCCGAACCCGAGGTCGAGCCGGACCCGCCCGTCGCCGACGAGGCCCGGGAATCCGCGCTGCTGAGCGGTGCCTACGAGATGAAGGCCGCCACCGCGCGCTTCGTCGGCACGCAGTCCGAGCGGGCGCGCTCCCTGGCGGAACGCTCCTCCGAGCAGGGGCGGGTCATGGCCCAGAACGCCGCCGGCCGGTTCGCGACGTTGCGGACGCACCTGCGCGACCGGTTCGCCCGCCCGACCGAGGCGGGGGGCGGGACGGCCCCTGGAGCGGTCTCCGGAGGGGATCCGGCCACGGCCTGGAACAGCGGGCCCGGCCGGTTCGGAGAGTCGCTCCGGGACGGTCTGAGCCGCCTGCGCGACCGGTTCGGTGCCGGCGGTGTCGCGGATGAGGGAACCCAGCGGCAGCGCCGCCTGCTCCTGGGCGCAGCCGCCGGCACCCTGGCGGCGGTGATCGTCGCCGGGCTTGTCCTGCAGGCCAGCGGTCCCGACGCACCGCGCCGCGCCGCTCCGGCGACACCCCGGACGGAGGCTCCGAACGGCACCGCGCCGAACGCCGCAGCCCCGAGCGCACCATCCGCCGCGCCCGATACGGTCACGCCGCCCCCCGAGACGGCCGGCGATCCCGAGCCCGACACGCCGCTGCCGCCGAACGCGGTGGCGGGGCAGGCCCAGGTGATCGACACCGCCACCCTCAAGGTCGGCGGCAAGGTGGTGCACCTGTTCGGCGTCGAATGGGTACGGGGCGGCCAGGCGGAGGAGCTGGCCCGCTACATCGGCAGCCGGCCGGTGACCTGCCAGCCCGCCCCCGGCAGCGCCACCATGAACTGCCTCGTGGACGGGCGCGACCTCTCCGAGGTGGTGCTGTTCAACGGCGGCGGCCGCGCCTCCCCGGAGGCGAGCCCCGAACTGGTCGCGGCCGAGGATCACGCCCGGAGCGAGCGGCTCGGCGTGTGGAAGCGCTAGGCGTGCCGGCCGAATTCTTCGGACGGACCGCCGAGGGTCATCCGGTCGCCCGACACCTCTTGAGCCGGGGCGCCTTGAGCGTCGCGATCATCGAGTTCGGCGCCGCCGTCACGGCGATCGCGGTGCCCGACCGGGACGGCCGCGTGGCCAACGTGGTCCTCGGCCTCGCGACGCTCGCGGGCTACGAGACCGTGAGCCCGAGCTTCGGCGCGATCGTCGGCCGCTACGCCAACCGCATCGCGAACGGGCGCTTCAGCCTCGACGGACACAGCTACCAGCTGCCGGTGAACGAGGGGCCCAATACCCTGCACGGCGGCCCGAAGAATTTCGGCACGCAGCTGTGGCGGGCCGAATCCTCGGAGGCGACGCGCCTCGTCCTGACCCGCCGCTCGCCGGACGGGGAGGAGGGGTTTCCGGGCAATCTCGACGTCCGCGTCACCTACAGCCTGCCGGCAGACGGCGTGCTGCGCATCGACTTTGCCGCCGTCACCGACCGGCCCACGATCCTGAACCTCACCAACCACAGCTACTTCAACCTCGCCGGGGAGGGGGCCGGCAGCGTCCTCGGCCACGCGGTGCAGGTCGAGGCCGACGCCTTCGCGCCGACGGACGCGACCCAGATCCCGACCGGCGTATTGCAATCGGTCGCCGGGACGCCGTTCGATTTCCGCACTCCCCGGACCCTGGAGGAGCGGATCCGCACCGGGGATCCGCAGCTCGCTTACGCCAAGGGCTACGACCACACCTTCGCGCTGCGCGGCCCCGCCGGGACCCTGCGGCCGGCGGCGACCTGCATCGATCCCGGCAGCGGGCGCCGGCTCGACGTCCGGACCACGCAGCCGGCGTTGCAGCTCTACAGCGGCAACAACCTCGATGGCACGCTGATCGGCCCGTCGGGCCGGATCTACCGCTCCGGCGACGGGGTCTGCTTCGAGACGCAAGCCTTCCCCGACGCCCCGAACCACCCGAATTTCCCCTCCGCGGTGCTGCGGCCGGGCGAGACCTTTGCAGCCGCCACGGAGTTCCGGTTCTCGGTGGTATGAGGCCTCGCTGGCCGCTTCGATCCGGCTGCAGAAGCCCCTGGCCTCATGCGGCCATGCGATCGGGCTCCCATGATTCGAGATCCCCTGACACGGGCACCGCGGCGGCCGGCGCGGCCGGGTGGGGGTGCCACGTCTCGCCAAGCGCCAGCAACGCGGTTTTCACGGCGTCGAGCTGCGACGGCTCGCCCTCGGCCATGCCCTCGGCGGCCGCCACCTCCTTCAGGTGCTCGTCCCAGGCCCAGCGCCGCAGGATCTCCCGCTTGCAGCCGGGCAGCAGCCGGGGATGGTCGAGCACGTGCCTGGGCGTGGCGAACACCGCCGCGGGGTTGACCAACGCGCGGTCCAGATCCGGGAGCGCGGGCGCAGTCCTGCGGCCCCCCGAAGAACGCCGGACCGGCGGGTACGGGGGCCGCGGCCGCGGGCCGGGCCGCCAGGACGGGATCGTCGGCTTGACCGGCGTCGGCCCGGTGACCCCGGTCTCGGGCTCGGCCGTGTAGGCCAGCCCCTGGCGCTCGGCATAGGCGATCGCCTGCGCCCGGGTGGGGAAGACGAGCTGGATCTGTGTGGCGAGGGGATCGTCGCCCGCCGTCCAGCCCATCAGGGGCTCGATCTCGGGCGGCGTCTCGCGCTCGACAGTGAGGAGCCACGTCCCCGTCCGGGCGCGGCCCGCTGTGTCGACCGGGCGCCCGCGGCGCCGGATCCGGGCCGTGCGGCCGGCGAGCCAGCGCGGCGGCACCGCCACGGGCGGGGTGTTGTGGCCGATTCCGATCGTCCGTTCCTCCATGGTGACCTCCCGATAGATCTCGGCATTTCAATCGGGATCGGAGCGCCGGGGCCCCGATCCCGCCGCGTCCCGGGGGGCCTGTGGCACCCGCCGGGACGCGGCGCATGGGCCTCCCTCACTGCGGGTCAGGCCCCGAGGAGCCCGAGCCGCGCGGCCGCCTGGACGCCAAAGCTCGCCGCGAAGGACAGCAGCGCGGCGTCCCAGGCCGTCAGGGTCGGGGACGCGGCAGGCTCGACGCCCCGGACCAGGGCGATGCCGAGCCACGCGAAGCCCGACAGGCTCAGGAGCCCGGCCGCGACCCAGGGGAGGGCGGCGGGCGGGCAGGGCGCCGCCAGGGCGAGGCACATCACGGCGGTCAGCAGCCAGCTGACCAGCACGGATTCGGTGGCCGCGCCCGCGGGGTCGCGGGCGCGGTGCCGCCGCCGGCGCCAGAGGTCGCTCCGGTGATTCCTCAGGTCGAACGTCGTCATGGTTCCCTCCCGGCTCAGTTCAGGACGGAGCCCGGCGCGCCCCGCCCGCGGTTCCAGCGGCGGGTGAAGGCTGCCGGGAACAGCGGCCGGCGCGGTGCGGCGGGTTCCGGAGACGCCGCGTCGAGGGCCTGGAGCGCCTCCAGGATCTCATCGATCGGCACGGGCTCGGCCCGGCAGCCCGGCAGGCAGCGCAGGGTCGGGCAGGACTCGACCGCCCGGGCGTCGGAGGCCCAGGAGGCCAGCACCGCCCGCTTCTCGGCCTGGGACAGGCCCGGATAGGACAGCACCTCGTGGGGGTGCCGGAAGACGTCGCCCGGGGCCACGAAGGCCTCGAACGGGTCGACCGCCGGTGGCCGGAGATGGGCCGACGCCACCGGGCCCAGATGATCGATACCGGTCTCGACCGGACCGGCCTTATGGGAATGGGTGTCGATCTGCTGCATGAAACCCTCCTCGGAATCCTCCGCGTGCGGGTAAGGGCGGGGGCGGCCGGCGCGCCCTGTCGATGCGCGCCGGCCGCCAGGTCATGCGGTCCGTCTCACGGCAGTCCGGCGGCGCTCAGTGCTTGGCCGCCGACGCGCCGCTGCCGTTGATCGCGATGCGGCGCCGACGCTCCGGCGCATCGGCCGAGCGCGGCAGCGTCACGGTCAGCACGCCGTTGCGGAAGGTCGCCTCGGCCTTGTCCTCCTGCACCGCGAAGGGCAGGGCGATCGACCGCTCGAAGCGGCCGTAGCTGCGCTCGGAATAGCCGCGCTTCGTGTCGGTGGTCTCGGCGCGCTTCTCGCCCTTCAGGGTGAGCACGCCGTCCTCGATCAGGAGCTCGACATCCTTCTCCTCCAGGCCGGGCAGCTCGGCGGAGACGCGCAGGGCGCCGCCATCCGCCTCCACCACCTCGACGTTCGGCCAGCCGAAGCTCCGGACCGCCGGATTCGCGCCCGCCAGGCTCGGCACGCCGAACCCGTTGAAGACATCGTCGAACAGGCGGTTCACCTCCCGGTGCAGCGCCAGGAACGGGCTCGTCGGCTCGTTCGACAGGCTGGCCGGCGCCGGGGCGCTGGTGCTGCGGTTCCAGGGAATCAGATCTCTCACGCTCATGGTCCAATCTCCTTCGCAAGACGTGTCGTTGCGGGAGCGGGCCCCCGGGTCCGGGGACCCGCAAGAGAGTGTCGTCTGAGACAGCGTCCGCCGGCCCCGGCGGAGCGCGGGCCGGCGGATGCGGGATCAGGCCGCCAATCAGGCTGCCTTGGCCTCGCGTTCGCGGCTGATCTGCGCCGGTGCGTTGTCCTGGCCGGAGATCGCCGAAACGCCGCCGATCGCGATGCGGCGGGGCTTCAGGGCCTCCGGCACCTCGCGCTTCAGCGCGACGGTGAGCAGGCCGTTCTCCAGGCTCGCACCCACCACCTTCACGTGCTCGGCGAGATTGAACGTCTGCCGGAAGGTCCGGGCCGCGATGCCGCGGTGGAGATAGTGCTTCTCGCCCTCCTGGGCGGCCTTCTGGCCGGCGACCAGGAGCGTGGTGTCCTGCTGGGTCAGCTCGATCTCGTCGGCCGTGAAGCCCGCCACCGCCATGGTGATGCGGTACTGGTCGTCGGCGACCTTCTCGATGTTGTAGGGCGGCCAAGCCGTGGACGGCTCGACCCGCTCGGCCTGATTGAGCAGATCCAACAGGCGGTCGAACCCGACGGACGACCGGAACAGGGGCGAAACGTCGTACGTCCTCATAACCACATCCTCCACTGAGCAACGTGACTACAAGCGACGCCGGACACCTGGTCCGGCGCCCTCACGCGAGCCCGTTTCGGGCCTCGCACGCGCGTAACGTGCGGATGGCTGGCGGGTTCCACAAGGCGACGAAATTTTTTGTGGCCTGGGCGGAGAGGTCCAAATTAAACGATCGGACGCGCGCGTCTCCCGACCCCGCAGAGGCTACGCGATCGCACATCAGGAGTGGCGACGCAGGCTCAGGACCCAGCGCGGGTCCCCTCTCCCGTGCGGGAGAGGGACAGGGTGAGGGTTGAGAACTGTCCGGAGGAATCTCGGCCTGGATGCGCGTGCACGGCGCGATCAATTTTGTGGGTTCTCGTCCCTCACCCCAACCCTCTCCCGCACGGGAGAGGGGGCGGGTTGTGCTCCGTGATAAACGCCGGTGTCCAACGAAGATCTGAAAGAATCGCAGCCTGCATAGGGGAGGGGGGTGTCGCGGACACGAACTGCCCCCGCTCCTCAGACGACCGCGTCCTCCACCAGGATCTCGCGCTTGCCGGCGTGATTGGCCGGGCCGACGATGCCCTCGACCTCCATCCGCTCCATGATCGAGGCGGCGCGGTTGTAGCCGATCTGAAGCCGGCGCTGGATGTAGCTGGTCGAAGCCTTCTGGTCGCGCAGCACCACCTGCACGGCCTGCTCGTAGAGGTCGCCGCCGGCCTCGCCGAACGAGCCCTGGTCGAACACCGCGCCGTCGAGTTCGAGTTCCGCCGCGCCGGCCTTGCCCTTGGCGCCCTTCTCGGGCGCGCCGTCCTCGTCATCCGCCGTGACGGCGTCGAGATAGGCGGGCCGGCCCTGGCGCTTCAGGTGCGCCACCACGGTCTCGACCTCGCTGTCCGAGCAGAACGGCCCGTGCACCCGCGTCGTGCGCCCGCCCCCGGCCATGAACAGCATGTCGCCCTGGCCCAGAAGCTGCTCCGCGCCCATCTCGCCGAGAATGGTCCGCGAGTCGATCTTGCTCGTCACCTGGAAGCTGATCCGGGTCGGGAAGTTCGCCTTGATGGTGCCGGTGATCACGTCCACCGACGGGCGCTGCGTGGCCATGATCAGGTGGATGCCCGCCGCCCGCGCCATCTGGGCGAGCCGCTGGATCGCCCCCTCGATGTCCTTGCCGGCCACCATCATCAGGTCGGCCATCTCGTCGACCACGATCACGATGTACGGCAGAGGCGCGAGGTCCATCGCCTCGTCCTCGTAGATCGCCTCGCCGGTGTGGCGGTCGAAGCCGGTCTGGACGGTCCGGGTCAGCACCTCGCCGCGCTCGGCCGCCTCGGCGACGCGGGCGTTGTAGCCGTCGATGTTCCGGACGGCGATCTTGGCCATCTTCTTGTAGCGCTCCTCCATCTCGCGCACCGCCCACTTGAGGGCGATCACCGCCTTCTTGGGATCCGTCACCACGGGGGAGAGGAGGTGCGGGATGCCGTCATAGACCGACAGCTCCAGCATCTTGGGATCGACCATGATCAGGCGGCATTCCTCCGGCTTCAACCGGTAGAGCAGGCTGAGGATCATGGTGTTGATCGCCACCGACTTGCCCGAGCCGGTGGTGCCGGCCACCAGCAGGTGCGGCATGCGGGCGAGGTCGGCGATGATCGGCTCGCCGCCGATGTTCTTGCCCAGACACAGGGCGAGCTTGTGCTTGCTCTCGGCGAAATCCGTCGAGGCCAGCAGCTCGCGCAAGTACACCGTCTCGCGCTTGGCGTTCGGCAGCTCGATGCCGATGGCGTTCCGGCCGGGCACGACGGCGACGCGGGCCGAGACCGCCGACATCGACCGGGCGATGTCGTCGGCCAGCGCGATCACCCGGCTGGACTTGGTGCCGGGGGCGGGCTCCAGCTCGTAGAGTGTGACGACCGGGCCGGGCCGCACCGCCAGAATGTCGCCGCGCACGCCGAAATCGCCGAGCGTCGCCTCCAGCAGGGTGGCGTTCTGCTCCAGGGCATCGGCCGAGATCAGGCTCGCCTGGGACGGGCCGCGCGGCGCCGCCAGCAGGTCGAGAGCCGGCAAAGCGTAATCCTCGGGCCGGAGCGGGGGCGCCGGCGCGCGGCGGGCCGGCACCGGCGCGGCGGCCGGCGGGGCGACCCGGGAGGCGGTCGGCTCGGGCTGGGGCGGCTGGGGACGCTGCGGCGCGCGGGGAGGCTGCGGGCGCTGCGCCGGCTCGAACCCGTCCTCGTGCGGCATCGCTGCGGCGTCGGGCTCGTCCTCGGCGAGGGGCGCATCCGTCGCGTCGAAGACGGGCTCGCGCCGGCCCGGCCCGGGCTGGGCGCCACCGGGCAGATGGTCGGCCCAGGGCAGGTCCGCATCCGTGAACGCGCGCCGGGCCGCGAGGGCCGGCGAGGCGCCGTCGAAGGGCTCGGCCCGGCCGGCGCGCCATCCGGCGATCCGGTCGGCCAGAGCGAGGCGCAGCCGCATCAGGCCCTGCGCCAGGGCGCCGACGCCGACGAGGCCGAGGCCCGGCTCGTCGGCGTCCTCGCGCTCGTCGCGGCGCCGGACCGGGGCGGACCGCACGGGATAGGGTTCGTCGTGGAACGAATCCTCCTCGACCGCGCCGAAGCGGCACGCCCCGGTGAGGCTGAGGATCGCCACCGCGGCATAGCCGAACCCGACGAGATGGGCGGCGGCCGACGAGACCGCCCCGACGATCACCCGGGCCATCGACAGCAGCCCGTCGCCCGCCACGCCCCCGAGGCCGGTGGGCAGCGGCCAGCGGGTCGTCGGCGGCAGGGCGCTCGCCACCGCGCTCGCCGCGCAGAAGCCGATGATCCAGAGCGCGATGCGCATGCCGCCGTCGGGCAGCTCGCGCTCGCGCATCAGCCGCACGCCCCAGAGGGCCGGGGGCAGCACGAAGGCGAGCGAGCCGAGGCCGAGGATCTGCATGCAGAGATCGGCCAGCACGGCGCCGGGCTGGCCGAGCACGTTGTGGGCGGCATGGTCGGTGGCGTGGTTCAGGCTCGGGTCGTCGATCGACCACGTGGCCAGAGCCACGGTCAGCGCGACCGCGCCGGTGAACAGCACGAGCCCGCCGAGCTCCGTCAGGCGCTTGCCCAGGAACGGGCGGACGCTGTCGACGAAGGTATCGTAGGGCGATGCGGGACGGCGAAGCGAGCGCATGCGGGACCGGACGCGGAACGGGAACTTACCCCTGAGGCTAGGCATGGGCGCCTTAACGAGCCGCTAAGGTTGAGGAAGCCTGACCGGCCGCCGGCCGCGCGTCCCCAGGCCGCGTCCGCCCCGCGCCGGAGGGTGCAAACCGCGTCCCGCTGTGGCACAGGAACGGCCATGAACATCGACGGCCAGCCCTACCGCACGATCTTCCCGGACCCCGATGGGGTGAGCGTCCAGGTGATCGACCAGACGCGCCTGCCCTTCGCGTTCGAGCTGAAGCGCCTCGCCACGCTGGACGACGCCGCCGTGGCGATCCGCACCATGGTGGTGCGCGGCGCGCCCCTGATCGGGGTCACCGCAGCCTACGGGCTCGCGCTCGCCATGCGGGCGGATGCCTCCCAGGACGGGCTCGACCGGGCGGTGGCCACGCTGGCCGCCACGCGGCCGACCGCGGTCAACCTGCGCTGGGCGCTGGACCGGGTCGCCGCGAACCTGCGGCAGGTGGCGCCCGACGCGCGCTTCGCCCACGCCTTCGCGGAGGCGGGCCGCATCGCCGAGGAGGATGTCGCGAGCTGCCGGGCGATCGGCGCCCATGGCGGCCGGATCATCGCCGACCTGCACAAGGCCAAGGGCGGCGACAGGCCCGTCACCGTGCTGACCCATTGCAATGCCGGCTGGCTCGCCGCGGTGGATTGGGGCACGGCGCTGGCGCCGGTCTACGCGGCCCACGCGCAGGGCGTGCCGGTCCACGTGCTGGTCGACGAGACGAGGCCCCGCAGCCAGGGGGCGGCGCTGACCGCCTTCGAGCTGAACGGCCACGGCGTGCCCCACACGGTGATCGCCGACAATGCCGGCGGCCACCTGATGCAGCACGGGCAGGTCGACCTGTGCATCGTCGGCTCGGACCGGACCACGGCGCGGGGCGACGTCTGTAACAAGATCGGCACCTACCTGAAGGCGCTCGCCGCCCACGACACCGGCGTGCCGTTCTACGCGGCGCTGCCGTTCTCGACGATCGACTGGACGCTGCAGGACGGCGTGAAGGAAATCCCGATCGAGGAGCGCGACGGGCGCGAGGTCACCCACATGACCGGGCGGCTGCCTGACGGCGGCTTCGCCACGATCGAGGTGGTCTCGCCCGGCAGCCCCGTGGCCAACCCGGCCTTCGACGTGACGCCGGCGCGGCTGGTGACCGGGATCATCACCGAGCGCGGCGTGTGCGACGCGACCGCGGAGGGGCTGTACGGGCTGTATCCGGAGCGACGCAAGGTGGCGTGAGCCGCCTCACCGCACCCCGGGCCGGCCCGATTCCGCGAGCTGCTGCGCCCGGGCGCCCTGGCGCTCGAACATCCAGCCCGGATACTCGGCCGGCAGCGCGCTCACCGCGTCCAGGGTGTCGAGCTCGTCGCCGGTGAGGCTGAGCTCGGTCGCCGCGATGTTGTCCTCGAGCTGGTCGAGGCGCTTGGCGCCGACGATGACGCTGGTCACCGCCTTGCGGTGCAGGAGCCACGCGAGCGCCACCTGGGCCACCGAGACCCCGCGCGCCTCCGCCACGGTCCGCATCGCGTCGATGCAGGCCTCGGCCCGGGGCCGGTCGACCGGCGG
The DNA here is from genome assembly GCF_038442355.1 of Methylobacterium guangdongense. Lineage (NCBI taxonomy): Bacteria > Pseudomonadati > Pseudomonadota > Alphaproteobacteria > Hyphomicrobiales > Methylobacteriaceae > Methylobacterium > Methylobacterium guangdongense. The sequence continues at coordinate 138,547 of NZ_JBBXMX010000008.1, forward strand.
GAAGTCGAAGCTCGCGCGCCGGCCCTCTCCGGAGCCGTCGGCATACTTGCCGCTGAGCAGGCCGCCGGCGAGCGGGCTCCAGACCAGGAGGCCGAGCCCCTCGGAGCGCAGCATCGGGACGATCTCCCGCTCCAGGTCGCGGCCGGCGATGGAGTAGTAGGCCTGCAGGGTCTCGAAGCGGGCGAGCCCGGCCCGCTCGCTGATCCCCAGCGCCTTGACGATCTGCCACGCGGCCCAGTTCGAGACGCCGACATAGCGCACGTGGCCGTGCTGCACGAGGATGTCGAGGGCGCGCACCTGCTCCTCGATCGGCGTCGCCGGGTCGAAGCCGTGAATCTGGTAGAGGTCGATGTGGTCGAGCTGGAGCCGCTTGAGGCTCGCCTTGCAGGCGTCGATCAGGTGCAGGCGCGAGGCACCCTTCGCGTTGGCGCCCGGGCCCGTCGGTCCGTAGCCCTTGGTGGCGACGACCACGCTGTCGCGCGGGACCTTGAGGTCGCGCAGGGCCTGTCCGGTGATCGTCTCGGAGAGCCCTTCCGCGTAGACATCGGCCGTGTCGATGAAGTTGATCCCGGCCTCGATCGCCCGTCCGACGAGGCGCCCGGCCTCCGCCTGGTCGAGGGCGCCGATCTGACGCCACATCCCGGCACCGCCCCCGAAGGTCATGGTGCCGAGGCAGAGTTCCGAGACGAACAGCCCCGTGTTGCCGAGCTTCTTCTGGTACATGCGCGTCCGATCCGATCCCGCTCCGACGCGACAACGCGCGAAGTGCGGCGCGGTGCGCTCAGGGCTCCCAGCGGTGAAACACGGCGCTGTCGAAGGCGAAGACCGGCTCGCCGCGCTGGTTCACCCCGGTGTTGCGGGCGAAGGCCAGCCCCCAGCCGGGCCGTGAGGCCGAGGCGCGCTTGTCGGTGAGCTTGGCGCTGAACCGCACCGTATCGCCCGCGTAGACGGGCTTGAGCCAGCGCAGGTTCTTGAACCCGGGGGAGGGGCCCGCCTCCGGCACGGGTCCGCGGGCGGCCGTGTAGGCCTCGTCGCGGGCGCGGGTGGTGAGCAGCCGGTTCATGTAGGCGGCGGCGGTGTGCCAGCCTGAGGCGCACAAACCCCCGAAATGGCTGCGCTTGGCGGCCTCGGGGTCGAGGTGGAAGGCCTGCGGGTCGTAGGCCCGCGCGAACGCGACGATCGCCGCGGCGCTGAACGGGTAGGGGCCAAGGTCGCGGGTCGAGCCGATCTCGGCATCCCGCAGGAACGGCAGGATCTCGGCATCCTCCGGCTCCGTCACGGGTCCGGGCTCGCCGAGCACGACGGGCCGTGGCGGCAGGGGATCGGTGCCGCGCCGGGCCAGCATGAAGGTGAAGCGCTGGGTCAGCACCGTCTCACCGCGCTGGTTGCCGAGGGCGACCTCCGCGGTGACGAAGCCGAGCCCCGGCTTCGAGGCCGAATCCCGCAGGCCGAGCACCCGGAAGGTCAGCGTCAGGGCATCGTTCGGCAGCACCGGCGCGAGCCAGCGCAATTCGTCGATCCCCGGCGCGCCGAGCGACGAGCCGCCCCGGAACGGCCCCTGCTGGAGCAGCCGCATGCCGAGCGCCGCCGTATGCCAGCCCGAGCCGATCAGGCGGCCCGCGAAGGTCCCCTCGGCCGCCGCCTCGTCGAGGTGGAAGGGCTGGAAGTCGAACGCCTGCGCGTAGCCCACGATGGCGTCGCGGGTCACCGTCAGCGGCTCGCCGACGATCACGTCGCCGACGGAGAAATCTTCGAGGGCGGGATCGGGCATGGCGGGCGCGTCCAGGGAGGATCAGTTGGCGAAGCGGAAATGCAGCACGTCGCCGTCCTGCACCACGTAGTCCTTGCCCTCGAGCCGCAGCTTGCCAGCATCCCGGGCCCCGGACTCGCCGTTGAGCGTCGTGTAGTCCTTGAACGCGATGGTCTCGGCCCGGATGAAGCCCTTCTCGAAATCCGAGTGGATCACGCCCGCCGCCCCCGGGGCGCGGGTGCCCTTGGTGATCGTCCAGGCGCGGGCCTCCTTGGGGCCGACCGTGAAGTAGGTGACGAGGCCGAGGAGATCGTAGCCGGCGCGGATCACCCGGTTAAGGCCGGGCTCGGCGAGCCCCACCGCCTCCAGGAACTCGGCCTGGTCGGCCTCCGGCATCACGGCGATCTCGCTCTCGATCTTGGCCGAGACCACCACCGCCACGGCGCCCTCCGCCTTGGCGCGGGCGAAGACCGCGTCCGAATAGCTGTTGCCCTTGTCGGCGTCGCCCTCGTCGACGTTGCAGACGTAGAGGACGGGCTTGGCCGTCATCAGGCCGAGCGACTGGAACAGCTTCTCCTCGTCGGGCTTGCGCTCCACGAGGCGGGCGGGCTTGCCCTCGCGCAGGAGCGGGAGCGCCCGGTTGACCAGGTCGAGGCTCTCCTTGGCCTCCTTGTCGGAGCCCTTGGCCTTCTTCTCCAGGGCCACGGCCCGGCGCTCCAGGCTGTCGAGGTCGGCGAGCATCAGCTCGGTCTCGATCGTCTCGATATCGGCGGCCGGATCGACCTTGCCCTCCACGTGGGTGACGTCGCCGTCCGTGAAGCAGCGGACCACGTGGGCGATGGCGTCGACCTCGCGGATATTGGCCAGGAACTGGTTGCCCAGGCCCTCACCCTTGGAGGCGCCGCGCACGAGGCCGGCGATGTCCACGAAGGTCAGCCGCGTCGGGATGATCTCCTTCGACGACGCGATCCGGGCGAGATCCGTCAGCCGCGGGTCCGGCACCGCCACCTCGCCGACATTCGGCTCGATGGTGCAGAACGGGTAATTGGCCGCCTGGGCCGCCGCCGTCTGCGTCAGCGCGTTGAAGAGGGTCGACTTGCCGACGTTCGGCAGGCCGACGATGCCGCATTTGAAGCCCATGGATCGGTCCTAGTGTTCGGTCACGACGGCCTCGGGGCCGACCATGAAGGGGTTGAGGATGGTGGTGCCGCGGACCGTGCGGTCGTGCTGGTAATCCTCCGAGAGAAGATAACGGCACCCGGCGCGCATCGCAGCGGCGAGAATGATGCAATCCCACCACTGGAAGGCGGTCTCGGTCCGGATCGACCAAGCTCGCGTGATGAGTTCGAGATCCGTCGCGCCCTGGGAGAAGGGTTGCAACTCCAGTGTCATCCGCCGCATCTCCGCGCTGTCGACGGCGACCTTCCCGCGCAGGACCGCATTGTGGATCTCGCCGAGCACCTGCGGGCTCACGACCAAGGCCTCGCGGGCCGCGAGCGTCGCCAGCCAATGCGTGGCCGTCCGTTGCTTGTCCGGAAAACGATCGTCGCGGGCATACAGGAAGACGTTCGTATCGACGAAGACCAGATCAGTCGTCATCGTACAGCTGGTCTCGGGTCGGAGCCTTGCCGTTCTCGTCCAGAACGTGGAGGGGCGGTCCGGCCAGGAAGCGCTCGAGCGCCTCAAGCTGCGTGAGTGGCCGGCCGACCCGCTGCTCGACCGCCTCGGCGATGAAGCGCGACAGGCTCTTGCCGTCGCGCGCGGCCGCAACCCGCGCCCGCTGAAGCAGGGCCTCGTTCATCGTCACGGTGACGTTCTTCATGGCGGCCTCCGGGGCCGATCCATATCGTGTCCCCGTGTTTTCGTGTCAATTTTTCGCGCCCAGCGTCTTCACGTCGTCCCAGCCGCGGCCCGCCATGGCGAGGTGGACCTTGTTCTGGAAGCTCGCATCCTCGCCCGCCGCCAGCAGCGCGGCGTGGTCGGCCACGGCCCGGCCGATATCCTCGACCCAGGGCTGCTCGGCCTTGCCGAAATCGTTGAGCACGTACGCGTGCACCAGCGCCTTGTCGCCGGGATGGCCGATGCCGAGCCGGACCCGGCGATACTCGTTGCCGCATTGCGCCGTGATCGAGCGCAGCCCGTTATGGCCGGCATTGCCGCCGCCGAGCTTCACCCGCAGCTTGGCGGGGGCGAGGTCGAGCTCGTCGTGGAGCACGATCACGTCGCCGAGCGGGATCTTGTAGAAGCGCTGCGCCTCCGAGACCGCACGGCCCGACTCGTTCATGAAGGTCGAGGGCTTCAGGAGGATCGCCCGCTCGGTGCCGAGAACCACCTCGGCGGCCTCGCCCTGGAAGCGGTGGCGGAACGGGCTCGCCCGGTGCTGACGGGCGATCGCGTCGACGGCCAGGAAGCCGATATTGTGCCGGTTGCCCGCATAGCGCGCGCCCGGATTTCCGAGGCCGACGATCAACTTCATGTCCAAGGCTTCCGGCAGGATCCGTTCGGCGCGGTCTGTGGCATGCTTCCGCGCAGACCGCACCCCCGGTCCGCATATCGGCCCCGTGCGCCAGCACACAGCAGCATTCGAACGCGAGGCCGAGTATTCCGGTTGTGAAGTCACAGTCGGCCAAGCCAAGCCGAGCGATCAAGACCGCTGGTCCGTTCATCACGGCGACGATCTTCCTCACCCGACACGATGGGCCGGATGACATCCCACTGAAGTCAACCGAACACGTTCGGAGATCATCATGACGATCCGCATGCTCGCCGCCGCCGCCCTGGTCGCCGCGGTTGCCACGCCGGCCCTCGCGCAGGGCCTGGATTCGCGGCATTCCCCCTATCCCGCCTCGGCCTATTCGGGCTGGATCGGCAACGCCCCGGTGGCGCAGGCCCCCGCGGCCAGCGGCGGGCCCCTCGCCTACCGCTACGCCGGCCCGCATGCCGGCGGCCCGGCGAACGCCCTGCCGCGGTATTGAGGCGAACAGGATCCGGGTTTTCAAAGGGCTGAAGCCCTTTGGCGGGTTGTCAGGGCGGAGCCCTGACTGCCTTCGGGCGCAGCCCGACACCAGGGCTCTGCCCTGGACCCGCGGAAGGGCTTAACTTTTTAAAACCAGGACGGGCGCTTCCCCGCGGATCTCCCCCGGCCGCAGGGTCCCGACCAGCAGATCCACCTGGCTCACGAGCCGGGTGAGCGATTGCGCCCGGTTGCGGTCGGGCCGCTCCGGCAGGGGCCGGTCCTCGCCCAGGGCCGCCAGGGTCGCGGCGATCCAGGCCCGCCACGGCTCCGCCTCCGGGTCCACGGCCTCGGGGGCGTGCCGCAGCACGGTGAGCCGGGCGCTGATCCGGCGCAGGGTCGCGTCCGCCACCAGGGCGGATTCCACCTCCGGATGGTGGCCCGCCCGGGGCTGCTGCAGGGCCCGCGACAGGGCCGCCTCCAGGTCGTTGAGGGCGAGGCCGGTCGCGCGGGTGCTCGCCTGGATCGTGGCCTCCCGGTCCGGCCCGGCGCTCGCCCCGAGTTTCGCCCCCAGTACGGCCTCCGCGAAGGCCGCGTGGGCCTTGAGTGCGCGCCGCAACTCCTGGCGGACCTGATCGGGCTCCCAGATCGGCCAGAGCACGAGGCAGCTCGCCACCGCGATCACGCCGCCCAGCACCGTGAAGCCGCCCCGCATGGCGACGATCTCCCAGGAGCTGTGGCCGGGCTCGAGCAACTCCACCAGCAGCACCACGAGGGGCGTCAGGCAGGCGACGAAGAAGCCGTAGGAGATCTGGCGGGCCGCGAAGCCCACGATCGACAGCACGAGGATCAGCCCGGCCTCGGCGAGCGGGGTGGTGGCGTAGTAGGCCAGCACCGCGCCGATGAGGCCGCCCAGCACCGTGCCGCCGATCCGCTCCAGGGCCCGCTGCCACGTCGCCGCGTAGAACGGCTGCATGGTCAGCACCACGGTCATCACCAGCCAGTGCGTGAAGGCGCCCGCATAGGTCAGCGTCGCGGCGAGCGCCGGGGCCGCGACGGTGCTGGCCCGGAGCGCATGGCGCAGGTTCGGCGACGCGAAGGTGAAGTTCTGCCGCAGGGGGCCGACATAGCGGGTCCAGCGGTCCAGGCGGCCGCCCTCGGTCAGCGTGCCGCCGGGACGATAGCCCTCCGGGGTCGACAGCTTGGCGCCGATCCGCACGCGCCCGACGATCCGGTCGGCCAGCCCCGCCAGGGTCGGATCCTCGCCCAGGCCCTCGGCCGTCCGGGCGATCGAGTGCTCCAGGCGGGCGAGGTCGAGGGCGACATCGTCGCGGATCGCCCGCGCGATGGTCACCAGCAGGGGGCGCAGGCGGCGCAGGAAGAGTTTGGCCAGCGCCCGGCGGCGCGCATCGGGCCGGCTGTCGATCAGCTCGCCCACGGCGATCAACGCCGAAAAGATCTGCTCGGCGCTCTCCAGGCGCAGCAGCGCCTGGGCGGTGCGATCCGAGACGCGCTCCCGGGAGCGGGCGAGGTCGAGGATCATGGTCCGCGCGGTCTCGATGCTCGTGCGCACGCCGCGCCGGTGGCCGCGGGCGTGGCCGTCGAAGGCCTCGGTGTCGGGCTCCGGCAGGGCGACGAGCCGTTCGAGGTCGCCGCAGAGCCGCGCGAGGTCGCGCCAGACCTCCGCCACCGCCCGGTGGGCCGGCCGGTACGGGTGCAGCCGCCAGATCACCAGGGCCAGGAACGTCGCCCAGAGGCCGCCGGCCGCGAACATCACCACGGTGGTGCCCGCCTGTGCCAGGGTCAGCGGCCGGTCGAGGGCGATGCACAGCACCACCACCAGCACGTTGCCGGCGGCCTGCGCCTGCACGCTCCAGACGCGGGCATACGAGCAGGCGAAGATCAGCGCGCAGGCCACCGGGACGACCACCGGCAGCCCCAACGGCTGGATCAGGCCGAGCCCGGCCCAGAGCAGGCCGCCGAGGAACGAGAAGGCGGTGAGCACCCGCAGGCGCGCCCGCATCGGCCCGCCCGTGTCGCAGAAGCAGGCGAGGTTGGCGGCGAGCGCCATGGTCAGCAGCGGCGACCATTGCAGCCAGATGTTGATCAGGATGACGACGCCGAACGCGAAGGCGGCGCGCACGCCCTCCACGAGGCGCACGTTCCGCAGGTCGAGGCCGGTCGGCAGGCGCCGCAGGTCGGCGCCGGGCCGGTTCAGGCTGCCCCGGCCGGCGGCGATCCGGCGCCGGTCGCGTGCCGGCGCCGTGGGGCGGGAGAGTGTGGGACCCGGGGCGGACAAGCTCGGTCTCCGGACGCGGGCGTGACCGCCCGGCATGAACCTGCGCCCGGCCTGTCCGGATCCGCCCGGCCGCGCAAGCCCTTTCGTGCGCCGGGGCCGGCCTTCCCGCGCCGCTAGGGTGCGGGCGACCATCCGGGGCGGGATGGTCACGCCTGCGATGTTCCGAGCCGACGCGCTGAAGGCGACGGGAACCAACGACCGGGTTGGTCTGGCGTCATGCGGGCCCGTTTTCCGGGGCGCGCCGCCCGGCGCCTGTCCGTCATGGCGGTGGATCTCTGAGCGGGCACTCTCGCGGCCGGGTCAACCATTTGACCCGGCGCCGGTTGAGTCCTCAGGAGCACCGACACCCGGCATGCAGGAAAGGCACCGTGTCCTCGTCGCCAGCCCATCATCTGGAGCCGGATCGCGACGGGGCGATCGCAGCACACCGGGAGCCGGCGTCGCACGGCGCCGTGGCGGCTGAGGCCGCCGGACCTCGGTGGCCGCCTGGGCGCCGGCGCGGCATTGCCCAATGCGGCCCGGAGGCTCAAGATTCGGCCGGACTTCCGTCCGGGCACCCTGAGAAATTCCGGATTTGCCTCGCTCGACCGGCGCACCCGATGTCGTGATCGTCGATCCAGGAACGCGATGGTTTGGTTCAGTATCTTCTGGTTGATCTGCCTCACTGTCGTTCTGATAGAGGTGCTGCGCGCACCGACGCTCCCGCCCGACATCGACGCCGCCGATCCCGACGCCCCCCGCGATCCGCACCCGGCCGATCACGATGGCGAGCGCCACGATCCGCAGCCCTGACGTCGCCTCCGCGCAGCCCCGGAGGCCTGCGCCCACGACGGCGCCTCATGGCCCTTTACGGTGCGATCGGGGTGCTGTTGTTCCTCGTTGCCGCCGCCATTGCCTGCGCCCACAACCAGCTTATCCCCAAGCCCTTCGACCACGCCTTCTTTCTTCTCGGCTGCACCTTCGTGCTGGATAACTCAATCTCGCCCAATATGTTCGCGCCCGCTGGCTCGTTCTACTTCCTGGTCATCTTCGGGCTGTGGTTGGCGCAGGAAGCCAAGCCGGGAGATCTCCGGCTCGGCCGTTTACGGTCCGCCGGCAAGACGTGAGATCTTTGCGACCCTCCGCGGAAAAATCGGGATCTCTTCGGAGAAGCATGTCTATGGACGGGAAGTGGTCAGCGAATTTCCAGCCATGGGCCTTGCCCCGTCTTCCGGGGGAGTCGGACGAGGCTCTGACGGCGCGACGCAATCGCGCCTATTTCGAGTGGCAGGCCGGCAGTATCGCCGAATTCTGGCGGCGCATGGGTGAGCCTGTCGATCTCGCGTCCCTGAAGATCCTGGATTTCGGCTGTGGGCATGGCGCGCTTTCGGTCGATGCCGTGAAACGCGGTGCGGCCTCCGTCCTCGCGATCGATGTCGATCAGGAGCGCGTCGCATTCGGTGCGAGCCACGTTCGGGAAAATTTCCCGGATGCCAAAGACAAAATCACCTTCGTGTGTGACGATGTTTCCAACATTGTCGATCAGTATCGAAATCATTTTGATGTCGTGATCTGCAAGGACACGCTGGAGCACATCATAGACATCGACAAAGTGCTTCACGATGTCCTTGCGATGATCAAGCCCGGGGGCGCCTCGTGGTGGGGACGAGCCCGCTCTACTTCAGTCCGTTCGGCGATCACGGACGTTTCGTCGGGCGGTCCGTCCCGTGGATCAGCGTTCTGCCGGAGAGGCTGCTGTTCCCGCTGTCGCGGGCGCTGCTGAACAAGAACATACAGAGCGCGGCGGATGTCGGACTCAACAAGATCACGCCGATCGAGATTCGGGGGCTGATCGACAGCAACGCGCTGATCGTCGAACGTTTGCACTACAATGCCGGCGATAAGCCGATGTTGAAGATTTTCGATAAGTTGAGAAAATTTCGCGCCCTGGAGCGATATTTCACCGTCAGCGTCTATGCCGTTCTTCAGACGCCTGTGATGTATCTTTGAGCGATCGGTCCGGTTCAATCGGGTGAAGGCCCCCGATCCCGTCGGACGCTCATGGCCGCCTCGCAGGTCCCGGCGCGTTGTCCCGGGGCCAGGGGCGCCCGGCGCTCGTACGGCCGCCTTCGCAATCCAGCCGGACCGGTATACCTGACGGGGAACAGCTCGCCCGGAGCCGGCCATGGCATACGCGACGACGATCGAAGGCACGCGCTTCACCTTCCCCGACCTGCGCCGTTTGCTCGCCAAGGCGACGCCGGAGCGCTCCGGCGATCAGCTCGCCGGGCTCTGCGCCGAGGGGCCGGTGGAACGCCTCGCCGCGCAGATCGCGCTCGCCGACCTGCCGCTGAAGGCGTTCCTGGCGGAGGAGCTGATCCCTTCGGACGAAGACGAGGTCTCGGATCTCATCGCGCGCCGGCACGACGCGCAAGCTTTCGCGCCGGTGGCGTCGCTGACGGTGGGCGCGTTCCGCGAATGGCTGCTCGCGCCGGCGGCCGATGCGGCGGCGCTCGCGGCCCTCGCCCCCGGTCTGACGCCCGAGATGGTGGCGGCCGTCTCCAAGATCTGCCGGCTGCAGGATCTCGTGGCGATCGCCGCCAAGCGGCCGGTGGTGACGCGCTTCCGCTCCACGATCGGCCTGCCCGGCCGCCTCGCCACCCGCAACCAGCCGAACCATCCGACCGATTCCTCGGCCGGCATCCTGATCTCGGCCCTCGACGGGCTGCTGATGGGCTCGGGCGATGCGGTGATCGGCGTGAACCCGGCGACCGATTCGCTGCCGGACTACATCCGCATCGTCGAGCTCTTGGAGACCCTGCGCCTGCGCCTGAACGTGCCGACCCAGCATTGCTGCCTGGGCCACGTCACGGTGGCGATCGACGCCATGGCGAAGGGCGCGCCGGTGGATCTCGTGTTCCAGTCGGTGGCGGGCTCGCAGAAGGCCAATGCCGGCTTCGGCGTGGACCTCGCCGTCCTGCGCGAGGCCTCCGAGGCCGCCCGCGCGCTCGGCCGCTGCCCGGAGGGCGGGCAGGTCATGTATTTCGAGACCGGCCAGGGCTCGGCCCTCTCGGCCGACGCCCATTGGGGCGTCGACCAGCAGACCATGGAGGCGCGCGCCTACGCGGTGGCGCGGGAGTTCGATCCGCTCCTCGTCAACACGGTCGTGGGCTTCATCGGGCCGGAATACCTCTACAACGGCAAGCAGATCATCCGGGCCGGGCTGGAGGACCATTTCTGCGGCAAGCTGCTCGGCCTGCCGATGGGGGTGGACGTCTGCTACACCAACCACGCCGATGCCGATGGCGAGGACATGGACGCCCTGCTGACCCTGCTCTGCGCGGCGGGCGTCAACTTCGTCATCACCGTGCCGGGGGCGGACGACGTGATGCTGAACTACCAGTCCCTCTCCCACCACGATGCGGTCTTCGCCCGCGAGACCCTGGGCCGCCCGCCGGCCCCGGAATTCGAGGCGTGGCTGCGCGATGTCCGTATCACCGACGCGCAGGGCCGCCTCGCCAACGCGCCGGGCGAATTGCCCCCGGCGCTGGCCGCGGCGTCGCGCCTCCTGCCCGGGCGGGCGGCATGAGCGCGCCCGCCGAGCCGAAGCGCGCCGGCGCCCCGTCGCTGCGCGATCTGCGCGCGCTGACCCAGGCCCGCATCGCGCTGGGCGCCCACGGCGCCGGCCTGCCGACCCGGGCGGCGCTGGCCTTCGGGCTCGACCATGCCCGGGCCCGCGAGGCGGTCTGGACGCCCCTCGACGCAGGCGCAATCCGCGAGGCCCTGCGGGCCGAAGGGCTCGACTCGGTCGAACTCCGTGCCAACGTGGCCGACCGGGCCGAGTACCTGCGCCGGCCGGACCGGGGCCGGACTCTGCATCCGGAATCGGAGGAGGCGCTCGGCGGGCTCGGCCAGGGCTTCGATGTCGCCGTGGTGATCGCCGATGGGCTCTCGGCCACGGCGGTCGCCCTCAACGCGGTGCCGACCGCCGCCGCGCTCGCCGCGCGGGTGGCCCAAGCCGGCTGGAGCCTCGCCCCCGTGGCGGTCGTGCAGCAGGGTCGGGTGGCGATCGGCGATCCCATCGGTGCCCGGCTCAAGGCGCGCTGCGTCGTGGTGCTGATCGGCGAGCGGCCGGGCCTATCGGCCTCCGACAGCCTCGGCTGCTACATCACCTGCGCGCCGGAACCGGGATTGCCGGATTCCCGGCGCAACTGCATCTCGAACATCCGGCAGGACGGGCTCGCGGTCGAGGCGGCCGCCGACCAGATGGAGGCCCTGCTGCGGGCCATGATGGCGCAGGGCACCAGCGGGGTCGGCCTGCGCCGGGAGAGCCTCGCGGGTCCGCAGGCGATCCTCCCGGAGGCATAGGGCGCCGTCTCGCGCAGGGGGCGGATCGAGTCACGGTTTCGAAAGGGCGAGCCCTTTCGCGGGTCCAGGGCGGAGCCCTGGTGCCGGACTTCGTCCGGTATCGGGCTTCGCCCGCTCTCAGGGTTCCACCCTGAGCACCCGCCAAAGGGCTTCAGCCCTTTGGTAACCCGGTCTTCCGGCCTGCTGGCCGCGTCACCGCCTTCCGGTCGAGCCGCGGGGCACGAGGCTGCCGCTGAGGACCACCTTGCGGACCGGCTGGCCCGGACGCTCGGGATCCCGGCCCTGGTGGCGGGCGGCCCCGGGCTGCTGGCGCTCGCCAGCGGCATGACGGCGATCCTCGACGGCAGCACCGGCCGCCGCTACTGCGATCCGAGCCCGGGCGACATCGCCTCCGCGGAGGCGTGGCGCGCGCGGCAGCGCCGGCAGGCCGAGGACGAGGCGCGCGAGCGCGCGCTGCCCGCCCGGACCCGGCCCGGGACCCGGCGGTCGATCGGGCCGCCGCACCAGACGTCGCCAGCTCGACGCCATCGGGGGGATCCGGCATGACAGATTTGGCGAGGCGCGCCGCGCTGGCGCTCGGGTTGGGGCTCGCGTTGGCGCAGCCCGAATGGGCACAGGACGTCGGGACGCCGGCGGCGCCGACACGCTGGGCCAGACCGCGCCGCCGTCGACCCTGCCGCCCGGCACCGTCGACCTCGGCGACGTCCTGAGCCTGCTGGCGACCTATACGGGGCAGGGGGCCGTCAACCCGGAGCGCGTCAACGACGGCCCTAGGCGTTTGCCGGGGCGCCGTTAGACTCGTTCCCAGCCTGCGCATGCGCGCACCGGCCGTCGAGCGAGGCCGGCGCGCGTTCGGCTTAGCGAGTAGGATGGCCGATGACTCGGACTCTGCCGGACTTTCCGCCGGACGCCTTCGCGAAGTACGACCGCGATCCGGATCCCCTGTTCTACGCCCAGCCGCGCTTCGTCACCCATATCGATGACGGCGCCATCGCCGCGGTGACCGACCTGTATCGGGAGGTCGTGCCGCCCGGCGGCGACCTTCTCGACCTGATGTCGAGCTGGATCAGCCACCTGCCGGAGGATGTCGCCTATGCCGGCGTCATCGGTCACGGCCTGAACGCGGCGGAACTCGCCGCCAACCCGCGCCTGACCCGGTTCTTCGTTCAGGATCTCAACGCCGAGCCGCGCTTGCCCCTCGACGGGGCCTGTCTCGACGCGGCCCTGATCTGCGTCTCGGTGCAGTACCTGCAACAGCCCGTGGCGGTCCTGTCGGAGATCGCGCGCGTGCTGCGCCCCGGCGCGCCGGTGGTGATCAGCTTCTCGAATCGCCGCTTCCCGACCAAGGCGGTGGCCATCTGGAACGCCCTCGACGGCACAGGGCATGCCCAGCTCGTCGACCTGTACCTGCAGCGCGCCGGCTTCGCCCGCACCGAACGCCGGATCCTCAAGCCCGAGGGCGGCCCCGGCGATCCCATGACGGCGGTGATCGGCTGGACCGCCGCGGCTTAGAGGAACCGGGCCGCGCCGCGTCACGCGGCCCGGAGCAGGCGGAAGGTCGGGGACCGGTCCGGCCGGGTCGCGAACGAGCCGACCGGCAGCACCGGCGGGCCATCGTCGAGGACGAGGTCGTTGTCCCGCAGCAGCCGTGCCAGGACCAGCACCGCCTCCGACGTGGCCAGCTGCGCCCCGATGCACACGCGCGGTCCCGTGCCGAACGGCAGGAAGCCCTGGCGATCCGGCTTCCCGGGACCGAGGAAGCGCCCGGGGTCGAAGCGCTCGGGCGCAGCCCAGAGGCGCGGGTCGGTGTGCAGCAGGGTGAACGGCATCAGCACGATCGCCCCGCGCCGGACGGGGACGCCGCACAGCGCATGGTCCGCCACCGCCTGGCGTGCCGTCATGTAGGCCGGCGGGTAGAGCCGCAGCGCCTCGTCCACCACGGCGCGCGTGAGCGGCAGGGCGCCGACGGCCGCCCCGGCCCCGCCCGGCGACAGGTCCACCCGCCGCGCCTCCCGCCGGACGGCGTCGCGCCAGTCGGGCGCGTTGGCCAGCAGGTAGCAGGCCCAGAACAGCGTCAGGCCGGTCGTCTCGTGCCCGGCGAAGATCATCGTCGACACCTCGTCGGCCAGGAGATCCGCCTCCCGGTCCCCGTAGGCCTCCGACAGGAGATCGAAGAGGTCGCGCGGCGCCCCCGGGGCCTGCGCGGCCCGGCGCTGGGCGATGATCGCCAGGATCAGCGCCCGCCAGCGCCGGCGGAAGCCTGCGCGGCGGATCGTGGTGGGCGTCGGCACCCAGCGCGGCAGGATGAAGTCGCTGGTCCGCGGCCGCCCGATGCCGCCGGCGTAGGATTGCAGCAGGCCGCGCAGCTGCGGCCCGAAGACGTCGGTCTCCAGCGAGAACATGCTCGTGCAGGCGACGGCGAGGCTGAGATCCTGCATCACGGCGAGCAGGTCCACGGGCGCCCCGCGGGACGCCTCCAGCGGCCCGAGGGCAGCCTCGGTACAGGCCGCCATGTGTGGTGCGAGCAGGGTCACGGTGCGGGGCGTGAAGGCCGGGGCCAGGATCCGGCGCTGCCGGCGCCACGCCTGCCCCTCGCTGGCGGCCACGCCGCGCCCGATCAGGGGCCGGAAGATGCGGTCGCCGGCGGCGATGCGCCGGTAGAGCTCCGGGCGCGTCGCCAGCACGTCGCGTATCGCCTGCGGGCCGGCCGCTATGACGACGTCGCGGCCGGGCATCGGCAGCACGACCACCGCCTGTGCGCGGCACCGGGGCGGGAAGGCCGAATAGGCGTTGCGGCGCAGGCCGGCCAGGACGCCGAGGGCGCCCACGCGGTCCGGGGCCGGCGGCGGCATGGGCGGGATGAAGGCGGCTGGTCCGGGCCTGTCGGGCGCCGCCATGATGGTCTCCATCGGACTGTCCTCATCGCGGGCGGTGGCGGCCCTGCGCGTCCCCATAGATACCGATGCGCCGCCGTTTTGCGCGGGATCGGTTGACGCGTACGCACAGGGCGATCCCCTCGACTGCATCGGCAGGCCCAAGAAAACGCGGCACCGGGCCGCCGCCAAGGCCCGTGCCGGAGGGATCGAGCATGACGCGTGCCGGCCTCACCGCCCTGCTGCTCGGGTCCACGACCGCGACCGCCGAGGTCCCGGCACTCTGCGCGACCGCGCCCGACCAGGCGGAGGGGACGCTGTGCGCCAAGGCGCAAGCTGGATGCGGCCGAGGCCGGCCTCGCCCGGGCGCGCGACGCCCTGTGGGCCAAGCTCGATCCGATCGGGCGGCGCAACCTGGATCTGGCGCTGCAGGCGTGGCGCCGGTTCCGCGATCGCGAATGCGACCTTGAGACCGGCTCCGATGCCGAACACCCGGACAGGAACGGCACGATCCTGCCCATGCGCGTCGGGGATTGTGCCGCGGCCCTGACCGAGCGTCGGATCCGCGACCTGACGGACCAGCTGGCTTGCCCCGGCGGGGACCTGTCGTGCCCGCAGTGAGCCGCCGGGGCGAGTGGGTCAGCGCCATGGTCGGGGTGTCTCGGGCGACGTGCCGGGGCTCGCGGCACCGATTTCCGACAGGCTTGGTGCCGTTCAAGAAATATTCATCTCGGCGGGGCGGCGGCGGGCGACGGGATTTCACTGTTCGCGAAAGAACAAGCGGGCGGACGGCTGAATTTTTACGAAAATATCGGCCGGCACCTCTTCCGAGGAGCGCGCGCGTACTTACATCCTGCTCGCGGCGATAAGGCCGCGTTGGGAAAGATTACGATGATGAAGCGCGTCGCTGTGGCCGCTGTTGCGGCGAGTGCCCTTCTGGCCGCCGGTCAGGCTGCCGAGGCGAAGGGCTGCATCAAGGGTGCCATCGTGGGCGGCATCGCTGGGCACTATGCCGGGCATGGCGTGCTCGGCGCCGTCGGCGGCTGCGCCGCCGGCCGGGCCCTGGCCAACCGGCAGGCCCAGCGTCAGCAGGCTGCGCCGCCCGTGAACACCAACGGGACCGCGCGGCCCAGCCGGGGCGCCGGCGGCTACGTCAGCTACTGACATGATGCGGGCGCCGCGCGAAGGCGCGGCGCCCGTTCCGCGCCAAGCGCATGCCAAGCTGTAGGCCACCGGAAGACGCGGAAGTGTCGATCGCGTGAGCGCGCCGGCCACTCGCGCGAGCTTGGCCCCCAGGCAAGCAGCCGCATGGCGCGCAACCCGATGCGCCCAATCTACCTGTGTCCCTAAGGCTTCGTGCGTCCGGGGTTCACATGGCTCACGTCCTCGTCATCGGTGCCAGCCAGGGCATCGGTCTGGAAACGGTGCGGGCGGCCCTCGCTGCGGGGCATCGGGTGCGGGCCTTCGCGCGCTCGGCCGACAGGATCGCCCTGTCGGCGCCGAATCTGGAGCGCTACCCCGGCGATGCCCTGAGCCGGCACGACGTCGAGGCCGCGCTCGACGGCGTCGACGTGGTGGTCCAGGCACTCGGCGTGCCCATGCGGGATCTGCTCGGGCCGGTCCGCCTGTTCTCGGACGCGACCGGTATCCTCATCCCCGCCATGGAGGCGGCCGGTGTCCGGCGCCTGATCGCGGTGACCGGGTTCGGCGCTGGCGACAGCCGCGACGCGATCAGCCCGTTGCAGCGCCTGCCGTTCCGGCTGGTCTTCGGGCGCGCCTACGACGACAAGGACGCCCAGGAGATGCGCATCCGCCGCAGCACCCTGGATTGGACCCTGGTCCGTCCCGGAGTGCTCACCGGCGGGCAGGCGACCGGGCGCTATCGTGTCCTCGACGCGCCGTCCTCGTGGCGCAACGGGCTGATCGCGCGGGTGGATGTCGCGCAGTTCATCGTCGGGCAGATCGCGACGCCGGATCGGGTCGGCAAAGCTGTCGTCCTGATCGAGCGGGCGCTCCCGCTCTGAGGCCGGCTCGTCGAGGCAACCTGGATCATGGCCCTGGTGCTCTACTACCTCGTCACCCTGCTCGAATCCGTGCTCGGGATCTTCGGCGTGCGCGCGCTCTACGAGCAGCCCGCCTACACGGTGGTGCAGCGCCTGGACCATAACGTCGAGATCCGCGCCTACGCGCCACGGCTCGCGGTCGAGACCGACGCGCGGGGCCAGGGCGACGGCGCGGCGTTCGGGCGCCTGTTCCGCTACATCACCGGCGCCAACCGGGCCACCGGCCGCATCGCCATGACGGCCCCCGTCGAGACCGGCGGCCAGCGGGTCGCCATGACGGTGCCGGTGGAGCAGGATCCGGGCGGTACGATGCGCTTCTTCCTGCCGCGCACGGTCGCCGAGGCCGGGGCACCCGAGCCGACCGAGCCGGGCGTCCGCCTCGTCGAGGTGCCGGCGGAGCGCATCGCGGCGGTTCGCTTCTCCGGCCGGGTCACGCCCGAGCGGCGGGCGGCGCAGGAGGCCATCCTGCTGCGCACGCTGGCGGAGGCGGGCCTCACCGCGCATGGGCCGCCGATCTTCATGGGGTACGACCCGCCCTTCGCCATCCCGTTCCTGCGCCGGAACGAGGTGGCGGTCCGGCTGGAGCATGCGTGACGGGGCCCTGCCGTCATCGACCCCTTCCACCTGCCGGCTCGAGCCGCCTCAGTCATCGGCACGTCGACAAGCGGTGCCGCCAGGGGGGACTGCTGTTGCCGACCGGCCGACCGGATCGGGATGGCGCCCGCCCGCGGTGACGGATCCCCTTGAACGCGCGCCTCGCGGACCATCGCGGGCGTTTACCCATTTTTCACGTGAAAACCGTCAGGCCTGCGCCAGGGCCGCGGCGAACTCCGCATCCGGTAAATGCGCGCCGCCCGTTGTCCAGACCACGTGGGTGGCGGACCCGGCCTCCGCCGGCATCCCCGCGGCCAGGAAGCGGCTGAGCGCGGCGAAGCCGGAGGCCGCGGAGGGTTCGAGGCGCATCCCGGCGCCCGTCCAGAGGGCCTTCAGCCAGTGGAACAGGTCCGCGTCGGGCACCGTCACCACCGCGTCGATGAGCGGGCCGACGGTCCGGGCGACCAGCAGGGAGGCGCTCGCGACCGCGAGGCCATCGGCCGCCGTCCGGTTGTCGAGCCCGGCCTCGTAGACGCTGACCGGACGGTCGAGGCCCGCAGCGAGCTGCACCAGCATGCAGGGGGCGGCCACCGGCTCCACGAAGACCGGCCGCACCGCATCGCCGAACAGCAGCGTCAGGCCGAAGGCCACGCCCCCCGGCGCGCCGCCGACGCCGCAGGGCAGATAGACGAAGAGCGGATGCGCCCCATCGACCGCGATCCCGGCCGAAGCGAGCTGGCGCTGCAGGTCGAGGGCCGCCGCCGCGTAGCCGAGGAACAGGTCGACCGAATCCTCGTCGTCGACGAAGTGGGCGTCGGCGCGGTCCCGGAAGGCGTCCCGGGCCGTGGCGACCGCGAGGCCGTAATCCCCAGGATGCTCGACGACCCGGGCCCCGAGTTCGCGGAGGCGCTGCTTCTTCCAGGCCTTGGCATCGTGCGACATGTGCACCTCGACCTGGAAGCCGAGGGCGCGGCCCATCACGCCGACGCTGAAGCCGAGATTGCCGGTGCTGCCGACCGCGATCGTGTGCCGGGCGAAGAGTTCGCGGAAGGGTCCGGATGCGAACGCCGCGTAGGACAGGCCGGGCCGCAGCAGCCCCGCCGCCCCGGCCAGCGTCTCGGCATAGGCCAGGACCTCGTAGACCCCGCCCCGCGCCTTGATGCAGCCGGTGACCGGCAGATCGTGGTCGGCCTTGACCCAGACGGAGCCGGGCGCACCGCCGCGCAGGGTCCGGGCGAGATCGGGTCCGACCGGCAGCAGGGGCGAGTCGATCCGGCCCTCGTCCGTCCCATCGAACAGCGCGGCCAGGAGCGGCGCGAAGCGGCGCCAGCGCGCCTCGGCACCGCGCATATCGGCCTCGGAGAACGCCGACGCGGCCAGCACCGATGCGGCGTCCCGGCGATGCGGGTTGCGCCAGATCGTGGGCTCGGCCCGTCGCACCGGCGCCGGGATCGGCCCCTCACCGGAGGTCATACGCGGCTGGGCCGTGACGTCCATGGCATCCTCGGGTGCATTGGCGTGGGGCGGGCGCAATCCGGCCTAGCTGAACGTTTTCCGCCGCCATGTCACCGGCAAAACGGCCGCTCGGCGCGCCTCACATCGCCCCGAGCGCCCGCGGCAGCCACAGGGACAGGGCGGGCCAGTAGGTCACCAAAACCAGGAAGGCCAGCATCGTCAGCAGCCAGGGCAGCACCGCGACGGTCAATTCGGAGATGCCCATATGGGCGATCCCGCTCGCCACGTAGAGGTTGAGCCCGACCGGCGGGTGGCACAGGCCGACCTCCATGTTGACCGCCATGATGATCCCGAAATGGATCGGGTCGATCCCGAGCTTGATGGCGATCGGGAACAGGATCGGCGCCATGATCAGCAGGATCGAGGAGGGCTCCATCACGTTGCCGGCGATCAGCAGGATGATGTTGACCACCAGCAGAAAGACCAGCGGGCTGAAGTTCATGGCGATCAGCCACGCCGCCATCGTCTGCGGGATGTTCTCCGAGGTCATCAGGAACGAGAACAGCACCGCGTTGGTGATGATGTAGAGCAGCATCGCGCTCATGTTGGCGGAGGCGAGGAGCACCCGGGGCACGTCCGACAGCTTCAGGTCGCGGTAGACGAACACCGCGATGACGAAGGCATAGACCGCCGCGGTCGCGGCCGCCTCGGTCGGGGTGAAGATGCCGGCGTAGATGCCGCCGATCACCATCACCACGAGGAACAGCCCCCAGGCGCTCTCGCGGAACGCGCGCAGGCGCTCGGCCCAGGAGGCCCTGGGCATGCGCGGATAGCCCCGGCGCTTGGCGATCACGAAGGTGACGCCGGCCAGCATCGCCGACAGGACGAGGCCGGGCATCACGCCGGCCAAGAACAGGTTGCCGATCGAGGAATTCGTCGACACCCCGTAGAGGACGAGGATGATCGAGGGCGGCACGAGGATGCCGAGCGCCCCCGAGGTGGTGATCACCCCGGCGCCGAAGCGCTTCGGGTAGCCCTCCGCCACCATGGCGGGCAGGATGATCGAGCCGATCGCCACCACGGTGGCCACGCTCGACCCCGACACGGCGGCGAACAGCGCGCAGGCGACGACGCCCGCGAGGCCGAGGCCGCCCGGCCAGTGCCCGACCAGCGAGGTCGTGAAGGCGATCATCCGGCGCGCCACGCCGCCCTGGGCCAGGAAGTTGCCGGCCAGGATGAAGAACGGGATCGCCATGATCGAGAAATTCTCGATCCCGGTGAACAGCTTGAGCGCGACGCTCTCGATCGGCACCTGCGTCAGGGTGAACAGGAAGGTCAGCACCGTCAGGCCGAGCGCGATCGAGATCGGCATGCCGGTGAGCATCAGGGCGATGAGCAGCCCGAAGATGATCAGGCCGCTCATGCGGGGCCTCCCTCGCGACCGAGCTGCACCGGATCGACCCCCTCGACGATCGGGACGCCGTCGACATGGGCGTGGTCCCGGGCGGGGAGGTGCCCGGTCCTCCAGTAGCCCCAGGCGACCTGCAGGAAGCGGAAGCACATCAGGTAGGAGCCGAGCGGGATCGCGAGGTAGACGATCCAGCTCGGGATCTCCATGTCGGGCGTGGTCTGGTCGGTGTGGCCGATGCGCCAGACGAAATTGGCGCCGAGCGTCCCGACGATCCCGGTGAACAGGGCGCCCGCCGCGAGGCTGACCAGGACCATGACCCGGCGTGCGCCCGGCGGCAGGCGGTTGACCAGCACGTCGACGCCGACATGGATGCCGGTGCGCACGCCGTAGGCCGCGCCGAACTTCGCGACCCAGATGAACATGTAGATGCACAGTTCCTGCGACCAGCCGAAGTCGATCCGGTCGGTGTAGTCCTGCAGCGCCGGGATGCCGGAGAGGAACCGGTGCACCACCGTGGCGAAGGTGATGACGGTCGCGGCCGCCATCAGCGTTCCGATCAGCACCTCTTCGAGCCGATCGAGGAGTTTCAGAAACATGGTCGGTCCGGGCGCTGCCGCGGCGGGATCAGTTGTTCGGCGCCGCCTCGGCTTCCTTGTTGAGCGCCGTGACCAGATCCTTGCCGACGCGGGAGGCCATCTCGCGCTGGACCGGCGCCAGGGCCTTGCGCCACGCGGCGTTCTCCGCCTCGGTCGGCGTGTAGACCTCGGTCTTGCCGGTGGTGCGGATGTCGGCGAGCGCCTGCGCGTTCTGCTTGTCGGCGATCTCGTGCTCGTAGGCGGTCGCGTCCTTGATGGCGCCCTCGAGCGTCGTGCGGATGTCGGCCGGCAGCCCGTCCCAGAAGCCCTTGTTCACGATCACCGCGTAGCCGATGTAGCCGTGATAGGTCAGCGTGGCGTGCTTCTGCACCTCGTTGAGCTTCTGGGTCGTCACGTTCGAGGGCGGGTTCTCCTGGCCGTCGACCACGCCGGTCTGCAGCGCCTGATAGAGTTCGGAGAAGGCCAGCACCTGGGGCAGCGCGCCGAGCTGCTTGAACTGCGCCTCCAGCACCTTCGAGGACTGGATCCGGAACTTCAGGCCCTTCACGTCCTCGGGGGCGTGCATCGGCTTGTTGGCGGTGAGGATCTTGAAGCCGTTGTCCCAGTAGCCGAGGCCCTTGATCCCCTTCGATTCGAGCTTCTTGAACAGGCCCTGGCCGATCGGCCCGTCCTGCACGCGCCGCAGCACCTGCTCGTTGGGGAAGATGTAGGGCAGGTCGAAGGCCTCGAACTCCTTCACGCCGAGGGGGCCGAACTTGCTCGTGGACGGCGCCAGCATCTGCACGGCACCGAGCTGGAGCATCTCCACCTCTTCCTTGTCCTTGTAGAGCGTGCTGTTCGGGTAGATCTCGACCTTGACCGCGCCCTTGGTGCGCTCCTCGGCGAGCTGCTTGAACCGCTCGGCGCCCTGGCCCTTGGGCGTGTCGGTGGTGGTGACGTGGCTGAACTTGATGACGATCGGCGTCTGCGCCGCAGCCGGCGCCGCGAGGGCGAGCGCGCACACGAGCGCACCGAGAATCCGAGCCGTCATCGCGTCCTCCCAGACTTGAACTCCGCGTCGCTGCGCGGATTGAATTTTGGATAGACTTGCAGGTGAGCGCCGCGACGACAAGCACGAAAGTGTGATGACCGGGGGACGATGGCGTTCGCGCCGATGGTTCAGCCCTTGTCGCGCCCGCCGATGAAGGCCTGCACGGCCTCCCGGTGCTCGGGCGTCGCGGTGACGACGGCGTAGTGCGAGGAGATCAGGTCGAGGTTGGTGCGCAGGTCGTTGCGCATCCCCTGGTAGACCGCCCGCTTGATCAGGCTCAGCGTCAGCGGCGGCGCCTTGGCAATCTTGCGCGCCAGCGCCGCCACGGCCGGCATCAGGTCCGCGTCGGCGTGGACGCCGTTGACGAGGCCGATCCGCAGGGCCTCGTCGGCGTCGACGAAATCGCCGGTGAAGAACAGCTCCAGCGCCTTCGCGGTCCCGACGAGGCGGGGCAGGAAATGGGCGCCGCCGGCACCCGGGACGAGGCCGACCTGCACGTAGGTCTCGGCGAAGCGGGCGCTCCTGGCGGCGAAGCGCAGGTCGCACATCAGGGCGAGGTCGAGGCCCGCGCCGGTGGCGACCCCGTTCAGGGCGGCGATCACCGGCTTGTCGAGATCCTCCAGCGTCAGCGGGATGCGCTGGATCCGCCCATAGAGCTCCTCCTTGCGCCGGGCCGGCGGCTGGTCGAGGCGTTCGCCCATCTCGACGATGTCGCCGCCGCTGCAGAAGGCCGAGCCCGCCCCGGTCACCACCACGACGCGGATCGCCGCGTCGGTGCGGCAGCGCTGCAGGGCCGCCGTCCAGGCCTCGATCATCGGGAAGGTGAAGGCGTTCTTCCGCTCGGGCCGGTTCAGCGTGATCGTCGCCACGCCGTCGGCGACGGAGAACAGCAGATCCTCGCCGGCGTCTCGGGTCTCGGTGCTCATCGGGCGGCCTCCAGGGGCGCGGTGTCGGGCTTGTCCGGCGCGTCGATCAGGGCGGCGATCTCGGCCGGGTCGAGCCCGGCCTCGGCCAGGACCTCGGCGGTGTGCTCGCCGTGCCGGGGGGCGTGGCGGCGGATCGCGAAGCGGCTGCCGCTGAATGAGACCGGCCGGCGCATGGTGCGGTAGCGCCCCTCGCTCGGGTGCTCGGCGCTGCCGAAGAAGCCCACCGCCTTCAGGTGCGCGTCCTCCGGCAGGTCCTCCAGGCCGAGGACCGGCATGCACGGGATGCTCACCGAATCGCAGAACGCCACCCATTCGGCGGTGGTCCGGCGCGGCGCCTCCTCCTCCACCAGCGCGTAGAGGATCTCGATGTTCTCGACCCGCACGGCGAGGGGCGCGAAGCGCGGGTCGTCCACGAATTCGAGCCGGCCGGTATGGATGAAGAAGTCGCGCCAGTTCCGGTCCGAGTAGGGCAGGATGCAGGCGTGGCCGTCGCGGGTCCGGTAGGGCTTGCGCCGCGGGCTCAGGACCCGGTTGAAGCCCGGCGGGCCGAGCGGCGGCTCGAAGGCATAGCCGACCATGTGCTCGACGAAGTTGAACTCCACCATGGTCTCGAACATCGGCACCTCGACCGCCTGCCCGCCGCCGCCGGCCCGGCGCTCGTAGAGGGCGGCGAGGATCGCGCAGGCGATGGCCTGTCCGGCGATCTTGTCGCACAGCACCGTGGGCAGGTAGCCGGGCTGGCCGGTGGCGGCGGCCTGGAGCGCCGCGAGGCCGGAGCCCGCCTGGATCAGGTCGTCGTAGGCCGCCTTGTGGGCATAGGGACCGTCGGCCCCGAACCCGTAGGCGCCGCAGAAGACGATGTCGGGCTTGAGCGCGCGCACGCGCGCGTAGCCGTAGCCCAGGCGCAGGATCGCGTCGGGCCGCATGGAGTGCACGAAGACGTCGGCCGTGGCGATCAGCCGGTCGAGGGCGGCCCGCGCCGCGGCGCGCTTCAGGTCGAGGCGGACGCTGCGCTTGTTGCGGTTGAGGTGCAGGAAGTTGCCGCCCATCCCGGCGCCCCGGGCCGGCCGGTAATGCCGGAAGGAATCGCCCTCCGGCGTCTCGATCTTGATCACGTCGGCGCCGAGATCGGCCAGGATATGGGTTGCCGAGGGCCCCATGATCACGCTGGTCAGGTCGACCACCCGCACGCCCGCGAGGGGCCCAGGCTTGTTCGTCTCAGGGGGGTGAGTCTCGGCGGAAGGATCCGGCACGCCTGTCTCTCCTGTCAGCCGGCGCCGCCGCGCAGGCGGACCAGCATCGGCCAGAGGGCCGCGCCGCCGCCCGCGCAGACCGCGCGCCCGATCCGTTCCTGCCAGAGGGCGTCGGATCCGAACTCGTCGCGCCAGGACCACAGCCGCCGGGTCGCGCGGTGGAGCGGGTGCTCCTGGGTGAAGCCCATCGCCCCGTGGATCTGATGGCCGATCGCCGCGACATGGCCCGCCGCCTCGCCGCAGCGGGCCTTGGCGATCGCGGTGGCGAGGCCGAAGCGCGGGTCGCCCCAGCAGGCGGCGGCAAGGTCGGCGGAGGCGGTCGCCGCCGCGACGTGGCCCGCGGCCTCGGCCAGCATGTGCTGGATCGCCTGGAACTTGGCGAGCGGCCGGCCGAATTGCTGCCGCTCCTGCGCATGATCGAGGGCGGAGGCGAGGCAGGTCTCCAGGGCACCCACGATCTGCTGCGCCCGCACCCAGGCGCCGACGGCCTCGACGGACGGCACGCCCGCTCCGGTGGCCCAGTCCGGCGCGGCCCGGACGTCGTCGGCCGGGACGATGCAGCCGGTCAGGTCGAGGGTGTCGCGGGGCTCGCCGGCGAGGTTGCGGTGCGTGCCGCAGAGCGTGCCGGGCGCGGCGAGCCGCACGAGCTGCGGGGCGCCGGCTGCGTCGACGGCGTCGAGGAGGAGGGTCGCGGCCGAACCGCCCCAGGGCACCTGCGCGACCCGTCCGTCCAGGACGAAGCCGTCGGCGTGCGGCGCGAGCCGCAGCGGGCTACCGCCCGGGACCAGCGACAGGGCGTCCTCGCCCACCTGTCCCCCCGCGGCAGCCCAGAGCGCCGCGCCCGCGACGGTCTCGGGCAGCGGCAGGGGCAGGGCGGCCCGGCCGCAACGCCGGATCAGCCGGGCGGCGGTCGGGGCGGCGAGGCCGATCCCGCCCTCCGCCTCGGGCACCAGCGCCAGCGGCAGGCCGCCCTCGGCGAGCGCCGCCCAGAGATCCGCCGGCCAGAGATCTGCCGCCCTTGCGGCCGTGTCCGCGGCCCCGTCGCAGGCCGCCAGCAGCGCCGGCGTGAGGTGCTGGGCGAGCAGCCGATCGACCTGATCGAGGACGATCCCGTCGACCGCGTCGCCGGCCTCCGCCGCGTGGTCCGTCCGGCTCATCGCAGTCCCAGCCCCCGGGCGATGACGCCGCGCAGGACCTCGCGGGTCCCGCCGCGCAGGGTGAAGGACGGCGCCCGCAGGGTCACGCCGCCCAACGCCTCGCGGAAGGCGTCGCCCTGCGCGGTGAGGCTCGGCTCGACCGGCACGAGCCGCCGGGCGATCTCCGGCACCGCGCGCTCGAAGCCGTTGCCGACATCCTTGACGAGCGCCGCCTCGACGCCCGGCACGACGCCCTGGTCGAGGAGGCGGGCCACCGCGGCCGACATGCCCAGCAGCGCGGTGAGCTCGGCCACCATCCGCCCGGTCTCGACCGCCTGGAACCGGTCCGGCTCCGGCCCGATCCGGTCGACGAGTTCGACGAGCAGCCGGTAATCCGACAGGAAGCGGTCGGGCCCCGAGCGCTCGAAGGCGAGTTCCTCCGTGACGAGGCCCCAGCCTGCACCCTCCGCGCCGACCATCATCGCGTCGGGGACGCGGTAATCGGTGAAGAACACCTCGTTGAACTCGTGATGGCCCGACAGGTCGAGGATCGGCCGCACCGTCACCCCGGGGGCCGCCATGTCGATGATGAACTGGGTCAGCCCGCCGTGCCGGTCCGGCCCGGGCTCGCCCGTCCGGACCAGGGCCAGCAGGTAGTCGACCTGATGGGCGTTCGTCGTCCAGATCTTGGAGCCGTTGATCACCCAATCGTCGCCGTCGCGCACCGCCCGGGTCCGCACGGCGGCGAGGTCCGAGCCGGAATTCGGCTCGCTCATGCCGATGCCGAAGGCGCAGTCGCCCCGGCAGATCCGCGGCAGGATCGCCCGCTTGGCCGCCTCGGTGCCGTGCCGCAGGATCTGCGGGCCCGACTGGCGGTCGGCGATCCAGTGTGCGCCGCAGGGCGCGCCGGCCGCCAGCATCTCCTCGGTGACGACGAAGCGGACGAGGCCGGAGCGGGCGTGGCCGCCATAGGCCTCCGGCAGGGTCAGCCCGATGAAGCCCGCCGCCCCTGCACGCCGGCTGAAGGCGGCGTCGAAGGTCGTCCATGAGGTCCGGTGCGGCACGAAATGCCCAGCCGCCCGTTCCGTGTCGAGGAAGGCGCGGACGGCTGCGCGGGCGGCCTCGGTCTCGGGCGGAAGCGGCTCGGCGCTGAAGCGGAAGCTGTGCATCGGAACTCCGTAAGCGGCGGGATCGTGCGGGGGACGCCGGACCCGCGCCGCTCAGCTCCCGTCGCGGCCCTGCAGGCCGGGGAAGAAGATCTCCTGCCAGTCGCTCGGCACCTTCCGCAGGAAGCCCTGCGTCGCCATCGCCTTGGCGAGGTTGACCATGCCCTTCGGCGCCACGTCGTAGACGATGGACCCGTCCGTCAGGATCGCCTCGACCTGTGCCCGATCGATCTGCACCTGCTCGGACGCGAGGTAGATCGATGCCGCCCGCTTGGGGTCGCTGCGGATCAGCGCCACCGCATCCTCCATCCCGGCGCGGATCGCCTGCGCGACCTTCGGATTCGCGTCGATGAAGCCCTGCTTGGCGTTCAGGGTGGCGGCGGTGATGTCGCCGCTGCCGATCAGGCCGGTCGAGGTCATGATCGCCCGGATCTTGGGATCGGCCTGCAAAACCTGCGTGAAGGGCGGCGTCGCGAAGTAGCCGGCGATCCCCTGTCCAGCGCGCATCGCCGCGGTGGCGTCCGGATGGGGCAGGTTCACCATCAGCGCGTCGGCCTTGGCGGCGTCGCCGAGCTGCCGGGCCGCCGCGACCCGGAGCAGGATCGCCTGGGGCGAGTTGAAGGCCGGCACCGCGACCTTGTCGCCGAAGGTGAAATCCTTCAGCGCGGCGACCCCGTCCTTGCCGGTGAACAGGGTGTAGACGACCGAGCTCAGGGCGGTGAGGCTCTTGATCTGCTGGCGCCCGCGGGTCTTGTCCCAGGCGATCAGGGCCCCGGCCGAGCCGAGGGTGCCGAGCTCGACGCTGTCGGAGAGCAGCGCGTCGTTCATCGCGGTGGAGCCGCTGAAGCGGGTCAGCGTCACGGTCAGGCCGTCGAGTCCGGCTTCCTTCGCGCGCTTGTCGAACAGCCCTTCGCTCTGCGCGATCATCACCGGCAGGTAGACGAGGCCGTATTGCAGGCCGATGCGGACGGAGGTCGCCTCGGCCTTCACCGCCCCGCCGAGGGCCGGGAGCATCAGGGCGACGGCGAAGAGGCGCGCGGCGACGGCCGCGAGGCGGATCGGCATCGGCATTCCTCCCGTACAGGGCCGCGCTTGCCGCGCGGTCTCCTGGTGCCGGCCGGTCAGGCGAGGCCGGCACCGGGGCGAGTAGGGCAGAGCGCAGACCCGGCTTCAACCGTCATCGCGCATCTGCTGAAGAATATCACATGTGTGATAGGGTGAGCGGATCGCGCCGGATCTATACTGCCGCCGGCCGGCAGGGGCTCGCGCCGCACGTCAAGGAGGAGTCACGCCGGCGATGGGCCGCGATCACCATGGATCTGCGCGCGGACGAACAGGGTCGTTTCGGGCCGTGCGGTTTTCGGGACGGGACGTCCAGCATGCGTGAGCGCATCGGAGAGCGGGACGCCCCGTGGACGGACCTCACGGTCGGGGCCGATCCGGCCGGCGCCGATCTGAGCTTCGTGAAATCCGCCGGACGGGTGCTCCAGATCCTGGAGCTGTTCGACGAGATCCAGCGAGAGGCCCGGGTCTCCGAGATCGCCGGGCGGCTGAACCTCCCGCAATCCTCGACCTCCATGCTCCTGAAGAGCCTCGTGCGCCTCGGCTACCTCGATTACGACCCGGCGAGCCGCAGCTTCCTGCCGTCGCCCCGGGTGGCGCTCCTCGGCGCGTGGCTCGACAAGGGACCGGTGCGCGACGGCAGCCTCGTGCGCATGCTCGAGCACCTGTCGGAGCGCACCGGCGGCACGGTGATCCTTGCCGCGCGCAACGCGATCTTCTCGCAGTACGTCCACGTCCTGCAGGCGCGCACCGCCATGCGCTTCCACGTCCCGCCCGGGACGCGCCGCCTCGTCGTCTGGTCGGCGACCGGCACGGCGCTGCTCGCCGACAGCCCGGAGGCCGAGATCGGCCCGCTGGTCCGCCGCACCAACGCGGAGGCGCCACCCGAGCAGCCGCCGATCGCGCTCGCGGCAGTCCTGGCCAACCTCGCGCGGCTGCGGCGGGACGGGCATTTCTTCTCCCGCGGCCTCGTCACGCCGGGCGCCGGCTCGATCGCGGTCCCGCTGCCCAG
Source organism: Methylobacterium guangdongense (assembly GCF_038442355.1). Classification (NCBI taxonomy): domain Bacteria; kingdom Pseudomonadati; phylum Pseudomonadota; class Alphaproteobacteria; order Hyphomicrobiales; family Methylobacteriaceae; genus Methylobacterium; species Methylobacterium guangdongense. The sequence goes on from NZ_JBBXMX010000008.1 coordinate 166,473, forward strand.
GCGCATCGACGGCAAAGGCCGGCCGCTGGCGGTCGCCGTGTCCGGCCTGCTCGACGCCTTCGCGCGGCGGGAGGGGGAGATCGCCGCGATGATCCACGACGCGGTGGCGCGGTTCCTGCCCGAGGATCCCGCGCGGCCCTGAGGCCGGCGGCCGTCACGATCGCCGCACCCTCCGAAGCCCGCGCACGGCCGACGCCCCAGCGGAGCCGTCGTCACCGGGCTGCACCGCATGACGGGGACGCGGCAGGCACGTCGAGCGTGATGCCCCCGTGGGTGACCGCAATGCGTGTGACCGCGCGCGCGGTCACACGAGCCGGATCTCGCCGGGCTTGAGGCCGAGTTGCCGGGCGAGATCACGCGACAGGGCGCCAACCACCTCGACATCCGTGTCGTCCGTCGCCAGGGCGCGGACCTCGGTCAGGGCGGTCTCGACCGACGCGGCCAGCACGGCGTAGACGCGGACGGTCGCACGCTTCTGGTGCACGGCGATCAGGTACGCCGTGCGCTTTTCCTTCCGTCCGGGCGGTCCGGTGTCAGCGCCGTCCAGCGCGAACTTGGGCATCAAGCGTCTTCGTCATCGGGCTTCACCGCCGTCGCGGAGAGGATGCCCGCCGTCATCGGCGTCGGGGCCGCCCGCGCGACCGACATCCCAGCGGGTCCGGGCACGTCCGTTCTGGCCGCGGCCGGTCCGACGTGGCCGAGCGCCCGGGCCAGCGATGCGCGCGCAGCGGATTTCATTAGCCACCTTCGTTTCCAACGGCGTCTGACAACGAGCGGCTCGGCCAGCCGTTGCGGCGGATCCCGTGTGGACGTGACGAACGCCGATCCCTGACACCCCTCACGCCGATGATGCCGCTGGTCTTTGGCGGCCGGGACCAGACGCGCGGTGCGGGCCGGATCACCGGGTCCGCATTGTCGGCGATGCGCCTTCCGCCCCGGTCTTCGCTCGGGTGGCGGCCAGGGCCGCCGCGCGGCCCCCGGCCGCGTAGAGGTTGAGGCGCGCGTACACGCCGAAGCCTGAGCCGTCGTCCAGGAAGCCGCCGCCGGGGCCCTGGGTCTCGGTCAGGATGGCGTTGGCTTCGGCCAGCGTGAGCGCGGGAAACGCCGCGGTCAGGAGATGGCCGGCCTCCGGCGCGAGCGTGCCGACATCGTCCTTCGTGTCGGCCGTGTTCCGATGCACGACGGGCAGGCCGTAGGTCTGCGTGGCATTGTAGAGGGCCTCGTTGGCCGCCGGGTCCTTGAAGCGCCCGGTATCGGCCGCGGCGCAGGCCGCAACGGTGTCGCCGCAGGCGCCGCTGAGGGCGGCGGCGAGATCGGCCCGGGCCGCCTGGAGCGCCGCCGGATAGTCCGTGATGACGATCTCCTTGGTCGCTCCGTGGCTCATCCCGTTGAGGACGGCGGGGTTCTCGCGGGTCTGTCCCACATAGGCGGGATCGTTGGCCAGCAGATGGGCGACGGCGTGCAGGGCCGTGGCCCGGCCCCCGATCACATCCATCGCGTAGTGCGCCCCGACGACGATGCGGTTGTTGCCGTATTCGGCGGCTCGGGCGATCATCTGCTGGTACCGGTCGGGCACCAGGATCGCGAGGACCACCGCCTCGGTGTAGCCGTAGGTGGTGTGGCCGCTCGGGTACGAGGGGCTGTCGAACAGGTTCTGGTTGGGGCCGCGCAGCCAATCGAGGCTGTGCGAGGGGCGGCCGAAATAGTCCGCGCCGCGATAGGCGATCAGATGCGGCTCGGTCTGGAACGGGCGGGAATTGCCGAAGCTGTCGGCGCCCTGGCTGCCGGCCGGGCGTCCATAGGCCTTGCCGAACACATCGGTGACGCCGCCCTTGGCGGTGAGGATTGCGGTTGCCGCCTCGGAGACCGGAGTCTTGCCGTTCGTCGTCGCGTTGGCGAAGAAATATTTGCCCGCGTTCGAGTCCGATTTGGCGATGTTGTTCGTGTATCCGATGAAGTCGGCGACCGATTGGGATATGCTCGTGAAGGTCTTGGGGTCCTTGTACTGCGCCTTCTCCTGATAGGCGGCCGCGAGTTTCGATCCGAGGCCATCGGCCAGCTGGGTGGCATTGCCGTCGGTGATGAAGCAGTCGCGCAGCGCGAGCTTCTGCTGCTCCGGGAACGCCAGGAGGAGGGGCTGCCGGAGGGCGCCGCTCTGAATGTCGCCCGTGACCTTCAGGTTCGCGTCCAGGGCCGCCTGGCCCTCGGGCGCGTTGGGCAGCGCGGCAACCGGCGCGAGGCCGGTCAGGGCGGTGAGGTTGGGCGGAGATTGCGCCTGCGCGCCCAGCGGGACCAGCGTGAGGGCGACGATCAGAACGTGTCGGGCAAGTCTGCTCATGGGGTGAGCATAGCGTCGTTGTCTCGCCGGCGAATAGGGTCGCCTGCACGCCATCCGCCGATCTCCGGTTGATTGCGACGCGATCGGTGGAAATCGCACGCCGCATCGGCGTCCGAACCCTAGCCGGCTGCAGATCCGCCCTTACGTTGGCTGTCTGAGACCGCGAAAACGGATTGTCGTTGCGGGCGGCCGAGAACGAACACGGTCGCAGGGGCGATCACACCGCAACACCGGGGCTTCGCATGCTGGGTTGGTTTCGCGCGCTCATGCCGAAGGAGGATCGCTTCTTCGACCTGTTCGAGCGCCATGCCGCCACGCTCGTGGACGGCGCGGCCGCGCTGCGGGCGCTCCTCGACGGGACGCAGGAGGTGGCGCTGGCCTGCCGCGCGATCGCCGAGCATGAGGACAAGGCCGACGTGATCACCCGGGACGCCCTGCTGGCGGTCCGCAGAACCTTCATCACGCCCTTCGACCGCGGCGACATCCAGGCCCTGGTGACCGCCCTCGACGACGCCATCGACCAGATGCTCAAGACCGCCAAGGCCGTCCAGCTGTTCGAGGTGACGACCTTCGAGCCGGCGATGCGCGAGATGGGCGGCGTGATCCAGGAGGCGGCCTCCGTGGTCGCCGAAGCCCTCCCGAAATTGCGGTCGCTGGGCGAGAACGCCACCGACCTGAACACCCTCACCGAGCGCGTCATCCAGCTGGAGGGCCGTGCCGACGACCTGCACAATGCCGGTCTGAAGGCGCTGTTCAAGGCCTCCCGGCAGGAGCCGATGGCCTTCCTGGTCGGGTCCGAACTCTACGACAGCCTGGAGAAGGTCATGGATCGGTTCGAGGACGTGGCGAACCAGATCAGCAGCATCCTCGTCGAGCACGTCTGAGCCGACGGGTCGCGCGCGTGACGCTCCTGATCCTCCTCATCGCCGTCGCCCTGCTGTTCGACTTCCTGAACGGGCTGCACGACGCCGCGAACTCGATCGCCACCATCGTGTCCACCCGGGTGCTGGCGCCCCGCTACGCCGTGTTCTGGGCGGCGTTCTTCAACTTCGTGGCCTTCCTGGTCTTCGGGCTGCACGTCGCCGGCACGGTGGGGTCCGGGATCATCGACGTCACGGTCGTGAACGACCGGGTGATCCTGGGCGCCCTCGGCGGCGCGATCACCTGGAACCTGCTCACGTGGTATGCCGGCATCCCGTCCTCCAGCTCCCACGCCCTGATCGGCGGTCTCCTGGGGGCCGGCATCGCGAAGGCCGGGTTCGGCGCCATCGTCTGGCCGGGCGTGATCACCACGAGCGCCGCCATCGTGCTGTCCCCGGCGCTGGGCTTCGCGCTCGCGCTGCTGCTCGTGCTCGGCGTGTCGTGGATCTTCGTGCGCTCCACGCCGATGGCCGTGGACGGGCTGTTCCGCAACCTGCAATTCGTGTCGGCCTCGCTCTACTCGCTGGGGCACGGCGGCAACGACGCGCAGAAGACCATGGGCATCATCGCGGTGCTGCTCTACGCCCACGGCGCGGAAAGCGGCGGGTTCCACGTGCCGCTGTGGGTGGTGCTGTCCTGCCAGACCGCGATGGCGCTCGGCACGCTGCTGGGCGGCTGGCGCATCGTGCACACGATGGGTTCGAAGATCACGCGGCTGACGCCCATGCAGGGCTTCTGCGCCGAGACCGGCGGTGCCCTGACCCTGTTCGCCGCCACGGCGTTCGGGATCCCGGTCTCGACCACGCACACGATCACCGGGGCGATCGTCGGCGTCGGCGCGGCGCGGCGGGTCTCGGCGGTCCGCTGGAACGTCGCCCAGGGCATCGTGGTCGCCTGGGTGGTCACGATGCCGGCCGCCGCCCTCGTCGCGGCCCTGATCTACGGCGTCGCCGGCCTCGTGTTGCCCTAGCGGGTTTCGCAAAAGTGGCCGCCGGGTTTGCGACGAAAACCTGCGATCAACCAAGGACCTAAGCGGATGAAGCGGGTCTGCCCACAGGATACGACAGCATCCCGCGGCACGTCATCGAGCGATCCCACCCGATCCCCTCATCCTGAGGTGCCGAAGCGCAGCGCAGGCCTCGAAGGAGCCCTCCAAGGATCGCGCGGCTGGCTGGAGCCCTCCTTCGAGGCTCGCTGCGCGCGCACCTCAGGATGAGGTGGAGGGTTGGACGGCTGGGAGGCTTCCGGTCCTGTGTGGTGTACCGTGGGTCTGCCAACGCAAATCTGCTTCGGCTGGCCCTCAGGTCTCCATCCGCAGGCCGGTCGCCTGGTCGAAGACGTGGAGATGCGCGGCGGGGAACGCGACCCGGATGGTGTCGCCCACCGGAGCGCCGTTCGCGAGCTTGAGCGTCAGCGCCGCGTCGCCCGGACGGCCGGCATGGACCAGCATCTCGGACCCGAGCAGTTCCACCACCTCGACCGGCCACGCCATGCCCGACGCGTCGGGCACGACATGTTCCGGGCGGATGCCCAGGACCACGGGGAACCCGTCGGGACGGTCGAACCGCCGGGTTCCGAGGTCGATGTCGGTGCCCGCGACCGTCACCATCGTGCCGTTCCGCCCGAGCCGGCCGGGCAGCAGGTTCATCGCGGGCGAGCCGATGAACCCCGCCACGTAGGTGTCGGCGGGGCGCTCGAAGACCTCGGTCGGCGTCGCCAGTTGCACCGGCACGCCCTGGTGCATCACGAGCAGCCGGTCGCCCAGCGTCATCGCCTCGACCTGATCGTGCGTGACGTAGAGGCTCGTGACCTTCAGCCGGCGCTGGAGGCGGCGGATCTCGCCGCGCATCTGCACCCGCAGCTTGGCGTCGAGATTCGACAGGGGCTCGTCGAACAGGAACAGCTTCGGATCGCGGACGATGGCGCGTCCCATGGCGACCCGCTGGCGCTGGCCGCCGGACAGCTGACGCGGCTTGCGCGCGAGCAGCGCCTCCAGGCCCAGCAGGGACGAGGCCGCATCGACCTTGGCGCGGATCTCGGCCCGGGGCAGGCCGCGGATCTTCAGCCCGTACGCCATGTTGTCGAACACGCTCATGTGCGGATAGAGCGCGTAGTTCTGGAACACCATGGCGATGTCGCGCGCCGACGGGTCGAGATCCGTGACGTCGCGCCCGTCGATCAGGACGCGCCCGGTGGTGGGCGTCTCCAAGCCCGCCACGATGCGCAGCAGGGTGGATTTTCCGCAGCCCGACGCGCCGACGATCACCAGCATCTCGCCGTCCGCCAGGGCGAGGTCGACCCCCTTCAGGATCTCGGTGCTGCCGAAGCTCTTGCGCAGGCCGTCGAGTTCCAGGCCCGCCATCACTTGTCGCCCTCCGTCAGGCCCTTCACGAACCACCGCTGCATCAGGAGCACCACCGCCACCGGGGGGATCAGCGCCAGCACCGCCGTCGCCATGACCTTGTTCCATTCGGTGGCGGTGTCGACGCCGATCATCTTCACGATGCTGATCACCACCGTGTCGAGCTTGGGATCGGTCGCGACGAGCAGCGGCCACAGGTACTGGTTCCAGCCGTAGACGAACAGGATCACGAACAGGGCCGCGATGTTGGCGCCCGAGACCGGGATCAGGATGTCCCGCAGGAAGCGCAGGGGGCCGGCCCCGTCGATCCGCGCCGCCTCGACGAGCTCGTCCGGGACGGCGAGGAAGGTCTGACGGAACAGCAGCGTCGCCGTCGCGGAGGCGATCAGGGGAATCGTCAGCCCCGTGAAGCTGTTGATCAGATCGAGCGACGACATGACCTGGAAGGTCGGGATCAGCCGCACCTCGACCGGCAGCATCAGGGTCAGGAAGATCAGCCAGAAGGCCGCCATGCGGAACGGGAAGCGGAAGAAGGTGACCGCGTAGGCCGAGGGCAGCGACAGGGCGATCTTGCCGAACGCGATGGCGAGCGCCATCCCGGCCGAGACCAGCAGCGCCCGCCAGACCGGCCCGGCCCCGGCCGACCCGTCCATCAGCACGTCGCGGTAGACCCCGAGGCCGGAGAGGTTCGGGACGAGCGAGACCTCGCCGCGGGCGATCACGGCCGAATCCTGGGTCGAGCCGGCGATCGCGATCCAGATCGGCAGGGCGAAGAGCAGGATCGCCAGGATCAGGACGGCGTGGGGAATGAGATTCAGCGCTCTCCGGGACATCAGGTGACGGCCTTCCGCCCGAGGAACCGGAACTGCAGGGCGCAGAGGACGATGACGCCGGCCATCAGCACCACGGACTGCGCCGAGGACGCGCCGACATTCGCGTTGACGACGCCGTCGAGATAGACCTTGAGGACGAGCGTCTGGGTCGACTGGCCCGGCCCGCCGCCGTTCACCGCGTAGACCGTCGCGAAGGTGTCGAAGGCCGCGTAGACGAGATCGACGACGAGCAGGAAGTAGACCGTCGGCATCAGCAGCGGCAGGATGATGGTGCGGAACCGGCGCAGGCCCCGGGCGCCGTCGATCCGGGCCGCCTCGATGATCGTCTTGGGGATGGCCTGGAGGCCCGCCAGGAAGAAGATGAAGTTGTAGCTGATCTGCTTCCAGGCGGCGGCCAGGATTACCAGCGCCATGGCCTGGGTGCCGTCGAGCTTGTAGTCCCAGGCGATCCCGATCCGGTTCAGCCACGCGCCGACGAGGCCGATCTGCGGGTGGAACATCAGCACCCACAGCACCGCCGCCATGGCGGGCGCCACCGCGTAGGGCCAGATCAGCATCGTGCGGTAGAAGGCGCGGCCGCGGATCTCGGTATCGGCCAGGACGGCGAGCACCAGCGCCACGCCCATCGAGAGAGCGGTCACGCAGGCGCAGAACACCACCGTCCGCCCGATCGCCGCGAGGTAGAGCGGATCCGCGAACAGGTCGGTGAAGTTGTCAAGCCCGACGAATTCCGTGCTGGTGCCGAAGGCGTCCTCGCGCTCCAGGCTCGACCGGATCGCCTGGACGGCCGGCCACAGGAAGAACACCACCGTCAGCACCAGCTGCGGCAGGATCAGCAGGGCCGGCAGCAGCCGGCCCGGGAACAGCGTCCGTCGTTCCATGCTCGGGGAAGCCTTCCGGTCCGCCGCGTCAGCCGCGCGCGGATTTCTGGAAGTCGCGCAGCACGCGGTTGCCGCGCGCGGTGGCGCTGTCCATCGCGGCCTGCGCGGTCTGCTGGCCCTGGAGCGCCTTCTCGATCTCCTCGTAGAGGATCGCGCGGATCTCCGGCAGGCGACCGAGGCGCAGGCCGCGCGAGTTCGGGGTCAGCTCCCCGCGGGAGAGCTGCCGCGCCGGCACGTCGGTGCCGGGGTTCTTGTCGAAATAGCCCGCCTGCTTGGTGGCCTCGTAGCCCGCGAGCGTCACCGGGACGTAGCCGGTGTTCTGGGCGTAGAGGGCGACCTGCTCGGGCTTCGCGATGAAGGCGTAGAAGGCCGCGACGCCCTTGTACTCGGCCTCGGTGCGCTTCGGCGCCGTCATCGCCCAGAGGCTGGCGCCGCCGATGATCGAGTTGTTCGGCCGCGGGTTCAGGGCCGGCTCGGTCGGCAGGAAGGCTTCGGCGTAGCGGAACTTGGCGTTCTTGACGATGTCGGCACGGCCCGAGGACGAGCCGAACCCGATCGCGGCCTGGCCGGAATAGAAGACCGCGTCCGGCGCGCCGTCGCGGCCGGTATACTTGAAGGCGCCGTCCTTCGACAGGTCGAGGAAGCGCTGGAGCTGGTCGACGAAGGGCTTCGTGTTGATGAGTAGTTCCGCGCCGAGCCCGTCATAGCCGTCGTTCTCGGTGGCGTAGGCGAGGTTCTGGATCGCGGCGTATTCCTCGAACTGGATCCAGGTCATCCAGGCCGACGTGCTCGCGATCGGCGTGGGCGCCTTCGACGCGAGGGTGCGGGCCGCCTTGGCGTAGTCGTCGTAGGTGGCCGGCGGCGTGTCGGGATCGAGCCCCGCCTTCTCGAAGGCGTCGCGGTTGTACCACATCACCGCGGTCGAGGAGTTGAACGGCATCGAGGCGAGCTTGCCGTCCGGCAGGCTGTAATAGCCGCGCACGCCGGGGATGTAGGCCTTGGGATCGAGGTCGAATCCGGTCTCCTCCGCGAGCTTCCAGGCCTGCTTGATGGCGGGGCCGGCCTGCAGCATCGTGCCCGTGCCGACCTCGAAGATCTGGACGATGTGCGGCGCCTTGCCGGCCCGGTAGGCGGCGATCGCCGCCGTCAGCGTCTCCGGGTAGGAGCCCTTGTAGACCGCCTCCAGCGTGACCTCGGATTGGCTCGCGTTGAAGGCGCGCGTCAGCCGCTCGACCTCCTCGCCGTTCGCGCCCGACATCGCGTGCCAGAGCACGATGGGGGTCCTGTCGCCGGCCGCGGTGGAGATTGACGGGCGAAGCGCAGTCCACGCGGCGAGACCGCCGACGCCGGCCAACAGGACGCGACGATCCATCCAAAATCCTCCCACTGGCGGAATCGACGACCCGTTGACGTCGGGCTTGCGACGAGATCCCGCGAAAGCATCGGTATCCGAGGACACGATGCTCTTTCTTCCATCATGCACGGACGTGACGGTGGAATAAAGCAGCCGGCGAAAGGACGCACTAGCCCGACCCCCACCGTGAAACTTTTATCCCCGTCCTGAAACGGCGAGGAACGACCCCGCGGCCAGCGCCGCGCTGCTGGCCGATGCCCGCGTCGCCGCGATCGTCTGGAACGGCACGGCGGGCGCGTGGCTCGGCTTCAGCGAACGATACGGCCCTGTCCGCGGCGATCACGCAGCGGACCGGCGTGCCGGCCGCGACCTCGGCGCTGGCCTTCCGCGACCTGTTCCAGCGGCGCGGGATCCGGCGTGTCGGGCTGGTGACGCCCTACACGGGGAACGTCCAGGCGCGGATCCAGGCGAACTGGCAGGCCGACGGACTCGCTTGCTCGGCCGAGCGGCATCTCGGCCTGTCGGAGAATTTTTCCTTCGCGGCGGCCTCGGCGCCCGCGCCGTCGCCGCCGCCGAGGCCGCCGCCATCGTCTGCACCAACCTCGCGGGCGCCGCCCTGGCGCCCGCCCTGGAGGCGGAGCTCGGGATCCCGGTCTACGATTCCGTCGCCGTCAGCCTCTGGAAGGCGATGGACCTCGCCGGGCTGGATCCTGCGGCGATCACCGGCTGGGGCAGCGTGTTCGCGGGCGCCTGACGCGGCGCCTGACGCGGCGTCTGTCAGGCGTCGTCCCGCTCGATCCAGCGCCGCAGGGCCGGGGCGAGGCCGGTGGCGGGCTTGGCCGGCGGCCGGGCGAAGCGGCCTGCCCGCGCGGGCCGCGCGCCGAGCCGGACCAGGGCCTGCGCCTGGCCGAGGGCGGCTGCCAGCGGATCGACCAGCGGCACCGGCACCGCATCGCCGATCCGGGCGGCGAGGCCGGTGAGGGGAGCCCCGGCCAGGATCACCGCGTCGGCCCCGTCCTCGGTGACGGCCCGGTTGGCCAGGGCGACGATCTCGGCCTCCAGCTCGTGCTGCACCTCTGTGACCGAGCGGAAGCCCGCCGCCACCGCGCGGACGCAGGCGCACCGGGCCGACAGGCCGGCGAGGGCGACCGCGTCCTCGTACCAGGGTAACAGCGTGCCCGAGAAGGTCACGATGCCGAAACGCTGGCCGAGCTGGCAGGCGGTAAGCATCGCCGCCTCGGCCATGCCGACCACCGGCAGGTCGAACAGCTCCCGCGCCGCGGTCAGCCCGGGATCGCCGAAGGCCGCGATGATGGCGGCGTCGAAGCCGGCCTGATGCTCGGCCAGGGTCTCCAGCACGGCGGCGCCCGCGAGCTGCGCCTCCGCGCGGCTCGCGATGTAGGGCAGGCCCCGGGCGGCCGTGAGCGCCGTGAGCACCGCGTCGGGGGCGAGCGCCGCGGCGGCGGCGGCCTCCATCCGCGCCGTCATGGCGGCCGAGGTGTTCGGGTTGAGGAGGAGGAGCCGCACGTCTGCTCAGACGCGCGAGCTCGGGCGGTAGAACGGCTCGTGCCGCGACGGGTCGATGTAGTCGGCGTAGAAGCGTTTCGCGTGCGGCAGCAGCGCCTTGGAGAGCTGGCGGCGCTCGACCTCGTCGTCCGAGAGCGCCCGCGACAGGTCGTCGTGCAGCGCCTTCAGGGCGGCGTCCCGGTCGACCCGGGTGAAGCGCCCGTCGGCGTAGAGCACCTCGCCCTCGCACAGCACCGTGGTGACGCCGCCGGTCTTGGCCCGCTGGATCACCGCGTCGAGGAGCGGCGTCTCCGGGTCGAGATACGGGTAGGCGATCTGGTCCCAGTCGATCAGGACCATGTCGGCGCCCTTGCCGACCTCGATCGTGCCCAGGCTGTCGCCGTAGGGCGTGGTGCGGGCGCCGCCGACGGTCGCCATCCGCAGCACCTGCGCCATGCTCGGCACCTCGGCCTCGTCCATGCCGGGCACCCGGTGGGCGCGCAGCACGAGGCGCATCTCCTGCAGCATGTCGCGGTCGTCGTTGATGCCGGCCTCGTCGAGGCCGATCGCCGTGTTGATGCCCTTCGCCTCGAACCGGTTGAGCGCCGCCACGCCGGAGCGCAGCCGGAAGTTCGAGGAACAGTTGTGGCAGATGCAGGTGCCGGTCGCCGCGACCCGGTCGATGTCGGATTCGTTGAGCCAGACCCCGTGGCCGAGGGTCAGGCGGGGGCCGAGCATGCCGAACCGGTCGAGGTACTCGACCGCGGTGCCGCCGCCGCGCTTCTCCGCATAGGCCTTCTGGTAGGCGGTCTCCACGAGGTGCATGTGCATCGGCACGTCGTAGGATTCCGACAGGCCGGCCAAGCCTTCGAGGGCCGCGTCCGAGCACCAGTGCAGGTTGGCGGGCGCAAGCTGGATCTTGGCCCGGCTGGCGCCCTCCTGGCCGCTGTGCAGGCTGCGGAACAGGGAGAAATTGTCCTCCAGGGACATCTGGAAGCGCTCGAACCAGCGCTTCATCGGGTCCTGCAGCGGGGCCGGCAGGCTCGCCACGAAGTCCCTGTCGGCCTGGTAGACGAGGCGGTTCTGGTCGCGGACCGCGAAGCAGTACGAGACCCGCATGCCGATGTCGCGATAGGCGCGCAGCACCTCGTTGGAGCGTGCCTCGACCTCCTCCAGGCTGCCGGGCATCCAGCCGTGGATATGCTGGACCGTGGTGATCCCGGAGCCGACCATCTCGAAGGCCGAGTACAGGGTGTCGAGGTAGAGGTTCAGGTTGCGCGCCACCATCCGGGTGACGAACCACAGTTCCAGCGGCATGTCGGGGGAGCCGAGCTGCACCGGCGTCAGGCCGACATGGTGGTGGCCGTTGACGAAGCCCGGCAGCAGGATCTCGCGGCCCGAGCCGATCACCGGGGCGTCGGGGTAGCGGGCGTGCAGGTCCGCGTAGGTGCCGACCGCCGCGATGAGCCCGTCCTTCTGGAGCACCGCGCCGTCGGCGATCTCCTCCCAGCGGTCGTGGTCGAGGGTGCGGGTGATCATCCGCCGGCTGCGGATCAGCGATGTGGCCATGGTTGGGTCCATCTTGATTGGGAAAGGGTCAGACGAGCGCTTCCTGCTCGGCGAAGGCCCGGTCGACCTCGTCGCGCAGGAGTTCCGTCAGTTGCCGCCGCATCGCCTCGGCCTCGGGCGAGAACGGGTCGCGTGGGCGGGGCAGGTCGTTGCGGACGATCGTCTTGATCCGCCCCGGTCGCGCGGTGAACACCACCACCCGGTCGGCGAGCGCCACCGCCTCGTCGATGTGGTGGGTCACGAACAGCACCGAGGCGCCGCTGTCGCGCCAGACGTCGAGCAGGAAGTCCTGCATCTTCTGGCGGGTCTGAACGTCGAGCGCCGCGAAGGGCTCGTCCATCAGCAGGACCTTGGGGCGCATGGCGAGCGCCCGCGCTACGGCCACGCGCTGGCGCATGCCGCCCGACAATTCGTCCGGCCGCTTGTCGAAGGCCTCGGCGAGGCCGACCCGCTGGAGCGCCGCCCGGGCGACGCTCCGGCGCTCGGCCTCCGGCACGCCCTTCAGCGACAGGCCGAAGCTGACATTCTGCCAGACGCTGAGCCAGGGCAGCAGCGAGGTCTCCTGGAAGATCAGGCTGCGCTCCGGCGACGGCCCGGTGACGGTCTCGCCGAAGGCCAGGAGTTCGCCCCCGGAGGCGGGTTCGAGCCCGGCGATCAGGTAGAGCAGCGTGCTCTTCCCGCAGCCCGAGGGGCCGAGGAACACCACGAACTCGCCGGGCCGCACGGTGAGGTCGATGTCGCGCAGGGCCTCGTGGGCGCGGGCGGTGCCGGCCGCCCAGACCTTGGCGACGCCGCGGCACGAGACGGCGTCGTCGGAGCTGAGATCAAAGGCCAAGGGCGGCCCCCGTGTCGCGCGGAAGCCAGTACAGCAGCCGCCGCTGGACCACCCGGAACAGCAGGTCGAAGGCGAAGCCGAGCAGGCCGATCAGCGTGAGGGTGAAGAACACGAGCGACGGGTTGAAGGTGTTGCGCGCCAGCATGATCACCTGGCCGAGCCCGTAGCCGACGCCGGTCGCCTCGGCGACGAGCACCACCATCCAGGCGCCGAACAGGTTGAGGCGCAGCACCGCGAGGAGCCCCGGCAGGATCGCCGGCACGATCACCCGGGCGTAGATCTGCCGCTTCGACGCGCCCATGGTCCGGGCGACGTTGATGTAGTTCCGGTTGACCCCGTCGATCTGCTGGATGGTCGAGAGCACCATCGTGAAGAACAAGGCGATGAATACCATGAAGATTGCCGGGGCGTTGCCGATCCCGAACATGAAGATCGCCACCGGCAGCCACGCGATCGGCGAGACCGGCGCCAGGAGCGTGATCGTCGGCAGGGTCAGCCGCTCGACCAGCACGACGTAGCGGATCGCCACGCCGACCAGGATCGACAGGGTGGCGGCCAGGGCCAGGCCCGCCAGCACCCGGCCCGTGGAGGCGAGCACGGTGATCAGCACCGCCATGGCGGGGCTCGGCCCGGCATTCATCCCGGTGCCGATCTGCCAGCGCTGCGCGGTGTTGAAGAAGCGCGCCTGCTCGGCGAGGTTGCCGAGGAAGATGTGCGGCGGCGGCAGCAGCTTGGCATCGGCGATGCCGAACGCCCAGAGCAGCTCCCAGAGGCCGGCGAAGCAGCCGACCGAGACCAGCATCCAGCCGGTCCGCTGCAGGAGCGGGACGAACCCTTCGGGCAGCGCGAGGCGCTGACCGAAGGGCGCGCGCGGCCGGACGTGCGGGACGGCGGCGCGGGCGAGATCGACGGCCATCCGCTCAGGCCGACTTCAGCTTGAGCTTGCCGTAGAGATCCGGGTTCTCGGCGATGACCTGTTCCAGAAGGGTCCAGTCGATCGCGTCGCGGCCGGGCTTCTTCTTGATGTAGCCCATCTCGGCGACGGAATCGGTCCGGTCGAGGATGAACTGCGTCTGGTTGCGGGCGTCCACCACCGAGGGCTGCCGGCCCATGGCGAGCTGGGCGTTGCTCATCGAGGTCTTGTAGTAGGAGCCGACGAGCTTGTTCAGGGCGGCCTGGGGGTCGCCCTCGGCCAGGGCCTGCGCCTTCATCATGCCCTTGATCAGGGCCTTCACGGCGCCCGGGTTCTTGGCGATCAGCTCGTTGCGGACCGCCAGCACGCAGTCGGTGTAGCCCTTGCCGTAGATGTCGGTGCCGTCGGAGAGCTTCACCGCGCCCTTCACGTCGGTGAGGAGCGCCGTGCCGTAGGGCTCAATCGTCGCGATGATGTCGAGCGCCCCGGCGCGGAACGCCTCCACGGCCTCCGGGGTCGAGCCCATGTAGCGGACCGTGATGTCCTTGAAGGCGACGCCGTTCTTCTTCAGCCAGTCGTAGGGCAGCACCTCCAGCGTATCGAGCTGGAAGGTGCCGAGCGTCTTGCCCTTGAGCTTCTCCGGGCTGTCGAGGCCGGGCTGGGCCACGAGCACGCAGCCCTCGATGCCGCCGCCGGCCACGATCTTCACCGGGGCGCCCGCGTCGTAGAGCGCCATGAAGCTCGTATAGGGCATCACGCCGGCATCGACCTGGCCCATGCCGAGGAAGGTGACCTGATCCGAGAAGGTCGGGGTATTCACGAAGTCGATCGTCAGCCCGTCATCCTTGGCGAGCTGCATCGCCTCGGCCAGGAAGAAGTTCAGGTTGCAGAAGCCGGTGCCGTGGGTCGCCCGGATGTCGGTGGCGGCCGCGGCCCGGCCGATCATGCCGGGTCCCACCGCGAAGGTGAGGGCGGCGGCGGTGCCGCCGAGGAAGCGCCTGCGGCTGGGCTTGAACCGCGAGAAGGCGGGCGTGAAATCGGGAACGCGATAATCGCCGTGACGGTCGCACATATCGGCTCTCCTCGGGAGGCGGATGTCGGGTCTTGCGGGCGGTGCGCGCCGGTTCCGGCCGAGCGCGCGGAGATGTCTGGCTTGGGGCCGTGTCAGGTCGGTCGATGAGATCCGGCCATCCGGCACCTCATGGTCTCGACGGCACGCCAACCTGGAGCTGTCGCCAGGGGGCGACGCTGCGCTGGTGGGATGCTCACAAGAAGCGTGCCAGAAGGGCCGCGATGTCCGGTTGAGCCGCATCCGGCGACGTGGCCCCGCCAGCGCGTCACCGTCTTCCTCGCTGGAAGACAGTCGCTCGCTCGGGATCCGGCGGATGGACGCGTATCCGGAACGTCAATTTTGACGTTCCCGGCTGAGACCCGCCCCGCGGGCGCGCAGATGCCGCCAATATGCGCAAGGGCGTCGCCGACCTGCAGTCTCTTTGACCTTCCCGTCCCCCGGACGGCAGCCGACAATCGACCCGTCGTTCACAGGAGCTTCGGGTCTGATGACGCATCTCACGCGGCGCAGCTTCGTCGGCACGGCGGCGCTGCTGGCAGCCCCGGCCCTCATCCGCCCGGCCTTCGCGGCCGACACCGTCAAGCTCGGCTGCCTGTTCTCGTCGTTGGGCACGATGGCCAATCTCGAGGGCCGGCTGAACCACGTGGTTCGCATGGCCGCCGACGCGATCAATGGACGTGGCGGCGTCAACGGCCGCCAGATCGAGGTCGTGACCTCCGATCCCGCCTCCGACTGGCCGCTCTACGCCCAGGTCGGCCGCCAGATGCTCCAGCAGGAGAAGGTCGCGGCCCTGTTCGGCTGCTGGACCTCCGTGTCGCGCAAGTCGGTGCTGCCGGTGGTCGAGCAGAATGACGGGCTGCTGTTCTACCCGCTCCATTTCGAGGGCGACGAGAACTCCAAGAACGTCGTCTACGTGAACTCGCCGCCCGCGAGCTCGGTGCTGCCGGCGGTCGACTACCTGATGGGCCCGGACGGGGTCGGGGCGAAGCGGTTCTTCATGATCGGCTCGGACTACGTCTGGCCGCGCACGATCAACAAGCAGCTCAAGGGCTACTGGAAGGGCAAGGGCATCCCCGAGAGCGCGTGGCGCGAGGAATACGTGCCGTTCGGCTTCTCGAACTTCCAGACGCTGGTGAATCAGGTCCGCAGCTTCGCCAGCCAGCCGGGCGGTCAGGCGATCGTGGTGCTCACCGTGGTCGGCTCCTCGATCCCCGACTTCCTGCGCGAATTCGCCAACCAGGGCATCAGCGCCACCGACGTGCCGATCCTCGGCCTCGACATGGTGGAGGCCGATCTCGAAGGTCTCGATACCGGGAAGCTCGTCGGCCACCTGAACTGCTGGGCCTATCTCCAGGCCGCCAAGGGCGAGCGGAATCAGAAGTTCCTCGCCGACTGGGCGGCCTACGTGAAGGCCAAGAACGTCCCGTTCAGCGCCGACACGGTGATCGACCCGATGGTCTCGGCCTATGACAGCGTCAACCTCTGGGCGCTCGCCGCCGCCAAGGCCGGCTCCTTCGCGGTGCCGGAGGTGCGCAAGGCCTTCGCGGGGCTCAGCTTCGACGACCCGTCGGGCTACACGCTGACCATGACGGGGGAGAACAATTACGTCTCCCGCGGCGTGTTCATCGGCTCGGTCAACGAGAAGCGTGGCTTCGACGTGCTCTGGCAATCCCCGGACGCCCCGAAGCCGGTCCCGTTCAGCCCCTATGGCTGATCCGCTCCGCGCGCTCCTGGCCCTCTGCTGTCTGGCGCTGCTGACGGTCTCGGCCGCCGCCGCGCCCCTCGACCGGGCGGCCTTCGCGGCGGATCTGTGCGGGGACGGCGCCGCGCAGGTCCGCGGGGCCGAGGGGCTCGTGCAGGCCGCCGGGGATCTGCCGGCCGACGACCTCGCCTTCGCGGGTGGGCTCCTCGGCGCGCTGGCCGAGCGCCGCCTGTCTTGCCCGGCGGACGGCGCGGTCCTGCTCGACCGCCCGGGCGCACCGGAGGGTCGTGACGCGCGCACCGGCGCGGTGCGGCCGGCCGCCGAGGCGCGCGCGCCGATCCTCGGCCTGCGCCAGCGGGCCGCCGTCGAGACCGCGCGCGGCACCGTCGCCCTGCTGACCGGCCCGGATCCGGCCGCCCGCAGCGCCGGGCTGGCGGTGCTCGAGCGGCGCATCGCCACCGTTCCGGCTTCCGTGCTCGACCGGGCGCGGGACGCGGAGACCGATGCCGCGCTGAAGGCGACCATCGCCGGCCTCGCCCAGGCGGCCGCCCTGTCGTCGCCCGATCCGGCCCGGCGCCGGGTGGCGATCGCCGCCGTGGCCGCGAGCCCGTCCGGGGCCGCTGAGGCGCGCCTCGCCGCGCTCAAGAGCGATCCCGCCTACGCCGCCGACCCGGCCTTCCGGGCGGCGCTGGATGCGGGGCTCGCCAAGGTCTCCCGGGCGGTGGCGATCGGCGACGGGCTCGCGGTCGTCTACAACGGCCTGAGCTTCGCCAGCATCCTGTTCATGGCGGCGGCCGGGCTCGCGATCATCTTCGGGCTGATGGGCGTGATCAACCTCGCCCAGGGCGAGTTCATCATGCTCGGCGCCTACGCCACCTACGGCGTGCAGGAGGCCTTCCGCCGCCTCGCCCCCGGCCTGCTCGACCTCTACCTGCTCGCCGCCATCCCGGTCGCCTTCGGGGCGGTCGCCCTGGTGGGGATCACGGTCGAGGCGCTGATCCTGCGCCACCTCTACCGACGGCCGCTCATGAGCCTGCTGGCCACCTGGGCGGTGAGCTTGTTCCTGGTGAACCTCGTGCGCGTGACGGTCGGCACCCAGAACCTGCAATTCGTCATGCCGGCCTATGTCAGCGGCGGCGTTCCCCTCTACGCCGACTTCGTGATGACGTGGAACCGGCTGTTCGCCATCGCCTTCGCGGCGGCGACCCTCGTCCTGACGCTCCTGATCCTGCGCCGCACGCCGCTCGGCCTCGACATCCGCGCCGTCACCCAGAACCGCGACATGGCGGCCTGCCTCGGCCTGCCGACCCGCCGGGTCGACCGCCTCGCCTTCGGGCTGGGCTCGGGGCTCGCGGGGCTCGCCGGGGTGGCGCTCTGCCCGATCTACAGCGTCAATCCCGGCATGGGCTCGGGCTTCATCGTCGACAGCTTCATGGTCGTGGTGCTGGGCGGCGTCGGCAGCCTCCTCGGGACCCTGGTGGCGGCCCTCGGGGTCGGGGGCGCCAACGTGCTGATCGAGCCGATCTCCGGCGCGGTCGCCGCCAAGGTGATCGTGCTGGTCGGCATCATCCTGTTCCTGCAGCGCCGGCCCGAGGGGCTGTTCGCCGTGCGGCGGCGGCGATGAGCGGCGCCGCGCAGACCGCCCTGGCCGCCCCCGCCGGACCGGCGCGGCGCGCCGTGCGCGATCCCCTGGTGGCCGCGCTCGTCGGGCTCTGCCTCGCCGCCGCCGCGGGGCTCCTCGTGGCGCCCCCCGCGCCGTATCTCGTCAACGCGCTCGGCCAGCTCGCCGCCTTCGCGATCCTGGCCGTCTCCCTCGATCTGGTCTGGGGCTATC
Source organism: Methylobacterium guangdongense (assembly GCF_038442355.1). Lineage (NCBI taxonomy): Bacteria > Pseudomonadati > Pseudomonadota > Alphaproteobacteria > Hyphomicrobiales > Methylobacteriaceae > Methylobacterium > Methylobacterium guangdongense. The sequence goes on from NZ_JBBXMX010000008.1 coordinate 184,593, forward strand.
TCGGAATCCTCAGCCTGGGGCACGGGCTGTTCTTCGCCATCGGCGGCTATGTCTGCGCCATGCACCTGCTGGCCCACGGCGTCGCCGCGACCGGCGTGCTGCCGGACTTCGTGCAGTTCATGGGCTGGACGCGCCTGCCGGCCTACTGGGCCGGGCTCGACCACGCGGCCTACGCCTTCGTCCTCGCCCTGGCGGTCGCCGGCCTCGTCGCCTTCGTGTTCGGGCTCGCCTCGTTCCGCTCGCGGGTGAACGGCGTCTACTTCTCGATCATCAGCCAGGCGCTCGTCTACGTCGCGATGCTGCTGATGTACCGCAACGACACCGGGCTCGGCGGCAACAACGGCATGACCGGCTTCCCGCTGCTGTTCGGCTGGCCGATGGGCTCCCCCGGCGTGGTGACGGGGCTCGCGGTCGCCGCCCTGCTGACGCTGGCGGCGGTGCTCGCCGGCACGCGGCTCCTCGTCGGCAGCGCGGTCGGGCGGCGGATGCTCGCCTGCCGCGACGACGAGACCCGCCTACGCACGCTGGGCTACAGCACCACCCGGCTCAAGCTCGGGATCTGGTGCCTCTCGGCCATGATCGCGGCGCTCGCCGGCATCCTCTACGTGCCGCAGGTCGGCATCATCAACCCGCGGGTGCTGGCCCCCGACCTGTCCATCGAGATCGCCGTCTGGGTGGCGATCGGCGGGCTCGGGCGGCTCGGCGGGGCGGTGATCGGCGCGATCCTGGTCAACGGCCTGAAGTTCTGGCTCAGCGCCGCGATGCCGGAGGCGTGGCCGTTCATCCTGTCCGGGCTGGTGCTCGTCGTGGTGCTGGTCCTGCCGAACGGCCTCCTCGACCTCGTGGACTGGCGCCCGCGCCCGACCTGGCTGCGGGGCGCCCGATGACCGCCCTCGTGGTCGAGGCCCTCACCGTCGCCTTCGGCCGGTTCACGGCCCTCGACGCCGTCTCGCTCGCCGTCGATCCCGGCGAGGTGCGGGCGGTGATCGGCCCGAACGGCGCCGGCAAGACCACGCTGCTCGACGTGATCTCAGGCGTCACCAAGCCGGTTTCCGGCCGGGTGATGCTCGGCGACCGCGTCGATCTCACCCAGCGCTCCGAGGCGGAGATCGCGAAGGCCGGCGTGCGGCGCAAATTCCAGAAGCCCAGCGTCTTCCCGGCGCTCACCGTGCACGAGAACCTGGAGATCGGCTGCGGACCCGCCCTCCCGGCCAGGGACCGCCCCGCCCGCATCGCCGCGGTCCTCGGCGAGATCGGCCTCGGCCCCCGGGCCGCGGTGCCGGCCGGCCGCCTCGCCCACGGCGAGAAGCAGTGGCTGGAGATCGGCATGGTGCTGGCCGCCGAGCCGGCGCTGCTCCTCCTCGACGAGCCCGTGGCCGGGCTCTCCGACGCCGAGACCGCCCAGACCGCCGCGCTGATCCGCGCCTTACGCCGGCCCGACCGGGCGATCCTGGTGATCGAGCACGACATGGCCTTCGTCGAGGCCATCGCCGACCGGGTGACGGTGCTGCACGAGGGCCGGACCCTCTACGAGGGCAGCATGGCGGGGGCGCGGGCCGATGCCCGGGTGATCGAGGTGTTCCTCGGCCGATGACGCCCGCTTCGCCGCCCGCACGCCTCGCCGTCGAGGGGCTCGACCAGCATTACGGCAGCGCGCAGGTGCTGCGCGGCATCGCCCTCGACGTCGAGCCGGGGGCCTGCCTCGCCGTGCTCGGCCGCAACGGCGCCGGCAAGACCACGCTGCTGCGCTGCCTCACCGGCCTGATCCCGGAAAGCCGCGGCCGGATCGCCCTCGACGCGACGGACCTGACGCGCCTGTCGCCCGACCGGCGCGCCCGCTCGGGTCTCGCCTACGTGCCGCAGGGCCGCGAGATCTTCTCGGATCTCACCGTCGCCGAGAACCTGCGGGTCGCGGCCCGGGCGCATGGGCTGGAGCGCACCGGGGCGGTCGACGAGGCGGTCGCCCTGTTCCCGGCGCTGCGCGGCCTCTGGCACCGGCCGGGCGGCAACCTCTCGGGCGGCCAGCAGCAGCAGCTCGCCATCGCCCGGGCGCTGGCGACGCGGCCCCGCGCGCTCCTGCTCGACGAGCCGACCGAGGGCATCCAGCCCTCGATCGTCGCCGCCATCGAGGCGGTGATCGCCGGGCTCAAGGGCCGGATCACCGTGCTCCTCGTGGAGCAGTACCTCGACTTCGCCCTCCGGGTCGCCGACACCGTGGTGGTGCTGTCGCGCGGCAGCGTCGTCGCGCGCGGCGATCCCGGGGCGCTGAGCCACGAAGCCCTCACCCGTCACATCGCCGTCTGACATCCGTAGAAGGAGCCGCCGTGTCGACCCATCACGAGATCCCCGCCACGCCCGAGACGATGGTGCTCGGCTATTTCGACGCCGCCCTGCCGCCGGTGCTGACGGTGCAGTCGGGCGACACCGTCACCCTGCATTCGCATCCGGCGGGCGGGCGCGAGTCGATCCACCCCGATCCGGCCCGGGTGCCGGCCGACCTGCTCCACGCCCTCGACACGCTGCAGCGCGGCCCCGGCCCGCACTTCGTCACCGGCCCGGTCCACGTGGCGGGCGCCGAGCCCGGCGACATGCTGCAGGTCGACATCCTCGATCTGAAGTTCCGCCTCGACTGGGGCTTCGTGGCGATCCTGCCGCTGCTCGGCACCCTGCCGGACGAGTTCACCGAGTATGAGACGATCCACGCCGACATCGACACCGCAAGCGGCGTCTGCCGCCTGCCCTGGGGCACGGAGCTGCCGCTCGACCCGTTCTTCGGCATCCTGGGCACCGCCCCGCCGGCCGCCTGGGGCCGGGTCGGCACGCCGGTGCCCCGGGCCTTCGGCGGCAACATGGACAACAAGGAGATGCGGGTCGGCACGACCCTCTACCTGCCGGTGTTCAACCCCGGCGGCGGCTTCTACGCGGGCGACGGCCACGGCGTGCAGGGCGACGGCGAGGTCTGCATCACCGCCCTGGAGACCGGGCTGACCGGCACGTTCCGGCTCACCGTCCGCAAGGATCTCCCGGGCGCGTGGCCCTTCGCCGAGACGCCCACCGACCTGATGTCGATCGGCCTGCACGAGAGCCTCGACGAGGCGATGCGCCAGGCCGTGCGCGAGATGGTGCGCCTCGTCTGCGCCCGCACCAGCCTCACCCGCAACCAGGCCTACATGCTGTGCTCGCTCGCCGGGAACCTGCGGATCACCCAGACGGTGGACGGCAACAAGGGCGTGCACATGCTGATGCCGAAGGCCGCCCTCGCATCCGCGTCGGCCTGAGGCCCGGCACACGCGGCGGATAGGGGCCGCGCCGAACCCGGCGCCTCAGTTCGCGCTTCGTCCGAAGGCGAACCGGCCGACGCAGGCCTCGGCGCCGCGATGGCGTGGTGCCGGGCGCAGGCCTGCGGGCCCGGTCTGGGCCGGCCGCGCGCGCTCCGCCCGTACGGGTTGCCCGAGCAGGGCGGCCCGGAGCCGCTGGACCTCCGCCCGGAGGCCGGCATTCTCCCGCTCGACGCGATCGAGCCGGGCCACGCCGGCGGGCTTCAATCCGCCGAGCCGTCGCCGCCAGCGATAGAAGGTGCCGAGCGAGACATGGGCGCTCGCGCAGATCGCGGCGATCGGTATGCCCCGCGCGGCCTCGTCCAGCAGGAAGGCGATCTCCTCGTCCGTGTGCAGGGATCGACGCATGAAGGGTCTCCCGGTTCGGCAGCCGCGGGGGCACTTTTCGGCCGGAGGGCGAGCAAGAAGCGGACCGGCGACGATCGGCCGACCGAGAGGCCCGCGTGCTCGGCGGGCGGCCATCGGCTGCACCCCGTCGCGCTCCCGTTCAACGGGCTGCGGCCGGCGCCCCCTCCGGTGCGCCGGCCGCCTTGAGACCCGATCAGGCTTCCATCATTGGCCGGCCTTGGCACCCATGGCCGTGCCGGTGGCCTGCGGGGACGGGGGCCCACGGGGGCGCAACGCGTCCTAGCGGACCGTCAGGCCGGGCGGCGCGCCGCACGCTTTTCCGTCGGACAGGCGGATCACGGCGTCCAGGTCCCGCAAGGCCGCCCGCCGATGCGTGATCAGCACCGTCGTCCGCCCGACCATCAGGGCCTTCAGCCCATCGAGCACAGCCTGCTCGGAGCCCGCGTCGAGGCCCTCGGTCGGTTCGTCGAGGAGCAGGATCGGCGCGTCCCTGAGGAAGGCGCGGGCGATCGCCAGACGCCGGGCCTGGCCGCCCGACAGCAAGGCGCCGTTCTCGCCGATCATCGTGTCGAGCCCGGCCTCGAACGCCGCGATGGCGTCGCCGAGATGCGCCCGGTGAAGCGCGTCATGGAGCTCGGCGGTGCTCGCGTCCGGGCGGGCGACCCGGAGGTTGTCGCGGATGCTGGCGTTGAACAGGTGCGTGTGCTGGGCGACGACGCTGAACAGCCCGCGCACCGCGTCGCCGTCGAGGTCCCGCAGCGGCACGCCGCCGATCGTGACGCTGCCCGCCTGATAGTCCCAGAAGCGGAGCAGCACGTTGAACAGGCTCGTCTTGCCGGCGCCGCTCGCCCCGACGAGGCCGAGCCGGCCGCCCTCCGGCAGGTCGAGGTCGAGGCCGTCCAGCGCCCAGGGCGCCGTCTCGGCGTACCGCATCCGGAGCCCGCGGATCGCGATATCGAAGCGCGCGGGCAACGGCGCGCCCTGCCGCGGCTCGGCGATGGCCGGCGCCGCATCGACCAGCGCGAAGATGCGCCGGGCGGCCGCCAGCGTCTCGCCGAGGGCCTGGAACGCCGCCGGCAGGGGCGCCACGGCCTCGAAGGCGGCGAGCACGAGGAAGGCCGCCATGGCCAGCTCCGGGCCGGTCAGCGTCGCCGCGCGCAGGGCCGGCACCATGAGGCAGAGCGCCCCGGCCAGCGTCAGCGTCGCAGTCGCGCCCGACAGGCCGCCGCCGAGGATGCCGAGCCGGGCCTGGCGGCGCTGGGCCGCGGTCAGGGCTTGCCCGCGGGCGCGGATCGCGGCGGCGCGGTCCGCCACGCCGCCGCAGACCGTGAGATCGCCCAGGCCGCGGAGCAGGTCGGTCATGTCGCCGCGCAGGTCGGCGCGGATCGCGACGGCGCGGCGTCCGGGCGCGCGGCCCAGGCGCTCGGCCGCCACCGGGATGCACAGCCCGGCGACGGTCAGGCCGAGCGCCAGCGCGAGCGCGGCCGGCGGATCGTAGAGGGCGAGGAACGCGACCAGGAGCAGCCCGCTCAGCGCGGCCGCGACGGTCGGCGCCAGCACGCGCAGGTAGAAGTTCTCCAGGCTGTCGACATCGCTGCGCAGCCGGCTCAGGAGGTCGCCGCCGCGGTGCGTCTGCAACCGGGCCGGCGCCAGCGGCTCCAGGCGCCGGTAGAGCCAGACCCGCAGGGTCGCCAGCAGATGGAACGTCGCCGCGTGGGTGACCAGACGCTCGAGATACCGGCCGCCGGTCCGGAGCAGGGCGAGGCCGCGGATCGCCGCCGCGGGCGCGAAATACTCGATCGGGGCGAGCCCCAGGCCGGCCAGCGCCATCGCGGTGATGAACCAGCCGGCCAGGGCCAGGAGCCCGACATTGGCCAGGACCACGCCGACGTTGAGCGCGATGCCCGCCAGGAGCAGGGGGAGATGCGGCCGGCAGAGGGCGAGCAGGCGCCATGCGGTCCTCACGGCAGCACCTCCGCATGGTGCGGGTGGGCCGGCGGAGCCGCGGCGTCCGTTGCAGCGCCGGGGCGGGCGACCGGCACGAGTCGGCCGTCCGTCAACTGGAAGACGGCGTCGGCGCCGCGGACCGACGGGGTGTCATGCGCGATCACCAGCACGGCGCAGTCTGCGCAAAGCGCCCGGACGCTGTCGGCGATCAGGGCCGCGTTGGCGGCGTCGAGACCGGTAGCCGGCTCGTCGAGCACGAGGAGATCCGCCCCGCGCAGGAAGGCCCGCGCCAGGGCGATGCGCTGGATCTCGCCGCCGGACAGACCCTGCCCCCGATCGCCCACGACGGTGTCGTAGCCCTGGGGAAGGCCCGCGATCAGCCCCGCGGCGCCGGCCCGCGCGACGGCCTGCCGGATCGCGGCTGCGTCCGCATCGGGGCGACCGAGCCGGATGTTGTCGCGGATCGTGCCGTGGAACAGGGTCGGGCGCTGCGGCAGCCACGCGATCCGCGCCCGCCAGGATTCCGGGCGGATGTCGGCGAGGTCGAGGCCGTCGACGGTGACGCGCCCCGAATCGGGGGCGAGGAAGCCGAGCAGGAGATCGGCCAGCGTCGTCTTGCCCGCGCCCGACGCGCCGACGATGGCGACGCAGCGCCCGCGCGCCAGAGCGAGGTCGACGCCGCGCAGGATCGGCGCCGCCCCATGGCCGAACCAGACCTGCTCGAACCGCACCGCGCGGACCGGCCCCGGCAGGTCCCGCGTGCCGGCGGGGGCCGGTGGCGGTGGCGTCTCCAGGAGCGCCAGGATCGCCTCCGCGGCGGCGACCGCCTCCATGCGCGCATGGTATTGCGTCCCCAGGGCGCGCAGCAAGCGGTAGAAGTCCGGCGCGATCATCAGCACCGCCAAGCCCGGAAGCAGGCGCATCTCGCCGTAGTAGAGCCGGAAGCCGATATAGACGGCGACCATGGCGATCGAGACCGTCGCGAAGAACTCCAGCACCAGCGACGAGAGGAAGGCGACGCGCAGCACCGCCATCGTGGCGCGCCGGTAGGTGTCGGACAGAACCGCCACCGCCTCGGCCTCGGCGCGGCTCGCGCCGAACAGCTTGAGCGTCGTCAGCCCCTCGACGGCGTCGAACAGGTGGCTGCCCAGATGCGCGAGCCGCCGCCACTGCGCTTGGTTCAGGGCCTCCGTCCCTTTGCCGATGAGGATCATGAACAGCGGCACGAGGGGCGCCGACAGCGCCATGATCAGGCCCGACACCCAGTCGGTCGGGATGACGAAGGCCAGGATGGCCAGCGGGATCAGGGCGGCGAGGGCCGCCTGGGGCAGGTAGCCCGAGCAATAGCGCCCGACGCTCTCCGTGGCGTCGAGCCAGGTTCCCACGACCTCCCCGGCGCGGCGCGTGCGCGCCCAGGTGGGGCCGAGCGCGGCGGCGTGCGCGACGAGCCGCTCGCGCAGCAAGTCCCGCATCCGCGCGCCGGCCTCGAAGGCGGCCCGCTCCGCGACGACGGAGGCGGCCAGGCGGAGCCCGACGGTGAGCAGCAACAGGTACAGGGACGGCGCGATCTCGGTGAGGCCGCGGCGGTCGAGCGCCAGCGCGTCCACGATCCGCGCGAGCAGCCAGCATTGCCCGATCAGCGCGACGCCGCCCGCCAGACCCGCGGCGACCGAAAGGCGGAGCGGGACGCGGGCGCAGCGCGATTCCCCGCGCAGCCAGCCATCGAGGCGCCGCTTGGCCGTTTGCGGGATCGGGGGTGCATGCCTCATGCCCGGTGCCGCTCCGCCTCGCGGCGCAGCCGGCGCCACTCCCCCCGGGCCAGCAGGGCGAACAGGCCGAGGGTGAGCCCGAACATCCCGGCCGCCGCCCCGTAGAGGTGCGGCGCGAGACCGAAGATCGCGCCGACGAGGGCGACGCCGAGCCCGGGGCCGACGAGGAACAGGCCGAGCATCCGGAGATTCCAGAAGACCTGTCCGAGGATCCGCAGCCGGTCGGCGCCGCGCGGATCGGTCGAGCCCGGCGACCGCTCACCCATGGTAGGAGGCGAGCTTCGCGACGCGCGCCCGGAAAACCCAGATCTGGTACCAGTTGTACATCAGGGTCACGGGGAACAGGAACGCCAGCGTCAGGTAGAAGCGCAGGAGCGTGATCTCCCGGCTTGCCCCGGAGTCGATCGTCCAGGTGCCCGGCACGATGGCGGGCCAGAGGGTCGCGATCAGGCCGGCCGCCATGATCACGATGGTGGCGTCGAGCCACAGCAGGGCGGCGAGGTTCCGGTCGCGCCGGTTGGCCCGGCGCATCAGGAAGGTCGTGCCGATCGCGGCCAACGGGATCAGCGCCCAGAGCCAGACATCGGGCCCGAACCACGTCTGCCGCGCCCACGGGAAGGTCACCATCATGAGGACCACCGAGATCGGCACGGCGCCCAGTGCGAGGTAGAAGACGATCTCGGTCCAGGCCGCGGCGCGCTGGCGCACGCGCTCCTGCGGCTCGAAGCGGGCCCGCACGAACAGCCCGCCGGCGAGCGAGACCACGACCACCGCGGCGATGCCGGTCCACACGCTGAAGAGGCTGATGAACCGGAAGGCGCCGCCGACATAGGTCGGCACGGTGTCGGGGGTGTCGGTGAGCGGGAAGCCGTGCAGCACGGCGCCGACCGCCATCCCGCCGAAGAACGTCACGACGAGGCTCGACAGGCCGAAGGCCCGGTCGGTGAGCGGCTTCCAGCGCGGCTCGGCGAGGTGGCGGAATTCGAGCGCCACCGCGCGGGTCAGGATGCCCCACAGGATGAAGACGAACGGGACGAGCAGGTAGCTCAGCACCGAGCCGTAGACGAACGGGAAGGACCCGAACAGGACGCCGCCGGCGACCACGAGCCAGGTCTCGTTCGCGTCCCAGGTCCCGGCCATGGCCTGCATGATCGCGCCGCGCTCGTCGGCGTCGGGGACGAACAGCGAGAAGATCCCGGCCCCGAGATCCGCCCCGTCGAGGACGACGTAGAGCACGAGGCAGAAGGCGGCGGCGACCCACCAGCCGGTGGCGAGGACGTGCTGGATGTGCGTGAGCGGACCCATGATCTCACCTCGCCCCGGACGCGGGGATGCCGCCGGGCGCGGCCGGCCATTCGGCCTTGGGGGTCTCCCGCACAGGGGCGCCTCCGGCCCGCCCGGGCTCCGGATCCGCCCCGCCGAAGACCGGGATCGGCGCGTCCAGGTCCGGCCCCTGGCGGACGAGCTTGGCGAGGTACCACCAGACGGCGCCCCAGACCGTCAGCTCGAACGCCATGTAGCCGCCGAGCCAGAGGATCTCCTCGGTAACGCTCATGCGGCTCACGCCCTCGGCGGTGCGCATGATCTTGAACACCACCCAGGGCTGGCGTCCGACCTCCCGGGTCCACCAGCCGACCCAGATGCCGAGATACGGCAGGGCCGCCGCCGCCACGGCGGCGCGCAGGAACCAGACGGTGCCGGCCCCGCGCGCGTCGAGCCTGCGGCGATAGACCAGCCAGGCCCCCCAGAACGCGACCAGGACCATCCCGAGGCCGCAGGCGACCATGACGCGGAAGCCGTAGAACGGGATCAGCATCGGCGGCCGCTCATCGGCGGGGAATGCGTTCAGCCCGGTGACCTTGCCGCTCCACGTGTGGGTCTCGAGCAGGCTCAGCACGTGCGGGATCTCGATCGACCAGACGGTGCCGTCGTTCTGCGCGTTGGGCCAGGCGAGCAGCTTCCAGCTGGTGTTGACGCTGCCGTCCGGGTTGTAGGTGTCGTAATGGCCCTCCATCGCGGCGAGCACGGTGGGCTGGTGCCGGGCCACCGTGAGGCCGAGCGCGTCGCCGAGCCAGACCTGCAGCGGTGCCACGACGACGAGCGCGAGGATCACCAGGCGCAGGGCGCGCCGGAACATGGCGACGTGGCGTCCCTTGAGGATGTACCAGGCCGCGATCGCGCCCACGAGGGCGAGCGCCAGCTCATAGGAGGCGACCAGCATGTGCGGGAAGGCGTAGAGCACGTCCGGATTGAGCAGCGCCTTCGCCATGCTCGTGACGTGGAAGACGCCGTTGCGCAATTCGACGCCGGTCGGCGTCTGCATCCACGAATTCGCGTCGAGGATCCACATCGCCGACAGGGCCGACGACAGCGCGACGTTGAAGGTCGCGAACAGGTGCATCTTGCGGCCGATCTTGCCCCAGCCGAAGATCATCAGCCCGATGAACCCCGCCTCGTACATGAAGGCGGTGATCGTCTCGTAGCCGAGGACCTGACCGAAGAACGGGCCGGCCGCCTGCGAGAACGGCCCGTACAGGATGCCGAACGCCATCTCCATGGTGACGCCGGTCGCCACGCCCGCCGCGAAATTGACGATCAGCAGCCGCTCGAAGAACCGCGTGAGCCGATACCAGTATTCGTCATCGGTGCGCAGCCACAGCGCCTCGCCGACGAACAGCATGCCGGCCAGCCCGATGGTCAGGGGCGGGTACAGGATATGGAACGTCGTGATCCAGGCGAAATCCAGCCGGGCGAGCAGGACGGGGAGCGTGTTCTCAAGCATCGGACGTCCTGTGTCCCGGCCTCATCGTCTCGTGCCGGCCGCCAATCGATAGGGGGCCGCGGCGTGCCCAAGGTCGCGGACCCTGGAACGCGCCGGACAAGACTGGTCTCACCAAACGTGGCACCGAGCCGGCATCCCGCCCGGCCGTCAGAGCAACCGCGATCCCGCCGCGCCGTCGAGCGTGTCGGCCATCCATGTCAGCAGGCCGCGCCGGACGCCGAGCACCTCGAACTGGTGCCGCCGGTACAGCAGGGCGTGCAGCGTGCGGGCCGTGAGCCCGCGCAGGGCGCCGCCGAACCGGTAATGCCCGAGCGTACCCCAGCCGTTGTAATCGCCGAGCGCGACGATCGCGCCCCTGTCGCGGTACCGGAAGGCCGGCACGCGCGCCCCCGCCAGCGCACCGTCGAGGTGGTGCGCGAGGTGGATCGCCTGCTCCCGCGCCGCCTGCGCGGTCGCCGGGACGGCCTGGCCCGCCCCGTCCGTGCAGCGTGCGCAATCGCCGAGGGCGAACACCGCGGGGTCGCCGGTCGCGCGCAGGTCGGAGCCGACCTCGATCTGGCCCGTCTTCGAACATGGGAGCCCGAGCCCGTCCAGGACACCGGGGGCCTTCACCCCCGCGGCCCAGACCGGCAGGGTCGCGTCGATCCGGTCGCCGCCCTCGATCGTGAAGCCCTGCGCGTCCGCCGAGACGACCTTCGTCTTCGTGCGGACCGCGACGCCGAGGGCGGCGAGCGTCCGCGTCGCCGAGGCCGAGATCGATGCGGGGAAGTGCGGCAGCAGGCGGTCGCCGGTCTCGATCAGCGTCAGCGTGACCGGCGCGCCCTGGCGCAGGGCCGAGAGGCGGTCGGTCGCCTGCTTGATCTCGGCCGCCAACTCCACGCCGGTCGCGCCGCCGCCCACGATGGCGACCTGCACGGGCTTGCCGGTCGCATGGGCCTCGATGAGCGTGTCGCGGAACCGGGCGTGGAACGCCTCCGCGTCCGCGAGGTCGTCGATCGTGGCGCAGTGTCGGTCGACGCCGGGCGTGCCGAAATCGTTGACCCGGCTGCCGACGGCGAGCACCAGCGCGTCGTAGGCGATCACGACCCGTTCCGGCCGGCCGGCGAGGGGCGCCAGCGTGGCTTCCCGCGCCGTGCGATCGAGCGCGACCAGTTCGCCCGGCGCGAAGCGGTAGCCGTTCTCCGCCGCATGCGCGCGGAAGCCGACCTCCTGCCGGCCGAGGCGGGCCATGCCGGTGGCGAAGGTGTGCAGCATCGGCTTCCAGACGTGCACGAGGTTGCGGTCGGCGAGCGTCACGTCGAGCGCGTTGCGTCGACGGGCCCGGCCGAGCCGTGTGGCCAGCTCGAGGCCGGCGATCCCCCCGCCGAGGATGAGGATGCGGTGGCGCCGGTCGCTCATCCGCCGGTCGCGAAGCCGGGGTAGAGGGTCATGCCGCCGTCGACGAACAGGGTGGCGCCCGTCACGTAGTCGGCGGCGTCGGAGGCCAGCCAGACGGCGGCCTGGGCGATGTCGTCCGGCTCGCCGATGCGCTTGTAGGGGACGAGGGTCATCAGCGCCCTGTAGGCGTCCGGCGTGTTCCAGGCCGCGGTGTTGATCGGCGTGCGGATGGCGCCGGGGCCGATCGCGTTGACGCGCACGAAATGCGGCCCGAGTTCCTGGGCCATGCTCTCCATCAGCATCTTGATGCCGCCCTTGGACGACGCGTAGTTCACGTGGCCCGCCCACGGGACTTCCTGGTGGACGGAACTCATGCAGATGATCTTGCCGGCCGCCTTGGAGACCGACGGGACGACGCCCCGCTTCAGGAACTCGCGTGCCGCGGCGCGCTGGCAGAGGAACTGGCCGGTCAGATTGACGCCGATGACCGTGTTCCACTGCTCCAGGGTCATGTCGACGAAGGCCGAATCCCGCTGCAGGCCCGCGTTGCTCACCGAGATGTGGAGCGTGCCGAACTCGGCGATGGCCTTGGCGTACATCGCCTCGACCTCGTCCTCCCGGCTGACATCCGCCTTCAGGGTGATGGCCCGGCGCCCGAGCTTGGTGATCGTGTGGGCGACCTCCTCGGCGACCTCGGGGTGGGTCACGTAGTTGATCGCGACGTCGGCGCCGGCCCTGGCGAGGCCGATCGCCACCGCCTCGCCGATCCCGGAATTGGCGCCGGTGACGAGGGCGGGCTGCCCCATCAGGACCGGATGATAGGGCGCGTTCGGGAGCCGCGCCGCGTCGGGCAGGGCCTCGCCGTCCGGTTCGGTCGTCTGTTTGTCGGCCATCGGCTCGCGCCTCCTTGATTGCACGTCGCGACGTACGCGCTCGAAAAAACGTGAGGACCTCGCGGCGGCGGACCGCGCCGCTCAGGCGCCCCGCTGTTGCGGCCAGGGCGGCATGTCGCCGTCATCGAAGCGCAGCCGGATCGTGCCATCCATGCGGACGGTGCCGCCGATACCTTCGACGATCCGGATCAGCGCGGAGCCCGGCAGGTCGTCGCGCGGCATGAAGTCGATGACGCGGACCGCGCCGTGCTCGGTCGTGAATTCGGTCTCCAGCGCCAGGGTATCGCCGCGGTAGCGCCGGGTCGTGCCCGTGACGAAGCCCTCCGGTGCGAGGCGCCAATGCCCATGGCTGTCGTCCCCCAGCAGGGCGGCGAAACACACGCCGCTGTCGAAGCGGGGCCAACATAGGAAATCGACAGATCCCGTGCGCGCGATCGGCGCACAAGTCTTTCCGTCGCCTGCTAAAGCGTAGTCAGCGATCGACGCGGGCATTCCGAATTCGTTTGCGCGGGATTGTTGCGTGCTGATTTAGAAACAATCCCTGCCTGGGCAACTGAATTTTTGGTAATACAAGTTTTTGTGATCGATTGCGCTGGATCCGCGGCATTTTTTCTGCACTTGGATATCCCAGATGTCAGTCGAATGGGGCCGGCGCGGAAGCGCCAGCGTCCGGACGCATCGCCCGCTTCGACGCCATTCCCCTGTGAGCGCGTATGCCGGCGGCTCACCCGGGACGGGTCGGACTGTTCGAGCCATCGGCGTGATACGCACCAATTCGGATGTCTGATCGATGGCCGATTTAAAGACATGTGCTCGCCCTGCGGGTGTGAATTCCGTGAGAGCAGCGCAAGTCCTGTCGATCGTGACGGAAGACCTTTCCGTTACGAGGGAACCTCACGGCCGCGGTCCTGCTGGCGGGCGGCCATATGCTCCGGAGACTGCCCCGTGACCTCTGCCGGCCTCGTCGCCCTGATCGTCCGCTACGGTCTCGTCGTTCTCTTCTTTCCCGCGAGCGCGCTCGATAAGATTCTCAACTTCAAGGGGGCGGTCGCGCAGGCCCGTGAGGTGTTTCCCGGCGTGCTCGGCACGCTCACGATCCTCGCAGGCCTCTTCATCGAGATCGTGATGCCCCTGGGCATCCTGACCGGCACCGCGGATCGCCTCGCGGCCCTGATCATGGCCGGATACTGTGCGGCCACGGCCGCGCTGTTCAAACGCTTCTGGCAGCCGGGCGACTTCTTCAAGTCCGGCGACAGCAAGGCGCGGACCCTGTTCTGGGATTTCCTGAAGAACCTGTCGCTCGCCTCGGGCTTCCTCCTGATCACCGTCGGCCTGTCCGGGCACGGACTCGACGCCTTCCTGGCGGACCCGTTCGGATCCTCGCACCCCTACGGCGGCTGAGGTCCGGGCCGACCGGCCACGGGGGCCGTTCCCATCCTCGGCCGAGCCGCCCGTGCAGGCCGCGGCGGTGCCGCGACGGGATCCGCGCCGCGTGCCCGCCGCTGGAAGCGCCGGCACGGCATCGACCCGCGCGGGTGCCGCCCTCCGCGGTCCCGGGACCGTATGGTGACCGCCGAGGGCGACGCGACAGGCGCGTCAGAGCACCTGCGACAGGAACCTGCGCGTGCGCTCGTCCTGCGCGGAGGCGAAGAAGGTTGCGGGCGGCCCGTGCTCGACGATCACGCCGCGGTCCGTGAAGTAGATATGGTCGGCGACGTCGCGGGCGAAGTTCATCTCGTGCGTGACGAGCATGCAGGTCATGCCCTCCTCGGCGAGTTCCCGGATCGTCACCAGCACCTCCTTGACCGTCTCCGGGTCGAGGGCGGCGGTGACCTCGTCGAACAGCATGACGTCGGGCCGCATCGCCAGGGAGCGGGCGATGGCCACGCGCTGCTGCTGGCCGCCGGACAATTCGCCCGGATAGGCGTTCTCCTTGCCGGCGAGCCGCACCTTGGCGAGGAGCGTCCGCGCCCGGGCCTCGACCTCGCGCCTGTCCTGCCCGAGGACGTGGATGGGGGCCATCATCACGTTCTGCAGCGCGGTCTTGTGCGGGAACAGGTTGTACTGCTGGAACACCATGCCGACCTTGCGGCGCAGCGCCAGCTTGTCGAGCCGGGGATCGGTGACGTCGATCCCCTCGACCGTGATCGAGCCCGCCGTGACCGGCACCAGCGCGTTGATGCAGCGGATCAGGGTCGACTTGCCCGAGCCCGAGGGGCCGATGATGCACACCACCTCGCCCTTGCGGACGTCGAAGCTGATCCCCTTCAGCACCGCGAACGTCCCGAAGGACTTGTGCACGTCGGCGAGGCGGACGATCGGCTGATCGGGGGTCCAGCTCGGGGACGGGGTGGCGGCCGTCGGGCGCGTCATGGGCTCAGCGGGTCTCGAAGCGGCGTTCCAGGGCGGCGGTGAACCGGTCGATCGGGTAGCAGTAGAGGAAGAAGCACAGCAGCGCGAAGCCGTAGAGCGGGGCGAACAGCTCGGGGCGGCCGCCCTCGGCGGCGTGCACCTGTGCGGTCAGCGTCAGCATCTCGGTGACCCCGACGATCGACGCCTGCACGGTCGCCATCGCGATCAGCGAATAGACGTTCATCCAGGGCGGCAGCATCCGCTTCGCGCACTGGGGCAGGATGATGCGCCACATCGTCTGCCGACGGGTGAAGGCCAGCGACTCGGCGGCCTCCCACTGGGTGTTGGGCACCGAGCGCACCGCGCCGCGGACGATCTCGGCGACGTTGGCCATGACCGGCAGGCTGAAGCCGAAGGTCGCCTTCACCCAGTCGGGCAGCGGCACGCGGAGGCCGAACACCGTGATCTGGAACGGCACGAGGAACATCACGAAGAACAGCAGCACCAGCCAGGGCACGTTGCGGAACACCTGCGTGACGCACCACGCGAGGCGCGGCAGGATCCACCCCTCCGCCAGCATCGCCAGCCCGAGCCCGATGCCCGCCACCGTGCCGATCGCCATCGCCATCAGCGAGATCGCGACGTTGAAGGCGAAGCCCGTCAGCAGGAGGGGCGCCCACTTGATCACGACCTCCAGCGGCGACAGCGCGGCGGCCCCGCCCTGCGCCCAGGCCGGGAGGGCGACGAGGGCGAGCCCGGCGAGCAGCCAGAGATGGGCCGGGCGCAGGCGCGCCGCCGGGCGGTCCTTCGGGAGCGCGAAGGGCAGGAGGACCGGGAGATCGCTCGGGCGGTTCGGATCCAGAGCGCTCATCGGCCGTAGCCCGGGATGCGCAGGGCGCGCTCCCAGCGGTGCATGATCCAGACGAGCACGCCGACGAGGACCGCGTAGGTCGCGAGCAGCACCAGCATCATCTCCAGGACGTTCTGCGACTCGGACCAGATCTGCTTGACCGCATACAGGGTCTCCGGGACCGCGATCGCGTAGGCCAGCGTCGTGGTCTTCAGGAGGTTGATCAGGTTGTTGTTCAGGGCCGGCAGGCAGACCCGCAGGGCCAGCGGCAGCACGATGTGGCGGTAGGCCTTGAAGCGGGTGTAGCCCAGGGCCTCGGCGGCCTCGACCGTGGTCCGCGGCACCGCCTCGATGCCGGAGCGGAAGATCTCGATGTTGAACGCGCCCGCGAACAGCGACAGCGCGATGATCGCCCACTGGACGTTGGTGAGGATCGGCGCGCGCAGGCCGTCCGCCGAGCGGAGGTCCGGGAGCAGCGTCCCGAGGCCGAAGTAGAAGAAGAAGATCTGCACGAGCGGCGGCGTGTTGCGGAACACCACCACGAAGCCGTTGACCAGCGCCCGCAGGAGGCGCGACGGCCCGCTCTGCAGGAGCGCCCCGACGGCGCCGATGACGAGGCTCAACAGGATCGTGCTGATCCCGAGGAGCAGCGTCATCCGCAGGCCGGCCACGTACCGGTCCCAGTCGTAGGGATCGTAGAAGACCGTGACGTTGAAGCCCGTGGTCTCGTAGAGCTGCTGGAACCACGCCTGGATCGCGGCGATCATCGCGGGCGAGCGCCCGGCTTCATCGTGCAGGCGGGCATCAGTTGGTCGCGTTCTTGTACTTCTCGTGCATCGCCTTCGAGTACGCGGTCGGCTCGATGCCCCACTTCGTCTCCTCGTTGACGATGAGGCCGGTCTTCATCCAGTCCTTGGTGGCGTCCTCGACCGCGGCCTGGAGCGTGGTGTTGCCCTGCGCCACCGCCATCATCCACGGGGCGTCGAGAATGCCCTTGAGCGGCAGCGCGTAGTTGGCCTTCCAGTCGTCGTCGAGCAGCTTACCCTGCAGCATGCTCTGGTCGTAGACGTAGCCGATGCAGTTGCCCTGCTTGAGCGCGAAGAGCGGCTTCTCGGACCCGTCGAAGGCGACGATCTCCGCCCCGTAGGTCCGGGCGACGTCCTTGTTGTACCACGCCCCCGAGGTGGCGCAGAGCGGCTTGCCCTTGAGCTGCGCCCAGTCGGTGATCCCGGACGACTTGGGCAGCAGGACGTTCACGAAGTCGGAATAGTAGTTCGGGTCGATCGCCTGGACGACGCGGCGGCGCTCCGGCTTGTCCGAGAGGGTGGCGATCAGCAGATCGACCTTGCCCTGCTGCAGGAACTCGATCCGGTTGGCCGAGACGACCGGCACGAGTTCGAGCTTCACGCCCAGGCGCTTGGCGAGGTCGGCGGCGAGGTCGGGCTCGAGGCCGATGATCGCGCCGCTCGGGTCGCGGAAGCCGAACGGCTTGTAATCCGCCTTCACGCCGACGATCAGCGTCCCGCGCTTCTTGATCGCGTCGACGCCGTCGGCGGCCGTGGCCCGGCCGGGCAGCGCGGCGGTCGACAACGCCGCGAGCGCGGCCATCGCCCCGGTGGTCAGAAGGGTGCGGATCGTGCGGCGCATCGGATCTTTCCTGCTCGGGTCAACCGATCTTGGCATGGTTTCAAGCAATCCACGAGCCATTAGCCGGCGCATCAACTGAAACGTGCCAAGGCGAAGGGCGTGAGATCGACCGTGCCGCCGCTCCCGGCCAGTTCTGCCGCGACGGCCTCGCCGATGCCGGCCGAGTGCTTGAAGCCGTGCCCCGAGCAGGCGGAGACCACCGTGACCCGGTCCATCGCGGCATGCCGGTCGATGATGAAGCCGCGGTCGGGAGTCACCGTGTAGACGCAGGCCGCGGCCCGGACGACCTCCGGGGTCGCGCCGGCCAGCCGGTCCGCGACGCGCAGCCGGTACATGGCGTCGGATTCGGACGGGTCGACGCGGCGCTCCACCCCGTCGGCACTGGTGGTGGTGTCGTACTGCTCCGTGGCGACCTTGATGGAGCCGTCGAGCGGCGGGAAGCCGTAGAGGTAGTCCGTGTCGCCCGTCCCATACATCCAGATGAAAACCGGCGCCTGCGGCCCGTAGGCGGTCTCGTCCGCCAGGGCGTACCAGTGCAGGAGCTGGCGGCGGACGGCGAGCAGCCGGTCGAACGGGCTCCCGAGCAGCGGGGCCGTCCAGGCGCCCGCGGCCACGACGGCGCGGTCGGCCAGGATGGGGCCGTCCGCCGTCTCGATGCGGACGCCGCCCCCGTCCTGCTGCAGCCCGGTGACCGCGCAATGGGTGCGGATCTCGGCGCCTGCGGCCCCCGCGCGGCCGAGCTGCGCCGCGAGGCAGCGCTCCGGGAACACGTAGCCGCCGCCCGGCTCGTAATAGGCTTTCTCGTCGCCCGCGAGATTGAGGAATTGCGGGAATCGGCGGGCTACCTCCGCACCGGTCAGTACCTCATGGGCGATGCCGGCCCCCTCCGCGGCGCTGATCGAGCGTCCGACGAAGTCCGGCTTGCCGTGATGCGAGGAGACACCGTGGCCCGGCGCCATGACGAGGGCCCCGCAGGCGTTCAGCAGGGTCTCGCCGGTCTCGGCCTCTAGCTCGCGCCAGATGCGGTGCGAGGCGGTGACGAAGGGGACGTAGTCGGCACCCTCGCCGACCGCCTGCCGGGTGATCCGCGTCTCGCCGTGGCTGGACCCGAGCGCGTGGGGCGGCGCGAAGCGATCGAGCCCGATGACCGCCGCGCCCCGTTTCGCCAGCTGGTCGAGCGCGGCGCTGCCCATCGCGCCGAGCCCCAGGACGGCGACGTCGTAGCGGCGGGTCACGGCCGTTGCCCCCGCGGGCTGCCGGGTCGGGGCGCCGCCGCATCGCGGAGCGGGGGCAGATCGGCAGGTCGGAGCATCCGGAGGCGGCCTCGCGCGATACGGGACGATGGCACACAGCATGATGGATACCGGGCGTCATGTTTGACCGTCGCGGACGGTTTCTTGCACAGTTGAGACGTCGGACGACGGAAGGCGCGGGCGGAATGGATGCGGAGATTGCGGATCGGCCGCAGGAGATCGGCTTCCTCCTCGTGCCCGGCTTCGCGCTGATGTCCTTCGCCTCGGGCTGCGAGCCGTTCCGCGCCGCCAACGACCTCGCCGGGCGGCCGCTCTACCGGTTGCGCTATTTCGGCGAGGCGGAGGGGCGGGTCGCCGCCTCGTCGGGCGTGGAAGTCCCCACCGAGGCGCTGCCGCGCCAGCGGGGCCACCTGCACATCCTCTTCGTCTGTGCGGGCGGCGAGCCGACCGGCTGGGACAGGCCCGAGATCCACGCGACGCTGCGGCGGATGGCCCGGCTCGGCGTCCGCATCGGCGGCATCTCGGGCGGCCCCTATCTCATGGCCGCGGCGGGCCTGCTGGTCGACCGCGTCTTCACGCTCCACTGGGAATATGCGGGCGCGACGGTCGAGACCTTCCCGGAGGCGCGCCTGAGCCGGGCGCGCTACGTCGCCGACGGCGATCGCCTGACCTGCGGCGGTGGCGTCGCGCCGCTCGAGATGGCCCACGCCCTGATCGCCGAGCGCATGGGCGAGGCCTTCGCGCGCCGCGTCTCCGACTGGTTCCTGCACACCGCCATCGGCGCCGCCGACGACCCGCAGCGGGCCTCCGCGGTCGAGCGCTACGGAGTTCACCATCCGGCCCTGCTGGCGGTGCTGGAGACGATGGAGAAGACCGTGGAGGCGCCGCTCGGCCGCCTCGCCCTGGCGCGCCTCGCCGCGGTCAGCCCGCGCCACCTGGACCGGCTGTTCCTCGAGAAGCTCGGGCTGAGCGTCTCGGCCCAGTACCGGGCGATCCGCCTCGCCCACGGACGGCGCCTGCTGCGCCAGAGTCCGCTCAGGATCGGGGAGGTCGCGACGGCCTGCGGCTTCGCGAGCGCGGCCCATTTCGCGCGCAGCTACCGGTCCCAGTTCGGTTGCAGCCCGTCCGCGGAGCGTCGGAAGAATCCGTGAACCGCTCCTCCCGTCGCATCGCGAGGCGTGTCCGATGGCACGGGACACGACACAGGATCAGAATCGTCCGTTTGGCCGTCCAACCCATCCCCTTATTCTGAGGTGCCGCACGAAGCGGAGGCCTCGAAGGAGCCCTCCAGAGGGACCTGCGGTTTCTGGAGCCCTCCTTCGAGGCCCGCTCCGCGGTCACCTCAGAATGAGGGGATGGGATCGCCCTGGCGCGACGCGCTGTCGTGTCCTGTGTGACGGCTCTATTGCCGGCAATCAAAACGCTCTGCGGGATGATCCTTCGGGGCACGATGAGGCCCTCGCCCGGAGCGGCCGGACTCGATCCGCGCTCTCAAGGGCGCGGCCTCACCTGTAACGCGGCTGGTGCAGTTCCCGACCCTCGGACGACTGGTCGATCGGGCTCCAGAAGCCGTCCGGCGATGCACTCCGCGGCTGCACGGGAACGTACCCGCCGTCCCAGCTGCGCGCCCGCACGTCGGGTGTCCTGCCGATGCCACCATCGTCGTAGCGGTACATCTCGGCGCGCCCTTCCTGGCCGGGGCGGCGCGTATCGAGGGGGTGCGTCGTCCCGGATGCGCGGCGCGGGGTGCGCTCTACGGCAGCGGGTTTCGCGTCGAAGTAGTCGCGGTAATCCCCGTACGACTCGACCGCCATCGCGTCGACAGTCGATCCGAGCATCATGGCGACCACGAGCCATGTCTTCATCGGTCGCAGCCTTCTTCCTGACCTTCGGCGGCGAACAGATCCGAAACTCAGATCCGCCCGCCAGGATGTGCAGGATCGTAGGTCACCTTTCAGAAGGTGCGGTGACGGTCGGCACAAGCCGGGAGCTTGCCCACGCCGGGCAGCGTGTGCGGCTTTCCACTTCCGACGATCGCTCCGATGCCATGAGGCCTGATCGATGGGGATCGGCGTCGCATGCGACGGTTGGCCAGACCTAATCCGGCTTGATGAACTTGCACTTGCCGCGCAGCGACCACGGCCCCTGAACGCCGGCTTCGGCGCAGAAGGCGTCGACCGCCCGGGTCACACCCGGGAAACGGCCCCCCGTGCTGTCGTAATCGTCGGCGATCAGGAGGCCGCCGGGGCGCAGGATCGGCCACCAAGCGCGCAGGTCCGCCGCGACGGACGCCTCCTCGTGACCGGCATCGAGGTGGATGACGTCGGCGGCGATGCCGCGCAGGCGCAGGAGTTCCGCGGCATTCACGGAGTCGAGCGGCAGCGGCACGATGCGGTCCGTCATGCCTTCGCGCACCACGTTGGCCAGGAAGGTCCGGTAGAGGCTCGGGTAGCCATGCTCGGTGGCGAGTTCGGCGAACAGCGCCGCGTCGGCCCAATGATCGACCGCGCCAAGCCACGTATCGACCGCGATCACGCTGCCGGCGACGTCGTGCTCGGCCATGGTGCGCGCGAGGAACAGGGCGCTGGCCCCCTTCCACGTGCCGATCTCGATGACGACGCGGGGCCGGACCGCGATCACCGCTTCCTCAAGGTAGGGGTGAATGCTGCGCCAGCCCTGAAGGTCGGCCGGGCGTAGGTCCGCCGGGGGATCCGCGAACGGGTCGCGACCGTGCCACAGGGCGGCAATCAGATCCTGTCGGGTCATGGTTCGGCTTTCTGGCGGACGGTGTGGACAAGGATCGGGACGAGCAGGCGTTTGGCGGCAGCGGGGTCAGGTCCGGGCGCGGGCCTGCGCGTAGAGCGCTTCGCAGCGGTCGAGCCAGCGCGCGCGCGTGAACAGGCGCAGGACCCGCTCGTGCGGGACCGTCCGCGGGATCGCGAGCGCCGTCGTGACGGCGGTGGCGAGGGCGGCCTCGTCCCCCGGCGCGGCCAGGGCGCCGGCTTCCCCCACCACCTCCGGCACCGCGCCCCGCGCGAAGCCGGCGACCGGCAGGCCGCAGGCCATCGCCTCGACCGCCGCGAGCCCGAACGGCTCGTCCCAGCAGGGCGTGGTCAGGAAGACGGAGGCGCGGCCGACCTCGGCGGCGAGGGCCGCCCCACTGAGCCGGCCGCCGTAGCGGATCGCGCCGCCGAGCCGGGGCGCGACCTGCGCCGCCCAGTATCCGGGCTCCTCGATCGGGCCGAACAGGGTCAGCGGCAGCCCGGCCCGGCGCGCCGCCGCGATCGCGTGGTGCGCACCCTTGTCGGGCGTGATCCGCGCCGACCAGACCGCGCTGCCGTCGCCCCGCGGCTGGTAGGGCCACGCGGCGGGATCGATGCCGTTGTGGAGGACCGAGGCCTCCGGCGGTGCCCCGTCCGGCCACCACGCGTCGAGATGGGCCCGGGATGGCGCGGTGATCCGGTGTCCCGGGGCGGGGCTCGCCTGCACGAACCAGCGCAGGGCGTCGTAGGGCGGCACGTGCAGCGAGGTGACGGTCGGCGTCGCGGCCGTGCGCCGTTGCTCCAGGGGCAGGCGGCTCAGGCTGTTGTTGTGGAGCACCTCGAAGTCCCCGGCGGCGATCCGGTCGCAGGCGGCGGCGTAGCCGTCGTCGAGATGGACCTTCAGGCCCGCATCGCCCCGGTGCTCCAGGCCGGCATGGCTCCGCTCGTGATGGACCGGGATCACGGGATCCAGGGCGAAGCGCACATCGCTGTCGCCCGAGGCGAACAGCGTGACCGCATGGCCGCGGGCCATGAGGCCGTCCGCGAGGGTCCAGGTGTAGGCTTCGAGGCCGCCCGCGAAGGGCGGGGCGATCGGGTGGCGCAGATGGGCGAGGAGCGCGATCCTCACGCGGTCACCGGCGCGGGCTCGCCCGCCCGGGCCTCGATGGCGCGAATGACCGAGGCCGCGTTCGTATACGGCTGGTGGCTCTGCTGGCCGGTCAGCGCGAGATCGGCGGCGTCGGGGCGGCGCAGGATGCGGATTGGACGGTCGGGCGTGTCGTCGATCAGGCCCATCACCTTGAAGGCGTAGAGCCAGTGGCCCATCGTGCGGTAGCCCCACTTGGCCTCGAACAGTTCGGCGTTGCGCACCACGCTGTCGAGGTGGTGGACCGGCGGCATGTGGTGCGGATGGTACTGGTGATAGGCGCGGGCGCCCTTCATCCAGGCGATCGGGATGCCGCTCTGGTCGAGGATCTTGCCGAAGTCGGTGTCCTCGCCGCCGTAGCCGGTGTAGCGCTCGTCGAAGCCGCCGGTCGCCAGGAAGGTGGCCCGCCGGATCGCGAAGTTAAGCGACCAGAAGCAGCGGTAATCGGTGCAGATCTCGATGCCGGAGGCCGGGGGCCCCCGGCGGTCGGAATGCCGCTCCGCCACGGCCTCCAGGCCGTCATAGTCCCAGGCGCCCGCGGTGGCGCGCTCGGGCAGGTGCAGCACCTCGCCCATCAGCAGCCCGTCGAGCTCGGCGAGCCCCCGGGCGTAATCGGCGACGAGGTCGGGGGCCGGGATGCAGTCGACGTCGAGGAAGACCACGGCGTCGCTGTCCACCGCCGCCACGCCGCGGTTGCGCGCGGCCGCTAGAGGCAACTCGCGGCCCTGCACGAGGATCTGGTGCACCGGGAAGCCGACCTCGGGCAGGTCGTAGGGCGTGTCCTGCATCACCGCGACGATGAAGGCGGCGGGGGCCTGGGTCTGGCGTTCCAGGCCGCGGAGCACGTTGCGCAGATGCGCCGGCCGGCCCTTCGCGAGGGTCACGACGGAGACGGTGGACATGCGGCGGTCGGGCTCCGGTTGAGGCGGGGGAAGGGCGGCGGTCACTCGGCGGCGAGGCCCGGGAGTGCGGCGGGCTCGGCCCCTGCGGGTCCGTGGTCCCAGAGGGCGTCGGTCAGCCCTTCGAGCCAGCCGGCGGCCCGGACGGCGGCGTCGGGGGCGTAGAGGCCGCGCAGGGCGGTGCCGTCGAGGGCGCGGGCGCGGGCGAGGAGGTCGCGCCAGCCCTGGAGATTCCCCGGCCAGGCGGGGGCCTGCACGGCGGCACCGAGGCGGACCAGGGCCTCGGCCTTGCGGGTCTGCTCGGCGAAGTAGCGCCATTCCGGCATGACGATCAGGCGGCCCCCGACCCGGGCGACCTCGTGGACCGTGTTGTCGCCCGCCGAGGCGATCACGATGTCGGCGGCGGCGAGATAATCGGTGACCGACGAGACCCAGCCGAGCTCGCGCAGATTCGAGAAGTCGGTCTCGTGGCCCTCGCGGTGGGTCGGCCCCAGGGTCAGCCACAGGGCGTCGGGTTCGGCGCGGGCCGCGACCGTGAGCGGCGCGTAGGGCGTGCCGCTGCCGCCGCCGCCGGTCACCGCCACGACGATCTCCCGCGTGGGGTCGAGGCCGAGCCTGGCGCGGGCCTCGGCGCGCTCCGGCACCCGGTCGACGCTGGTGCACAGGCCGCCGCTGTAGAAGGTCTTGGCGCGTAAGCTGGCCGGGTAGTCGTCCTGCTCCAAGCGTTCGTCGAAGGGGGCGAGCATCCCGACGCAGGCCTCGTAGGCGCCGACATGGCCGATATCGGAGCGGTCGCCGTGCATGCGGATCTGCACGGCCGGCACGCTGGCGATCCGGGCGAGCAGGGCGATCTCGGCCGAGACGTCGACCACGAACAGCCCGACATCGCGGCTGTCCACGTGGTCGAGGATGGTCCGCATGGTCCGGCGCATCTCGGTCAGGCCCAGGGGGACGCAGTGCATCACCTGCGGCGTCGGCTCGGCGTAGAGGCGCGGGGTCGGCACCGCGGCGCCGATCATGTTGGGCAGCGCCACGATCTCGATGTCGCGGCCGAACCCGTCGAACAGGCGCGGATCGGCGGTCAGCACCGAGACGGGCCGGTCGCGGGCGAATTCGGCGGCCACCGCCATCGTGCGGTTGGCGTGGCCCCGGCCCTGGTGATGGACGAAGAACGCGATCGGCTTCTTCATGGCGGTGGGTTCGGGCTCGATCTCAGGAGAACAGGGCGTCGGGACGCAGGGCGGCGGCGATCTCGGGCCCGGTCGGCGGGCGGATCAGGCGGATCGCAGGGGCGTCGGCGTGCCAGTCGATCAGCCCGGCCGCGCGGAACTGGTCGAGCCAGTAGGTCATGCACCAGCGCCCGTGCCGCGCCCGGAAGCGCCCCGCATTGGCGAGGATCGCCGCGAAATGCTGCAGGGGCGGCACGTGGACCGGGTGGTGCTGGTGGTAGGCGCGGGCGCCCGCCACCCAGAAGACCGGCAGCCCGGAGGCGGCGAGCCGGGCGGCGAGGTCGGTCTCCTCGCCGCCGTAGCCCACGAAGGCCTCGTCCATGCCGCCGACGGCACGCCAGGACGCGGCCGGCAGCGCGAAGGATAGGCCCCAGAGCTGGCCCGCATCGGGCTCAGGCCGCAGGCCGGTTTCCGGCAGGGCGGGCCGGGCCGGATGGATCCGGCCGAGGCGGTCGAGCAGGGTCGGATCGGGATCGCCCGCGGCCGCCCCGGGGGGCAGGTAGAGGACCTCGCCGAGGAACAGCCCCCGGGTGGTCGCGGCAGCCTGCGCGTAGGCGGCGACCAGCCCCGGCGCCGGGATGCAATCCACGTCGAGGAAGACCAGGAGGTCCGCGCTGGCCGCCCCGGCGGCCCGGTTGCGCGCGGCGGCGAGCGGCATCGGCTCGCCCGGGACGTGGAGATGCCGGACCGGGCACCCGGGATCGGGCAGGGCGGGCTCCGGCTCCGGCTGCATCCAGGCGATGATCAGTTCGCGCGGGGGCAGGCTCTGGCGGGCGAGCCCGCGCATCAGGTTGCGCAGGCGGTCGGCCCGGCCGCGGACCAGGGTCAGGACGCTCGGGCCCGGCGCCCCGCGGGGATCGGCCGCCGTCTCGGCCACCGTCTCAGCCGACATGGGCGACCATCCGGCGGAAGTGCGAGACTCCCTCGATGATGCCCCGGGCATGGGTCCGGCGGGCCACGTAGGAATGCTGGAGGGCGGCGTTGCTCGCCAGATCGTCGGAGTAGTTGGCGACGATGATCGCCTGCACCCGGGCGCCCAGCATCTCGATGTCGTTGCCGGAATCGCCGGCGACGAACACGGCGTGTTCCGGCAGGGCGTAGAGGGTCCGGACGTGATCGACCGCGGTGCCCTTCGAGGCCGCCTCCGGCAGGACGTCGAGGTAGCGGCCGTGGCTGTGGATCACCCGGGCCGCGCGTCCCGCCTGGGCCAGGCGCGCGCGGACGCACCGGGCGACCGCCGCATCGGCGAAGTAGCTCAGCTTCAGGGGGCGCTGCTCCAGCGGTCCCTGGGGGGTCAGGCCGTCGAGCCCGTCGAGCGCCGCCAGCACCGCGGCCCGGTCCCAGCCGGTCTCGATGATCCGCCGCCACGCGGCGTCCGCCGTGTAGGTCACGCCGTTGGCGTCGAGGTGGTAGATCTCGGAGCCCACCGAGGTGATCATCACCTGGGGGCGGGGAGAGTCCTGCTGCTCCAGCACCGCCATGGCGCTGTGGAACGACCGGCCGGTGGCGACGCCGAAGGCCAGCCCCGCCTGCCGGCTGCGCCACCGGCGGAAGATCCCCATCGCCGCATCGCAGCCCACCAGCGTGTTGTCGATGTCGCAGACGAGCAGTTGCCGGGGCGCCGGGTCGGGCGGTTCCCCGGCCAGCAGCGCGCGCAGCAGCACGTGGTAGCGGGCGGCGTGCCGGTCCCAGTCGTAGGCCGCCGCCGCCCGGGCGCCCCCGGCCACGCAGCGGGCGTAGAGGGCCGGATCGCCCAGAATCCGCAGGCAGGCCTCGGCGATCGCCCCCGGGGCCCGGGGATCGACCAGAAGCCCGTTGCCGCAGGTCTCCACGATGTCGTTCGGGCCGCCGCTGTCGGTGGCGACCAGCGGCAGGCCGGCGGCGGACGCCTCCAACAGCGTCAGGCCGAAGGGCTCGTTGAGGGCCGGGTTGACGAACAGGCCGCCGCGCGCCCGGGCATGGGCGTAGATCGCCGGCACGTCCTCCGGGCGGTGGGTCTTCGGGTAGGCGACGCGCCCGTAGAGGTCGTAGCGGTCGATCAGGACGAGGAGGTCGCGCATGGTCGCGGCCATGTCGCCGTCGAGGGTGTCGATATCGTCCCGGGTGCCGGCGACGATCACGAGATTGGCGCGGGCCTGGAGCGCCCGGTTCTCGCCATAGGCGCGCACCAGCGCCGCGAGGTTCTTGCGCGCCACCGGACGGGCGAGCGCCAGGATCGCCGGCTTGGCCGGATCGTCGAGGAAACGGTCGATCGCCGCGTCGACCCGGGGATGCGTCTGGGCCGCGGCGAAGCGGGCGAGGTCGCTGCCGGGCGGCAGGACGCGGACGCGCCCGGGATCGTACGTCGTATAGGTGGCGTACTGGACCTCCGCCTCGTCCCGCGAGGACGCGATGACGAGCTGGGCGCGCGCCAGGGCCTCCTCCTCGGCGGCGATCCGGTGGGCGAGGTCGGGGCGGACCGGGGACGCGCCCAGCATCCGCGCCTTCACGCGGCCGAGCGAATGCCCCGTGAACACGAAGGGGATGCCGAGGCGATCCTCCACCAGGGCCGCCACCGTCGCGGCGTCCGCGTAATGCGCGTGGATGAGATCCGGCGCCCGGTCCTGCGCGGCGATCCAGGCGATCAGGTTCTCAGCGAAGGACGCGACCTCGGCGTGCATCGCCTCCTTGGTGCGGTAGTCCGGGGACGCGCTCGCGAGCCGCACGAGCGTGACCTTGTCGGCGACCGGCTCTTCGGGCACGGCGTAGGCGGCGCCGAGGGGGCTGCGGAACAGGCGGGTCGCCATCACGATCCGCGTGAGGTCGCGATCCTGCGCCGAGGCCGCGACCAGGTCGAGCAGGTAGCGGATATGGCCGCCGGTGTCGGCGGTGAGCCCATAGACGACGCCGTCGCCGCGCAGGCAGCCCTGCAGGGCGATGTGCAGGACGAACATCAGGTGCGGGCTGCGGCTTTCGGGCGCCCCTGTATTTTTAACTTATGTAAAGCGCTGGCCGCGCTTCGGTTTAACATATGTAAAGAGGTTGCCGTGCTTCGCGTCGCCCAGATCGCGCCGAACATTTTTCCCGTTCCTCCGGATCATCATGGCGGCACCGAGCGGGTTGTGCACGATCTCAGCACGGCGCTACGAAGCTTGGGCGTAGGATTAACATTGTTTGCCCCCGCGGACAGTGCGACAGACTTACCCCGCGTCGGCGATTACCCGAGTCTCGCGGCTCTGGAGCGTCAATACGGGCGTGTCGCACCGGGGGTGCCGGCCGCCCTGGACGCCCTGCAGCTGGAGGCCCTGCGGCAGCGGCTCGACGCGTTCGACATCATCCATTGCCACGGCGAGTTCACCCATGCGGCGCTGCTAGGGGCGCGTCGCCGGCACAGCCTGACCACCATCCATTGGCGGGTGGACGAACTCGACCGGGCTTTGTTCTTCCAGGGTTTTCCCGACCTGCCGGTGGCGGCGATCTCGGCCGCGCAGGCGGCGGGCATCCCGGATTCCAATCGGGCCGGCATCGTGCATCACGGCATCGACCGGACCCGCTACAGCCTCCGCGCCGTGCCGGACGCCCATGTCGCCTTCGTGGGGCGCATGACCGACCAGAAGCGGCCCGACGTGGCGATCCGCGTCGCCCGCGCCGCTGGCCGGCCGATCCGGCTCGGCGGCACGATCGATGTCGGCAACCCGGATTATTTCGAGACCCGGGTGCGTCCGCTCCTCGGCCCCGATGCGACCTATCTCGGACCCGTCGACGATGCCCGGAAGGGGGAGCTCCTGGGCGGCGCCCAGGCGCTCCTGTTCCCGATCGACTGGCCCGAACCCTTCGGCCTCGTGATGATCGAGGCGATGGCCTGCGGCACCCCGGTGGTCGCCTGGAACCGCGGCTCGGTTCCCGAGATCGTCGAGGACGGGGTGACGGGCTTCATCGTGTCCACTGAAGCCGAGGCGGTCGCGGCGCTGGCCCGGATCGGCCAGCTCGACCGCGCAGCGATCCGCCGCCGGTTCGAGGCGCGCTTCACCGCCGAGCGCATGGCCCGGGACTACCTCGCCCTCTACCATCGCCTGCTGGCCGCCTGATGCGCACCGCCCTCCTGGCCTGGGACTACCCGCCATCGCCGAGCGGGCTCTCGACGGCGGCCCGGGAAATCGCCGAGAGCCTTGCGGAGGCGGGCGCGGAGGTGACGGTGTTCACCCTCGACCGGACCGGACACGATCGGATCGGCGGCGTCGCCGTGTCGGGCCTCGCCCTGGTGCCCGGCGATCCCTTGGCGCGCCTGCGCCTCTGGGGCTCGGCCGGACACCTCGCCGCCCCGCTCGCCTACCGGCGCGCCGTGCTCGCCGCGCACCGCCGGACGCCCTTCGACGTCATCGAGGCGACCAACTGGTACGCCCCGGCCGCCCTGCTCGCCGGCCGGCGGGATCTGCCCCTGGTGACCCGCAGCTCCACGCCGGCCGACTTCACCCGCGACCCGGCCGGCAGCCTGCGCAACCGCCTCGACGGCTGGACGGCCGACCGCCTGGAGCGCCGGCAGGCTCAGGCGAGCGCCGGGCTCATCGCCAACACCGCGGCGCACGCGGCGGTGATCGCCCGTTCCTACGGGCTGACCGGGCGGCAGCCCGCGGCGGTGATCGGTCTCAGCCTGCCCCCCGAGGTCGCCGCGACCGCGGGCGGCGCCCCCTATCCGGAGGCGGCGGAACCCATCCGCCTGCTGTTCGTCGGGCGCGCGGAGGCGCGGAAGGGGTTCGATGCGCTCCTGGGCGCGGTCGCGATCCTCGGCGCCGAGCGGGCCGGGGGCACGCTGCCCGCCTTCCGGCTCGACCTCGTCGGGGTGCCGCCGGACGATCTCCCGGCCGATCTGCCCGATGTGGCGCGGCGGCATATCCAGGCCCGGGGCCGGATCGACGGCCGGGCGCTGGCGGCGGCCTATGCCGAGGCCCATGCGGTGCTGGCGCCCTCGCGCTACGAGAGCTTCGGCCTCGTCTACCAGGAGGCACTCGCCTATGGCCGGCCGGTCGTGGCCTGCGCCGCGGATGCGAGCGCCCGCGCCTTCGTGGGCGTGCCCGGCGCCGGCCCCCTGGCCGCGGCCGCGACCGGGCCGGCCCTCGCCGACGCCCTGCGTCCGCTCCTCACCGATCCGGACCTGCGCCGCGCCTATCGCGCCCGCGCCCTGGCGGCGGCCGGGCGCTTCAGCCGGGCGAGCCTCGGGCACGAGACCCTGGCGCTCTACGAACGGGCGATCGCGGCGGCCCGGATCCGGGCGGCTCCGGCCCGTCAGTCGGCGTAGGGGCGCAGCAGCGCGGCCTCTTCCTCCGGACGTCCGCGCCCGGGATCGAGCGCCTCGTAGCGCCGCGACCGGCTCCGGACATGGGCCGCGCTCAGGCGATGCGCGATACACCCGTGCAGGGCGATGAGGCTCCCGGGCCAGCCTGCGTCGAGAACCGGGCGCTCATGGACGCGCCCGGCATAGCGCAGACGGGTGCGGTTCAACCGGTACTGGACATCCGGGAAGACGTCCGAGAGGATTCCGTCGACCCGGTTCGCCCGGGCGAGGCCGATCGAGACGACGTCCTCCGCTTCGGCGAGGGCCGCCAGGGCGGGCAGCAGGCGGCCGGTTTCCGGGTCGAGCGCCTCGTCGGCGTCGAGCTGGAGCATCCAGCCGTGGCGGGCGAGACCCTGCAGGGCATTGCGCTGCGCGGCGAAATCCCCGTCGAGGGGCCGGGCGGCCACGCACACCGCCCCCGCGGCGAAGCCCGCGACCACGACCGGCTCCGCCGGCCGCACCGGCCCGTCGATCAGGATCGCGACATCGTCCGTCCAGCCGGCCTGCGCCGGCAGCGATGCCAGGACCGCGTCCCGGTCCGCCGGGCGGCAGAGGAGGCCGAGGGAGACCGGGCTTCCCCCGGCGGCCGCGAGGGAAAACAGTTCGGCTTCGGCCGCCCGGGTGCCGTGGGGGTGCCGGAGCTCTTCGCGGCCGGTCGCGTCGCGGGGACGGGCGCCGAGCCGCCACCGGGTCGCGGCACTGCGCAGGGTGTAGAGGTCGAGGCCGTAGGGGGCCTCCCGGTCGGGCGCGAAGACGGGGCCGGCGAGGCTTCGGGCCAGATGCGCGCGGCAGGCCTCCGGATCCCCGTTCTCCGCGAGCAGGACCCCGCAGGCCTGGCAGACCAGCGGGAAGGCGCGCTGCGCCCCACACGGATAGGACAGGGTCCGGTCGCTCGGTCCGATCATGGCGGCCGCACAGACGAAACACCGGCGCATGATCCCGTCTCCCGCGCCCGCGATCCGGCAGGGGCCTGGATGCGCCGGGCCCGCGCCTTACCTTCGCGGTTCCCATAAACCCCTGCCGCACGTGATCCCGGACGTCGACCCCCTCTCCGCCGGACGCGCCGGCCTGCCCGCCGACGGGTCCCTCGCCATCGTGGGCAACGCGCCCGGGGCGGGTGCGTGCGGCGCCGCGATCGATGCGGCGGACAGCGTGGTCCGCTTCAACAACGCGCCGGGCTTCGGCGGCGGCACCGGCCACCGCGTCACGCATCTCGCCCTGGTCAACCGCGGCGGCCAGACGCGGGAATGGCTGGCGGACCGGCGCTTCCTCGAGCGCCCGGTGGTCCGCGCCGCACGGGCCTTCATCCTGCCCTTCCCGATGCTGCCGGCGGAGCACAACGTCCCCGAGCCGATCTGCTGGACCCGCGAGCTGCTGGCGCTGCTGCGGCCGCTGGGCCGCCCGGTCCATCTCCTGCCGGAGGCGCTGCATCAGCAGGCCCGCACGCTGCTCGACACCGGCGCGGCGGGACCCCCGAACCCGAGCACCGGCTTCCTCGTGACGCTCGCGCTGCTGCTCGGCCGCCCGGCGGGGGCCCGGCCGGCGCAGGCCTACGGCTTCGGTTTCGCCGGCTGGCCCGGGCATCCCTGGGCGGCCGAGCGCGCGTGGTTCGCCCAGGCCGAGGCGGCCGGACGCCTCGACGTGCATCCGCCATCCCCGACCGAGCGATGAACGCATGACCACCCTGATCACCGTCCTGAAGGGCGGCGGGCGCTACGACGCGACCTGGGTCGCCCGCCTCGCGGGCGGCATCCGCCGCCATGCGCCGGCGTTCGACCGGATCCTCTGCCTAACGGATCTGCCGGTGGCGGTTCCGGGCGTGGAGACGATCCCGCTGCGGCACGCCTGGCCCGCCTGGTGGGCCAAGATGGAGGCGTTCCGCCCCGGTCTCAGCACGGGGCCGACACTCCTGTGCGACCTCGATACGGTGCTGACCGGCCCGGCCGATGCCCTGGCCGAGCCCGGCCTCGCCGCGATGGAGGACTATTTCCACGCGGGACGCCTCTCCAGCGCGCTGCTGCGCTGGTCCGGGGACGAGCTCGGTGCGCTCTACACGACCTTCGCGGCCGACCCGGACCGCTGGATGCGTCCGGGGTCCTGCGGTCCCGTGCCGAATGCGGTGCACGGCGACCAGGTCGTCATCGATCATCTGCTGCGCCGGAGCGGCCGGCAACCGGATTTCATCCAGCGCCTCCATCCGGGCCTGCTCGATTTCTACGATCCCCGGCGCGACCGCCATGGCCCGGTCGTGATCTTCATCGGCGCGTCGAAGCCCGACACGGCCACAGGCGCCGTCCACGCGGCCTGGATGGGTCGCTGACGGCGTCGGCGGAGGGGCTGCCACGGGAGAGCGGGACCCGACGCCGTCTCTGCGCCTCCGTTCCGGCCCTGCCCCCCATGGGGTGACCGTCGAACGTCGGAGGCCATTCCGTTCGGCGCGCCGCGGCTTCCCCGGCGATCCCGCGCAGGCCAGGCCGGGATGGCACACCGCAAGCGTAAATTCGGCCCCGCATCGGCCGGGTCGGCTGGCTGCGCGCCGCCGTGCTCGGCGCCAAGGACGGCCTCGTCTCCGCCGCCAGCCTGATCGCGCCCTGTCTCAGCGGCCGCGCCGCGCGACCGTGTCGAGGAAATCCCGGACGGTCCGGTTCATGAACGCCACGTCCGCCGCCTTGGTCGCCGTTGCGGTCGTGTGGCCCTGCACGGACGGCACGGCGACGACGCTGGCCTGCGGGATGAAGGCGCCGGCCTCGCGTGCCTCCTCGACGGGATTGTACAGATCGAGGTTGCCGCCGGTGAGGATCAGCGTCTGGGCCCCGATCGCGGCGAGCGCCTTCCGGACGTCGCCGCCGTATCCGGGGGTCTGGCCGATGTCGTGGCGGTCATACGCCCAGGTCTGCGCGATCCAGTCATTGGCGTCGAAGCCGGCCTTGAGCACCGCCTCCTCCTGCGCGCGCATCCAGGGCAGGATGTCGAGCGGCTGCGGGGCGATCCCGCGCAGGGCCTCCGGCGTCCGCGCGGCCAGCACCTGCAGGATGTCGGCACGCAGCCGCCAGCCCTGCTCCGGCTGCCTCTCGTAGGCGCCGTCCTTGAAGGCGGGATCGAGCATCAGCGCCTTGCGGGTGGCCTCGTTGACGGCGATCGACCAGGGCGCGGTGCGCGCCATCGGGGTCAGCGCCACCAGGGCGTCCATGAAGCCCGGATGGCTGACGCCCCATTGCAGCGCCTGCATGCCGCCCATCGAGGCGCCCGCCACCGCAACGACGTGGGTGATCCCGAGCCGGTCCAGGAGCCGCTTCTGGCTCTCGACCATGTCGCGGATGGTGAAGTGGGGAAAGGCGGTGCCGTGCTGGCTCGCGCTGTTGCTTGGGCTCGTGGTCAGCCCGTTGCCGATCGCGTCAGTGGCGATGACGAAGTATCGGTCCGTGTCGAGGGCCTTGCCGGGGCCGATGAGAAAGTCGATCCGGTGATGATTGCCGCCGATCGCGGTGGTCATCAGGATCACATTGGACTTGTCGGCGTTCAGCGTCCCGTGGGTCACGTAGGAGATCGCGAAGTCGCGGATCGTCTCGCCGCTCTCCAGCGGCAGGTCGCCGAGCGACTCCAGCCGGTGCGGCGGCGCGTTCGGACCGTGCGCGGCGGACGGCGACAGGCCGGCGACCAGCAGGGCGGCGGCCAGGGCCCATCCCAACGGCCGGCGGTGTGGTGTGCGCATCGGGAGTCTCGCCTTCGAACGTGTTGTTGCGTCCCGCGGGCCGAACCCCGCGCCGTCCCGGAATTCCGGGCGGGCGCGGGACCGGTGATGTGGGCTCAGGCGATCGGGCGGGGCACGGTGCCGCGTGCGCCGGAACCCGCGCCGCCCTCGGCCGGCGTGAGGCCGGGCTCCAGGCTCTCCAGGCTCTGGCGGCGCGGCTCGACGCCGAAGACGGCGACCGCCACGATCTGCAGGGCCAGGAGCCCGATCATCAGGCCGGTCACGCCCGCGATGCCGTAGGCCTCGAACAGGCTCACGACCAGGAAGGGCGTCACGATCGTCGCCCCGCGCCCGACCGTGTTGCACAGGCCCGACGCCCGCAGCCGCACCTCGGTGGGGAACAATTCGGGGATGTAGATCCCGAACAGGAGCGCCACCAGCACGTAGATCGGCACGGTCAGCCCGAAGCCGACGAGCGGCAGCAGGACCGGATCCTGGGTCAGGGGATAGAGGATCCCGAACAGGATGGCGGCCGCCGAGGCGCCGATGATCGTCGGCTTGCGGCCCCACCGGTCGGCGGTCAGCGCGCCGATGGCGCTGCCCACCGGCGCCCCGAGGCCCATCAGCAGCGCGTAGCCGAAGGAGGTCGCCACCGAGAGGCCCTGCCGGATGAAGAAGGTCGGCAGCCACGTCACGAAGCCGTAGAGCAGCGTGTTGATCACCACGAGGCACAGGCAGCCCAGCAGCAGCCGCGACAGCAGCGGCGGCCGGAACAGGGCGGAAAGCCCGAGCTGCGGCACGGGCGCCATCGCGGCGGCGGGCGGCAGGGGCGCCCCCCGGCTCGCCTCGGCCTCGATCGTGCGCATCAGCGCCTCGGCCTCGGCGTGGCGCCCCACGGCCTCGAGCCAGCGCGGCGATTCCGGCAGGCTCTTCCGGGCGTACCAGACGGCCAGAGCCCCGATGCCGCCGAGCGCGAACATCGCCCGCCAGCCGAACGCCGGAATGATGAGGTATCCGACCAGGGAGGCCGCCGGCAGGCCGGTGACCACGAACACCGCCATCAGGCCGAGGAAGCGCCCCCGCGCCCGCGCCGGCACGAATTCGGTCATGGTCGAGTAGCCGACCACGTTCTCGGCCCCCAGGCCGACGCCCATGATGAACCGCAGGACGATCAGGACCGTCATGTTCGGCGCGAAGGCCGCGCCGATGGCGGCGAGCCCGAAGACCAGCAGATTGGCCTGATAGGTGAAGCGCCGTCCGTAGCGGTCCCCGAAGAAGCCCGTGAGGAACGAGCCCGCCATCATGCCCACGAAGGTCGCCGAGACGAACCACGCGTTCTGCGGCAGGGTCGAGAAGCCACTCTTCAGGGTCGAGCCCAGCACGGTGGCGGCGATGTAGATGTCGAAGCCGTCGAAGAACATGCCGATCCCGATCAGCCACATGATGCGGCGATGGAACGGACCGATCGGCAGGCGGTCGAGGCGGCCTCCGGCGTTGACCGCCGGGTTCACGGACGCGGGCATGGGCGTTTCCTTCCGGGGGAGGGGCCGGCGCGGAAGGGGTCCGTCTCGCGCGGACCTCGCATCCCCCCGCGCCGTGGTTCGTCAGTTCAGGCGGCGCTGTCCGGCCGTGTCGCGGTACCAGTCGAAGGGCCCGTCGCCGGTGGCGACCATGACGCTCTTCACGTCGAAATGGTCGTTGAAGCTCTCGATGCCGCATTCGCGGCCCAGCCCGCTGTCGCCGACGCCGCCCCAGGGCGAGGCCGGGTCGAGGCGGTGGTGGTCGTTGATCCAGACGATGCCGGCCTTGACGGCGTGCGCGACCCGGTGGGCGCGGGCGACATCCCGGGTGCGCACCGCCGCGGCGAGGCCGAAGGGCGAGTCGTTGGCGAGCCGGAGCGCGTCGGCCTCGTCCTCGAAGCGGGTGACGCTGGTGAACGGCCCGAACACCTCCTCCTGGAAGATGCGCATGTCGGCCCGCACGTCGGCGAAGACCGTCGGCTCGACGAAGTAGCCGCCCTCGAAGCCCGGCACCTGCGCGGCGCGCCCGCCCGCCACCGCGCGGGCGCCCTCGTCGCGGCCGTAGCCGGCATAGGCGAGGACGCGGTCGCGCTGGCGCTCGGAGATCACCGGACCGAGCTGCGTCGCCGGGTCGAAGGGGTCGCCCAGGCGGATCGCGGCGGTCTTGGCGGCGAGCCGCTCCACGAACTCGTCGTAGATCGAGGCCTGGACGAGGTGGCGGCTGCCGCACACGCAGGTCTGGCCGGCGCCGATGAAGGCCCCGAAGGCCGCGTAGTTCACCGCCCGCTCGACGTCGAAATCGTCGAACACCATCACGGGCGTCTTGCCGCCGAGCTCCATGGTCTGGTGCGCGAAGACCTTCGCGGCCGCCGAACCCGCGATCCGTCCGGCCTCGGTGCCGCCGGTGAGCACGAGCTTGTTGATGTCGCGATGCTCGGCGAGCGCCTTGCCGGTGGAGGCGCCCAGGCCCAGCACGATGTTGAACACCCCCGGCGGCAGGCCGGCCTCGGAGAAGATCTGCGCGAGCTTCAGGGTCGTCAGCGGCGTGTACTCGGAGGGCTTGACCACCGTGGTGCAGCCGGTGGCGAGCACCACCGCCAGCGACTTGCACAGGATCATCAGCGGGTGGTTGAACGGCGTGCAGTTCGCCACCACCCCGATCGGCGTCCTGCGGGTGTAGTTGAGGTAGTTGCCCTCCACCGGGATCACGTCGTCGCGGCGCGCCAGCGCCACGCCCGCGAAGTAGCGGAAGAAGTCCGGCAGCCGGGAGAGCTGCGCCCGGGTCTCGTTGACCGGCCGGCCGTTGTTGGTGGTCTCCAGCCGATAGAGCGTGTCGAGGTTGGCCTCGAAGGCGTCGGCGAGCCGGTTCACGAGGCGTGCCCGGGCCCGGATGTCCATGCCGCCCCACTCCTTGCCCTCGAAGGCGGCGCGGGCCGCGCGCATCGCCCGGTCGACATCGGCGGGACCGGAATTGGGGATCCGGGCGATCACCGCGCCGGTGGCGGGGTTGCGCACGTCGATCAGCGCGCCGTCGCCGGCCTCGACCTCGCGCCCGTCGATGAAGTTGCCCCGTGTCTCGACCGAGGGTGCCGGCGCGTGCAGGGTCATGGCGTCTCTCCCGTATCGTTTCGGACCGCGTCCCGGGCTTCGCGCCGGGGCGGTGCTGCTCAGAGGACGATCGCGCTGCGCTCCAGCGCGGTCAGGATGCGTCGCTCGGCCTGGCCGACATGCTCGCGCACGAGGCGCCGCGCACCGCGGCCGTCGCGGCGCTGGAGCGCGTCGATGATGCCGGCGTGCTCGGCCACCAGCTGCGCCGGATCGCGCCCGCGGATGCCGTCGAGACTGACGCGCACCAGCCGGTCCGCCTGCTCGACGAGATCGCGCACCGTCGCGGCCATGCGGCGGTTCCCCGACGCCTCGGCCAGCGCGATGTGGAAGGCGCGGTTCTCCGCGATGAAATCGGCGCCGTCGTCCGCGGTGCGGTAGGCGTCGAGCGCGGCGAGGACGGCATCGGGCGCGCTGGCCGCCGCCTCGGCCGCGCAGGCCGGCTCGAGGGCGAGGCGCATGCGCAGCAGATCCCGCGCATCGGCGACCGAAATGGCGTTGATCTGATATCCCTGCCGCGCGTGAACCGTCACGAGCCGCTCGCGCTCCAGGCGCAGCAGCGCCTCGCGGACCGGCTGGCGGCTGACGGCGTAGCGCTGCGCCAGTTCCTGCTCGCGCACCTCGGCGCCGGGCCGCAGGATGCAGGCCAGGATGTCGGCGCGAATCGCCGCGTAGATGTTGTCGCGAAGCAGCACGGATATCCCCGCTCGATCGACACATGCTGCCATTCGTGAAATATCACGTCAACCGGATTGCGGCTGAACGCGCCGAATGCGACAGCCTTATGAAACGGTCCGGCCGAGGCAACGGGGAGGTCAGGGATGCAGGCGCTGTTCGCGGACAAGCAGGTGGCGATGACCGCATCGGGCGAGGGGCCGCCCCTGGTCCTGCTGCACTCCCTCCTCGCCGATGCCACCAGCTTCGATCCGGTCGTCACCGCGCTCGGCCGCGACTTCCGGGTCCTGGTTCCCGAACTCCCCGGCTTCGGCCATTCGGCACCCGCCCCGGGCGGCCTCGAAGCGGTCGCCGACCGGGTCGCCGCGGCGGTGCGCGAGGCCACGGGGGGGCGGCCGGCGGCCGGGCTCGGCAACGGTTATGGCGGCTTCGTGCTGCTGCTCTGCGCCCTGCGCCACCCGACGCTGTTCGAGCGCCTCGTCTTCGCGGATTGCGGGGCCTGCTTCTCCGAGCCGGGCCGCGAGGCGTTCCGCGGCATGGCGCGCGTGGCGGCCGAGAAGGGGCTGCCGGCGATCGCCGATACGGCCATGCGCCGCCTGTTCGCGCCCGCGTTCCAGGCCGCCCATCCCGCCCTGATGGCCGAGCGGCGGGCTGCCTTCCTCCGGACCGATCTCGCCGTCTTCCAGGCTGCGTGCGCGGCCCTGGCGGGGCTCGATCTCCGGGCGCGTCTCTCCGAGATCCGTGTGCCGGCGCTCGTGCTGGTCGGCGAACATGACGAGGCCACGCCGCCCGCCATGGCACGCGAACTCGCCGCCGGTCTCTCGAACGCCCGGTTCGTCCTGCTTCCGGACTGCGCGCACGTCCCGCAGCTGCAGAGGCCCGAGATCTTCGAGGCGGAGGTCGCCGCCTTCCTTCAGCCGCAGGTTCAGCCGCTGGTTGAGCCGCATGCCGTGAGCTGAGGCCGCGTTGGCCGGCCCCGCGAGCGGTCACGCAGCGCCGGTCCGTGCCGAGCCCGGTCAGGGCCGGATCCCGGCGCGGACCGGCGCTTGACGCTGGGATACCAAGCGTGCCTCCTGGCCTGAACAATAATCTTTCGCGGAGGACGGTCTGCCATGGCGTTGAACCGGTGCTGCCTGATCTCAGCCGCGATCAGCCTGGCCGCCCTGGCGTGGCCCGCCCTGGCCGAGCCGCTCCACGTCAAGGTCGGCGTCCTCAACGACATGTCGGGCGTCTACGCGGATACCGGCGGCAAGGGCTCCGTCGTCGCCGCCCAGATGGCGGTCGAGGATTTTGCCAAGACCAACCCGGACATCCAGGTCGAGATCGTCTCGGCCGACCACCAGAACAAGCCGGATGTCGGCGCTGCGATCGCCCGCCAATGGTACGACCGCGACGGCGTGGACGCGATCCTCGACGTGCCGACCTCCTCGGTGGCGCTGGCGGTGAGCCAAGTCACCCGCGAGAAGAACAGGATCTTCATCGATTCGGGGGCCGGGACCACGGAACTCACCGGCAAGCAATGCTCGCCGAACACGATTCAATGGACCTACGACACCTACGCCCTGGCGCACGGCACGGCCGGCGCCATGCTGAAGCGCGGGGGCGACACGTGGTACTTCCTCACGGCCGACTATGCCTTCGGCCTCTCGCTGCAGAACGAGGCCACGGCGGTGGTCGACAAGGGCGGCGGCCGGGTCCTGGGCGCCGCCCGGGTCCCATTCCCCGCCACCGATTTCTCCTCGTTCCTCCTGCAGGCGCAGGCTTCGGGCGCGAAGGTGGTGGGTCTGGCCAATGCGGGCGGCGATACGGTCAACGCCGTCAAGCAGGCGCACGAGTTCGGCCTGACCGACGGTGGCCAGAAGCTCGCCGCCCTGCTGATCTACGCCGTCGACGTCCACGCGATCGGTCTGCAGACCGCGCAGGGGCTGGTGCTCACGGAATCGTTCTACTGGGATCTCAACCCGGGGACGCGGGCCTTCTCCGAGCGGTTCTACAAGCGCAACGGCAACAGCATGCCGACGATGAACCATGCCGGCGTGTATGCCGGTCTCCTGCACTACCTGAAGGCCGTCGCGGCGACGAAATCGACGGACCCGCAGGCGACGATGGCCTGGATGAAGGCCAACCCGACGGACGATCCGCTGTTCGGCAAGGGGATTGTCCGGGCGGATGGGCGCAAGACCCACCCGATGTACCTGTTCGAGGTGAAGGCGCCGTCCGACTCGAAGGGCCCGTGGGACCTCTACAAGCTCCTCGACACGATCCCCGCCGACCAGGCTTTCCGCCCCCTGGCCGACGGCGGCTGCCCGCTCGTGGGCAAGCCGTAGGGACGGGGCCGCGGGCACAGGATCGACCGACATGATGCGCGATCTCACCGGGCAGGTCGCCTGGGTCACAGGGGCCGGATCCGGCATCGGCCAGGCGGCCGCTCTGGTCCTGGCGCGGGCCGGGATGCGCGTCGCGCTCACGGGGCGGGGACGGGACAACCTCGAGTCCACGGCGGATCTCGTCCGCGCGGCGGGCGGCGAGGCGCTGGTCGCGCCTGCCGACATGGGCATGGCCGACGCCGTGCAGCGTGCCTGGGAGGCCGTTCACGGCGGCCTCGGACGCTGCGACGTGCTGGTGAACGCGGCGGGCCTCAACGTGCCGCAACGGGGCTGGAGCGAGATCACGCCGTCGGGCATCGACGCGGTTGTCGGTGCCAACCTCAACGGCCCCTTCTACGCATCCCGGGCGGTGCTGCCGACGATGCGCGCCCAGGGGGGCGGCCTGATCATCCACATCTCCTCGTGGGCCGGCCGTTACGTGTCCAAGCTGACGGGACCCGCGTATTCCGCGGCCAAGCACGGGCTTGTGGCGCTGTCGGAGAGCCTGAACCAAGAGGAATGCGGACACGGCATCCGCTCCTGCTGCATCTGTCCCGGCGAGGTCGCGACGCCCCTCCTCGAGAAGCGGCCGGTGCCTGTGACGGCGCAAGACCGCGGGCGGATGCTGCAGGTGGAGGATCTCGGCGAGACGATCCTGTTCGTCGCCCGCCTGCCGAACTCCGTCTGCATCAACGAGATCCTGATCAGTCCCACGTGGAACCGCGGCTATCTCGAAGGCATCAAGCTCTGAGCGATCGAACTGAGGATTTGCGAGCAGAATCCCGGGGCGCGCGGGCTGACCGGGGCGGGGTGGCGAGCCTGCGCCGAACCGATCCTGACGGATCAGCACGATCCAAGCGGATGATTGGTCGATCCTGAGCGCGACTTTGGCCATTGACCTGTTCCAGCGGATCGTGTGGCGCCATCCAGCCCCGAAAGGGAGCACCGTGCTACCCGAGCTTCAGCCGCGACATGGTGCTGAGGTTTCCGCATGCCCGCCTCGCGTTCGCCGAAGGTCGGCGGGGCGCGGAGGATTTGACGCGCCGCACGCGGGTTCGCCGATCATGCAGCAACGCGATTCGGTGCAGCTTCGGCGCTCGGGCCCGCCATCCCGTCACGACCGGCACCATGGAGGCGGGCGGGTCCCCCAGGAACCGCCGGGACGTGTTGATCCAGCGCAAGGCCTCCCGAGCCGGGCCAGAGTCATCTCGGAGGTTGGAACGGACGGGAACGGACATGACGACGGCGGCCGTGGACTTGCCCGGGACGAAACGACCGGCGTATGCGGCATGGCTGCCGGGCCTGCGCGGATGGTTGGCCCTCCTGCCTCTGGCCGGTCTCTGCGCCGGCGTCGCCGCGCAGGCCTTCGGCCGGGTGGACATCGCCGCGGCGGCCTGGACCCTCGCGACGCTGGCGGTCCTCGGGGTCCTGATGATCCAGGTCGTGACGAGCCTGGCGAAGGGAGACGTCGGCCTCGACCTCGTCGCCCTGCTCTCGATGGGCGGCGCGCTCGCCCTGTCGCAGCCGCTGGCCGGTGCCGTCATCGCGCTGATGTATGCGGGCGGCCAGTCGCTGGAGGCGTACGCGTCCGGCCGCGCCGGTCGGGCGATGACGGCGCTGGTCGCGCGCCAGCCGCGCACCGCCATGCGCGAGGACGGCGGCGTGCTGACGGAGGTGCCACTCGCGGCGCTGGTCCCGGGGGACCGCATCCTGGTGCGCGTCGGCGACGTCGTGCCGGTGGACGGACGGGTCGCCGGGGGCCGCGCCGTGCTCGACCGTTCGAGCCTCACCGGCGAGGCGCTGCCCGTCACCGCCCGCGCGAACGAGCCCGTGCTGAGCGGGACCGTGAACGCGGGCACGCCGTTCACGCTGGTCACGGAGCGGCCCGCGGCGGAGAGCACGTATGCCGGGATCGTCCGCCTCGTGGAGGCGGCACAGGCCCGGAAGGCGCCGATGGCCCGCTTGGCGGACCGGTACGGGCTCGCCTTCCTCGTGCTGACGCTGCTGCTGGCCGGGGGCGCCTGGCTCGCCACCGGCGACCCGCTCCGGGCGCTGGCCGTGCTGGTCGTCGCCACCCCCTGCCCGCTGATCCTGGCGGTCCCCGTCGCCCTCGTCTCCGGCCTCTCCCGCGCGGCCGGCATCGGCGTGCTGATCAAGGGCGGCGGCGCCCTGGAGATGCTGGCCAAGGTGCGCGTGCTGGTCATCGACAAGACCGGCACGCTCACCCACGGCAACGCCCGGTTGACCTCCGCGCGCACCCTCGGCGCCCGCGACGAAGGCGAGGTCCTGCGGCTCGCGGCGTCCCTCGAACAGGCCTCCGGCCACCCGCTGGCCCGGGCCTTGATCGAGGAGGCGGCCCGGCGCGGCCTGCCACTCGCGCAACCGGGGGGCGTCGAGGAAATGCCCGGGGAAGGCGTGTCCGGCTCGGTGGAGGGGCGCTCGGTCGCCGTCGGGGGGCCGCATCTCATGCAGATTCATGGAATCGGCTTCCCGGCACCGGTCGAGCCAGGAAGCATCGCAGCGGTCACGTCGACGGTGCTGGTCGCCATCGACGGCGCCCCGGCCGCCGTGTTGGCGTTCGCCGATCCGCTGCGGGCGGACGGCGGGAACGC
This sequence comes from Methylobacterium guangdongense, assembly GCF_038442355.1. Taxonomy (NCBI): domain Bacteria; kingdom Pseudomonadati; phylum Pseudomonadota; class Alphaproteobacteria; order Hyphomicrobiales; family Methylobacteriaceae; genus Methylobacterium; species Methylobacterium guangdongense. The sequence goes on from NZ_JBBXMX010000008.1 coordinate 226,966, forward strand.
GCTCCTGGAACTGCGCGCGTGCGGCATCGAGCGTGTGGTGCTCGCGACCGGGGACCGACGGGCCGTCGCGGAGGCGCTCGTCACCGGGCTGCCGGTCGACACGGTCGTCGCCGACCTCGATCCAGTGGCCAAGACCGAGACCGTCGCGGCCGAGCGACGCAACGGACCGGTGATGATGGTCGGCGACGGGGTCAACGACGCGCCCGCCCTGGCGGCCGCCGATCTCGGCGTGGCCCTCGGTGCCCGGGGCGCGGCGGCGGCAGCCGAGGCGGCCGACATCGTCCTGCTGGTCGACAGCCTGGCGCCCCTGCCACGGGCCATCCGCATCGCCAACCGGACCCGCACCATCGCGCTCCAGAGCGTGTGGGTCGGCCTCGGCCTCTCGCTGGCCGGCATGGTCGCGGCGGCGCTGGGACACCTCTCGCCCCTGCAGGGAGCGCTCCTCCAGGAAGCCATCGACGTCGCCGTGATCTTCAACGCCATGCGCGCGCTCGGCGGCGCCGGTGACGGGCGCGCGCACGACGCGTCGACTGCCCCGGACCTTCCGTAAGGCCCGCGGAGCGGCACCGTCGGGCTTGCGCTGGATCAAGGTCGGTCGATCCGCCCCGGGCCAGGCTTCCCGCGCCGGGACCGGCGCACGGTGGAGGTGGCCATGGACTTCGCGAACATCCTCGTTTCCGCCGACCTCGGCGACGCGGCACCGGACCGGGTGCGTCTGGCCGCAGGGTTGGCGCGACGCTTCGCGGCGACCCTCACGGGCGCGTCGGCCCATCAGGTGCCGGCCCCCATCCTGGTCCGCGACGTCTACGACGCCGCCCGGCAGGAAGAGCGCAACGAGGCGCTGGTCCGCGAGATCCTCGAACAGGCCCACGCCATGTTCGAGCGCAGCGCCGGGGAGGAGATCCGCACGGGGTGGCAGGCCGCCCTCGCCGGGCCGATCACGCATCTCGTCGAACAGGCGCGCGCCGCCGACCTCGTCGTCGTGGGCCGACGCGGGCGGGGCGACGCCGACCCAGGTCCGCTGGGCGTGCCGCCCGGGCCGGTTCTGATGGAGGCGGGCCGGCCCGTCCTCGTCGTGCCGCCCCGGCTCGTGCATTTACATGCGGCCCGCATCGTCGTGGCCTGGAAGGACGGCCCGGAGGCGCGGCGGGCCGTATCGGCGGTGCTTCCCTTCCTTCACGGTGCCGACGAGGTCGCGGTCGTGACGGTCGGAGGCGACGGGCGGCACGAAGGGACGAAGGCCGTGGCCGGTCATCTCGCGCGGCACGGCGCGCATGTCACGACCCACCTCCTGGAGGCGACCGGCAGCGACGGCGGCGAGATCCTCGACTTCGCCCTGCGGCAGGACGCAGACCTCATCGTCATGGGCGCCTACGGCCATTCGCGCCTGCGGGAATGGATCTTCGGGGGCGTCACGCGCGAGGTCCTCGAACGCGCGCAGGTCTGTTGCCTGATGTGCCACTGATGCGCTGGTCCCCCGCCATCCTCAGGGTATCGGCGCCGATCATCCTGGCCCTCGCCGCACCGGAGGCCTCGGCCTCCCCGGCGGACCGCGGCCTGGCGTTCGCCCGGGCGCATTGCGGGCGCTGCCACGCGGTCGGCCCGACGCAGACCAGCCCGATGCGCGAGGCGCCGTCCTTCCGCAGTCTCGCCGACCACCTCCCCGTCGGCGACCTCGCCGATGTGCTTGTGGAGGGCGTCGACCGCCGGCATCCCGCCATGCCCGACTTTCGGCTCGCCCCCGCCGATGCCGCCGACCTGACGGCCTGTCTCGAAGGTCTGCGCCATGGATGGCGCCCATAACAGAGGCCGCCGCGGATGCGGTCCGCGGCGGTCTCGATGACGGCGTGCACCTCACTCGACGAAGCCCCAGCCAGCCTCCAGCGCGGCGCGCTCCTCGTCGTTCAGCGGCCCCGGCCATTCGATCCTGTTCGGCGCCTGCACCGGGGGTGGTGCCTCATCGGTCTTCGACCGCGCCGCAGCCGGCTCGGACAGACGACCGCGTCGTCGCGACCGCAATGCCGGGTCGGGCGCGACACTCCGTCGAGGATCTCGCTCGGTCATCGTCAGCCTCCCGGAATCAGCGGGACAGGAGCAGGGGTGCCGGGCTGCCCCGCAGGAAAGAGCGCGTCACGCCACCGAAGAAGTATTCGCGGATCGGGGAGTGCCGGTAGGCGCCCATCACGATCATGTCCGCCCGGAACAGTCCGGCCTGGGCGCGCAACGTGTCGGCGACGCTCTCCCCCCGCGGCAGGTCGTTGACGCTGACGTTGACCCCATGCCGGGCGAGATGGGGCGCGAACTCGGCGCCCGGCACCGCCTCATGGATCTCCGCCTCGGTGCCGACCGAGACGATCTCGACCGACTCGGCCGAACGCAGGAACGGCAAGGCGTCGTTGGCCGCCCGGGCTGCCTGCGCGCTGCCGTCCCAGGCGACGATGATCCGCCGTGCCGCGAAGGCGTCGTGTCCCGGCGGGACGGCGATGACCGGCCGGCCGCTGTGGAACAGCGCCTTCTCGATCATCTCGCGATCGAGGTCGTAGGTCCTGGGGCCGATGTCCAGGACCGTCAGATCGTGCAGGCGCGCACGGGCGGCGAGTCGGTTCACGATCTCCGGATAGGGCAGGCTCGGCGCCTCGGTCGTGCAGACCACGCCGGCCTGCGCGGCATCCCCGGCCGAGCGCTCGGCGACGGAGCGGGCCAGGGCGTCGAGCCGGCGGTCCACGACCGAGACGCCTTCGTAGTCGAACTCGCCGAGCCAGGCGTCGTCGCCCGAGAGCCGCCACGAGGCCGATTGGACGGTGAGGTGGGCGCCTGCGGCCTTGGCCAAGGTCAGGCCGTAGCCGATGGCCGACGAGGCCTCCTCGCGCTCGCCTTCCACGGCGGTCCCGACGAGGACGTCGCGGATGCCCGCGAGGGGCGAAGGGCTGGGTCTGGACATGGGAGTTCTCCGGATTGAGCCGACGCGAAGGTTCCTCCCATCGTGGCGGCACCGCGTTGATCCACCTCAAGCGGCTCCGGCGACGCGGTATCGGTGCCGGCTCGGGCCGAAGAATTACGCGGCGTCGGCCGCGGATACGCACCGGCGGCTGTTCCCCGTAGCGGAATCGCGGTAATGACCGGATTGCGATTCAGACGCCCCACGGGCGACACAGGCGAGATCCATGACGGCCGCGCGCAGGACCTTTCCGGGTGCGCTCGATGACGGACCCCGTCGACATGCCCAGCGCCGACCATTGGCGTGACGTCACGCAGGCGAACGACGAGCTTCGGAAGACCCTCGACGAGGTCGGCATCTGCGTCTGGTCGCTGGACATCCCGACCGGACGGGCCACCGTCTCGCCGACCTGCGCGCGCCTGTTCGGGGTGCCGCCCGAGCGGCTGACCACCTTCGCCGACTCGCAGGCCCTGGTGCACCCAGACGACCGGCAGGCCCGGGCGGACGCAATCCAGCGGGCATTGCGGGATGGCGGAAGCTACGAGGTCGATTACCGCGTCGTGCGGCCCGACGGGCACGTCTGCTGGCTGCGCTCGCGCGGGCAGGTGAGCCTCGACGCGGACGGCCGTCCGGCGCGCCATCGCGGGGTCGTCCTGAGCATCGACGCGCAGAAGCGGGCCGAGGAGGACATCCGGGCGCGCGAGGCGCACCTGCGCTCGATCCTCGACACCGTGCCGGAGGCCATGGTCGTCATCGACGAGGCGGGCCTGATCCACTCGTTCAGCGCCGCGGCCGAGCGGCTGTTCGGCTATGCGGCCCCCGAGGCGGTCGGGCGGAACGTCCGCATCCTGATGCCCGAGCCGATGCAGGGCGAGCACGACGGCTACCTCGAACGCTACCGCCGAACCCGCGAGCGACGCATCATCGGCACCAACCGGGTCGTGACCGGCCGGAGGCGGGACGGCTCCACCTTCCCGATGGAGCTCGCCATCGGCGAGATGCGCTCGGGCGAGCAGGTGTACTTCACCGGTTTCATCAACGACCTCACGGAGCACCAGCGCACCCAGGCCCGCCTCCAGGAGCTCCAGTCCGAGCTCGCCCACGTCTCCCGGCTGAGTGCGATGGGCGAGATGGCCTCCGCACTCGCACACGAACTGAACCAGCCGCTCGGCGCCATCGCGAACTACACCAAGGGTTGCCGCCGCCTGCTGGCACGCCCTGGTCCCGAGGCCATCGCCAAGACGGTGGAGGTCCTCGACAGGGCCGCCGAGCAGGCGCTGCGGGCCGGCCAGATCATCCGGCGCCTGCGCGAGTTCGTTGCCCGCGGCGAAACCGAAAGGCGAGTCGAGCCGGTCGCGAGGCTGATCGACGAGGCTTGCGCGCTGGCGCTGGTCGGGGCTCGCGAGCACGGCATCGTCGCGCGTGTCGCCGTGGACCCGCAGGCCGGCTCCGTCCTCGCCGACCGGGTGCAGGTGCAGCAGGTCCTGGTGAACCTGCTGCGCAACGCCCGGGAAGCCATGCAGCAGGGCGACAGGCGCGAGCTGACCGTGGAGGCGAGACCCCTCGGCCGGGAGACGGTCGAGATCACCGTGTCTGATACCGGTCCCGGCATCGCCGCGGAGGTCGCCGACAGGCTGTTCCACCCCTTCGTCACCACGAAGCGAAGCGGCATGGGCGTCGGGCTCTCAATCTGTCGCACCATCGTCGAGGCGCATGGCGGGCACCTCGACGTCGAACGCAACGGCGTCGGTGGAGCCACCTTCCGGCTGACGCTCCAGGCCGCGCACGAGGGAGACCCGCCCGATGGCAACTGACCTCGTGCACGTCGTGGACGATGACCTCGCCATGCGGGACTCCCTCGGCTTCCTGCTCGGGACCGGGGGGTTCGAGGTGCGGCTCTACGAAGCCGGAGCGGACCTGCTCGACGCGCTGTCGAAGCCGGCCGCCGGATGCGTCCTGACCGACATCCGCATGCCCGGCATCGACGGTTTGGAACTGCTGCGCCGCTTGCGGACAGCCGGGCATACCCTGCCGGTAGTCATGATGACGGGGCACGGGGACGTGCCGCTCGCGGTCGAGGCGATGAAGCTCGGCGCCTGCGACTTCATCGAGAAGCCGTTCGACGACGAGGCGCTCATCCAGGCGCTCAGGTCGGCCTTGGAGCGCGGCGGGGCCGCAGGAGCGGTCGACCCGACGCTGCGGGAGTTCGTGCGACGGGTCGGAACCCTGAGCGAGCGCGAGCGGCAGGTCCTGGACCACCTCGTCGCCGGCCGCACCAGCAAGGAGATCGGTCGGACGCTCGACATCAGCCCGCGCACGGTCGAGATCTATCGCGCAAAGCTCATGGCCAAGACACGCGCGGAGAACCTTCAGGAATTGGTGCGCTGGTCGGTGCTGGCCGGGCTCGCCTGACGCGGGCTTGAGGCAGGTCAAGGCGAGCGCCCGATCCGCGAGCGCATGGTGGCCTCCACTGCGAGCCAAACCGAACGGCGACCGCCATGCCATCGGCCCCTCAGAGCCTGATCTACGTCGTGGACGACGACCCGGCCGTCCTGCACTCCACGCGCTTCCTGATCGAGTGCGAAGGTCACCGCGTCAGGACCTTCGCCGATGGGAGCGCGTTGCTGGCAGCCTTTCCCGGCCCGCGCCCGGCCTTCGTGTTGATCGACCAGGTCATGGCGGGGATGGACGGCCTTGAGGTGTTCGGCCGTCTGCGCAGCCTCGACGCGCAGGTTCCGGTCGTGCTGATCACCGGCCATCCCGACCCGGGCATCCGGACGCGGGCCAGAACCGCGGGCATTCCCGTGATCGATAAGCCGCTCGCGTTCGACGTGCTCCTCGGCCTGCTCGCCGGGAAGCCGATGGTGTTTCGGTCCCCCGAGCCTGAGCGGGAGCGCCGGAGCGGACCCCTTGGAATTGCGTCAGATCAAGGTTGCCCGGTGGCCTCTGTAACAGCCTGGATACCAGCCGGAACGGGGAAGGCGCACGCGGTCCCCTCAACGTGGGCCCTGGGCCGTTCCGCGTAAGCCGCCGCGCCCGCGAAGTCCCGCGGTGGGCTGCACGCGTGAACACCGCCAACCGTCGGCATGATCCGGGCCGGGCCGCCTTCGAACTCCGGCGGCACTTCGTGTCGCCCCGGGCCCGCTCGGTGTGAGGCGCCGTCCCTCGCCGGAGGAGCCGCCCCGGTCCATCCGCCGGGCGCGGCCCCTCCCGGAATCGTCCGACCCATCGCCACCGGAGCGGCGCCATGTCTCCCGACCCCTCGGCGATCCTCCTCGCTTCGACGTTCACCGCCGGCTGCCTCGCCATACACGCCCTTCGGCGTCGCGCCGACGCCGTGACGCTGGTTCTGGGCGTCGTCGCGTACGGGCTTGCCACGGCCCTGTGCTCGCTGGCCGCGGGCCGCAACGGCGTCTTCGTGCTGCACGACCCCATACAGCCATGGGGCCTCGTGACGGTCGCGCCCCCCTGATCGCCGAGCACGCATACGTAATTGCCCTTACGCGGACCTCCTTAAGCGACCGACCGGAATTTTTCAGGACGCCCGGCCCCGGCAATCTCCCGCCATCCGATGTCGGACGAGGAGAGATGCGATGGCCGCCGAGATCACCCAGTCCCCGACCTCGCCTTCGCCCGCGACCGCGCCCGCGACTGCGAGCGTCACCGTCGGCGGCAAGCCCGGGATCGCCCTCTTCGCCGGCTGTCCCGAGCTCATCGGCACCCCGTTCGCCTACGACCGCGAGGAAGAGATTTACGGCGAGGGCGAGGACGCCGAGTTCGTCTACAAGGTCGTCCGCGGCGCGGTGCGCACCCACAAGGTCCTGAACGACGGCCGACGCCAGATCACCGGCTTCCACCTGCCCGGCGACCTGTTCGGCCTGGAGCAGGGCGAGAGGCACCGGCACACGGCCGACGCCCTGTCGGACACCCAGGTGCTGATCTTCAAGCGTCGCGGGATCGAACGCGCCGCGACCCGCAGCGCCGAGGTGGCCTGCCAGCTCTGGGCCTTGGCGGCGAGCGGCCTTCGCTACGCCCAGGACCACATGCTGCTGCTCGGTCGGCGTTCGGCGGTGGAGCGCGTCGCGACCTTCCTGATGGAGGTGGACGAGCGTCTCGGCGGCACCGGCACCTTCGCGCTGCCGATGACCCGCCGCGACATCGCGGATCACCTCGGCCTCACCATCGAGACCGTGTCGCGGACCTTCTCGCAACTGGAGGAGGACGGGGCGCTTCTGCGCGCGGGCGGACGTCAGGTCAGCCTCCGCCGCGCCCGGCTCCGACGCGTTGTCGAGGATTGAACACCACCCAAGCCGATATCGGGGAGGAGACCATGGCCACGACATTCGACGCGCGCGAGCGGGCCTACGAGCAACGTTTCGTCCTGGAGGAGGAGGCGCGCTTCCACGCCCGCAACAGGCGCAACCGGCTGCTGGCCACCTGGGCCTGCGAACGGATGGCCCTGAGCGGACCGGCGGCCGAAGCGTACGTCACCGCCTTCACGGATTGTGCCGTCGTGGCCGACGACGAGGCGGTGATCGCGCGGCTCCAATCGGACCTGGCGGCCGCGGGCATCGGGGCGACGCTTCCGCACCTGCGGACGGAGATGGAGCGCTGCGCCGCCGTGGCGCGGGCCGAGCGGCGCGTGGGTGTTGCGCTGGATCAAGGCTCCTCCGCCTAGGCCGGGCAGGATCACCCGGCCGCAGCCCGCCACGCCGCCCGTCAAAAACGGGAGAGACGCCATGAGGAGAAGCGCCATGACCGACAAGGACCTGCGCCGCGACGTTCTCGACGAACTCGACTTCGACCCCAGCCTCGACGCGGGCGACATCGGCGTCGCCGTCTCGGACGGCGTCGTGACGCTCACCGGCCACGTCGGCAGCTACGCCGAGAAGGTCGAGGCCGAGCGCGCCGTGCGCCGCGTCCGGGGCGTGCGCGCCATCGCCCAGGAGATCCAGGTCCGATACGCGGACGCGAAGCAGGTCGCCGACGACCAGATCGCCGCGCGGGCGCTGGCCATCATCGACTGGTCCGTCCACCTCCCGAAGCGGGCCATCCAGGTGACGGTCGCCGGTGGCTGGGTCACGCTCACCGGCGCGGTTCACTGGCAGTACCAGTCGGCGGGCGCCGAGGCGGCGGTCCGCAAGCTCACCGGTGTGCACGGGGTGACGAACCACATCGAGGTCCGGCCCGAGGCCCGCCCGGATGCCGTCAAGGACAAGATTCTGGAGGCGTTCAGGCGCAGCGTCATGTTCGAGGCGGACGGGATCAAGGTCACCGTCTCGGGCGACAAGGTCACGCTGGAGGGGGCGGTGTCGGCCTGGACGGAGCGCGACGCCGCCGAGCGCGCGGCCTGGTCGGTGCCGGGCGTCCGCGCCGTCGAGGACCGCATCGTCGCCCTGAGTTGAGGAGGACCTTCATGTCCGTGGAGATGCGCGGGACCGATGCCGCTGCCCCGGCCGCGATGTTTCGCGTGACCCTGACGCTGGCGCGCGGCCCGGAGCATCCGGACGGCGGCCTCGGTCGGGGCTAGCCGAGCTCGCCGCCCTGGTGGATGGAGCCCGGCAGCTCCGGCGAGGCGTGGCTCGGGATGACCCCGGGAAATGAGAACTGCCGGAACAGACGCGCCATGCCGTCGAGGTCCCGGGCGACGCCGGGATCGATCTCGCTGCAGGTGCCCTCCAGGTATGCATTCGCCACGAGCCCCGGCGCGCCGTGACCCGGCCCCCAGACCGCGATCATGTCGAGGTCGCGCTGAAGGATGATCCGGTTCAAGTGCGCGTCGATGAAGCTGAGGCCGGGCGTCGTGCCCCAGTGGCCGAGGAGCCGCGGCTTGACGTGCTCGGCTTTCGGCGGCTCGCGCAGGAGCGGGTTCGCCCTGAGGGAGATCTGGCCGACCGACAGGGCGTTCGCGGCCCGCCGGCAGGCGTCGATCCGCCGGAGGCTGTCAGGTCCGAGCGGTCCTGGCACGAACGTCGGCGCGCCTTGGTCGCCCTGATGTCCGCCTTCGTGGCGCTCCCTCGTCCCGTGCGTCGCATCCAGGCCGGCCTCCCGGGGGTGTTCATCCCGGCGTCGACGGTGCCGCGGGGCCGGAACGGCGGCGTTGAGGTGGATCAAGGCGCGCCCGGCGATGGCCGGCAGGATGGGCTCCGTCAGGCAAGACGGGAGCGGACGATGACCCTGGTGCTTCGAACCACCTACATCCGGACGGTGCGCCGCGTGCGGGTACCGGTCGGGCTGGCGCCGCGGAACGATGCGGGCCAACGGGTCGTCGCCGATGGCTATCGCTACAAGAGCATCGGCAGCCTCCAGGCCCTGGCCCTGGCCATTGCGGCGTCGGCGGTGACGCCGGCGCTGCTCTGGCTCGCCCTTTGAGACCCACCGAACCAGGGAGACCGGCGATGGACGACATCACCGTGCACCGGCACGTGCTCGACGAGTTGGAGTACGCCCCGATGATCGACGCGGCCCAGATCGGCGTCACGGTCGAGAACGGCATCGTGACGCTGACCGGGCATGTCCGCAACTACGCCGAGAAGGGCATCGCCGAGCGCGTCACGCTCCGGGTCCGAGGCGTACGCGGCGTGGTCGAGCGGATCACGGTCCGTTACCCTGGCGACCCGGCCGTCGCCGACGAGGCCCTGGCCGAACGCTGCGCCCGGGTCATCGAGTGGGACACGCGCGTCCCCCGGGACTCGGTCACGCTCAAGGTCGAGACGGGCTGCGTCACGCTGCAGGGATGCGTGCCGTACTACCACCAGAAGGCGGCCGTCGATAAGGCGCTGCGGCGGCTGGCCGGCGTCACCGACATCGTCAACCTCATCGCGGTGAAGCCGCCGGCACGGGCCGCCGAGGTGAAGGACAGGATCCTCGCGGCCCTGCGGCGCAGCGCCCGGGACCCGGACACGATCCGCGTCCACGTCGAGGGCGACACAGTCACCCTCGACGGGTGCGTCGATGTCTGGCGCGAGCGCGAACTCGCCGAGCGTGCCGCGTGGTCGGCCCCGGGGGTCCGGGCCGTCGACGACCGCCTGACCCTCGGCTGCTGAGGCCGGCCTCGGGCCAGTCCTGTCCCTTGAGATGGATCAAGGCCGGCGCCACGGACCGGGCCCAGGCTACCCGAAGGGAGCCGGATGTCCGGCGGCGGGAGACGGTCATGAAGATCTCCAACATCATGGTCTCGGTCGACCTCGGGGCCGCGGCGGCGGACCGTGTCCAACTGGCGGCAGGCCTCGCCGAGCGTTTCGAGGCCACGCTGATCGGTGTCGCGGCGCGCCCGGTCCTGGCTCCCATGCCGGTCGGCGATATGATCGAGGTCGAGCGCGTCTGGGCCATCGAGGAGCGCCTGGCGGACGAGCAGCTGGCGGCGGCCAAGGCCCTGTTCGAGCGCGAGGCCGGGGCGGCGCACAGGACGGACTGGCGCTCGGCGCCGACCAGCCCTTTGGCCTACCTCGCCGCACAGGCACGGGCCGCGGACATCGTCGTCGTCGGACGGCACGGCCCCTCGGACGGCGACCCGGGCCCGATGGGCGTGCCGGCCGGGGCACTCCTGATGGAGGTCGGGCGTCCGGTCCTGATCGCGCCGCCGGGCGTGGAGAGCCTCGCGGCGAAGCGGGTCGTCGTCGCCTGGAAGGACACGCGCGAGGCGCGCCGGGCCGTCCACGACGCATTGCCGTTCCTGACCCGGGCCGACGAGGTCCACGTGGCGGTCGTGGGCCCCGGGGCTGACGACGAGGGCGCCGAGGACGTCACCGCCTACCTCTCCGGCCATGGCGTCACCGTCACGACGCACCTGCTGCACAGGCCCGAGATCGGCGCCGCGGACGAGATCCTTCGGTTCGCCCGGCGCGAGGATGCCGACCTGGTCGTGATGGGCGCCTACGGGCACAGCCGCCTGCGCGAGTGGGTCTTCGGGGGCGCCACCCGCGACGTCCTGACGACGACGCCCGTCTGCTGCCTGATGAGCCATTGATGCGCTCGGCAACCATCCTTCCGGCGGCCGCTCTGGCGCTGCTCGCCATCCTTCTTCCCGCCCAGGTCGCCACGGCCTGGGACCGGCAGGTCAAGCAGGGCGAGACGCTCGCCCGGACCAACTGCGCTCGCTGCCACGCCGTCGGCCGGGCCGGCGCGAGCCCCCTGCGGGTAGCGCCGCCCTTCCGCGAGTTGCACACGCGCTACCCCGTCGAGGACCTCGGCGAGGCTCTCGCGGAGGGCATCCGCACGGGCCATCCGAGCATGCCGGAGTTCCGGTTCGACCCGGACCAGGCCGAGGCCCTGATCGCCTACCTCAAGAGCCTCGAGCGCTGAGCGAGGAGATCCCGATGTTCCTGCGCTGCCTCCTCGTCCCCACCGCCCCGGGCATCGACGCCAACCCGGCGGCTTGATGCTGCCCTGCGACTGGGCCGGCGGCTGCACGCGCATATCGGCGTCAGCCTCAAGGCGCCGGGTCCGGAGCACGTGCTCGCCGGGATGGCGGGCCTCGTGCCGATGGACTGCGCCACAATCGAAGCCATTGAGCGAGGCGTGCGGGAGTCCGCGGCCGAAGCCGAGGCGGCCTTGCGCACGTGGTGCGCCCGCGAGGGGGTAGCAGTCGGGACGTCGGGCGGGCGGCTGGACGCCACCTTCGCGACCTGGACCGAACTGTCGCGAGGTCGAGCCGCTCCTGACCCTGGCGGGCCGCGTCAGCATAACGTCATCGTCGACCGGCCCGACCCGGCGCGTCCGTTCACCGGGCGGGCGCTCGACACGGCGCTGTTCTCGGGGGGGGCGCCCGACGCTGATGGTCGCCGAGACCGTCCCGCACGACCTGCTGGACCACGTCATGATCGCCTGGAACGGCAGCCTGGAGGCGACGCGCCTGATCGGGCAGTCGATTACGCTCCTACACGAAGCGGCCGGGGTCACCGTGGTCCACGCGCGGTCCGAGCGCTTCGAGGAAGCACGGGCGGCGGACCTGTGCGGCGACCTGCGCTGGCACGGCATCGCGGTGGAGGCGGTCACCCTCGACGTCGGGGACGGCTCCTCTGTCGGTGCGGCCGTTCTGGCCGAGACGGAGCGGCGATGCGCCTCGATGTCGGCTCTGGGGGCCTACACCCACAGCCGCGTGCGCGAGTTGCTGCTCGGCGGCGTCACCCGCCACGTCGACGAAAAGGCGCGCATTCCGGTGCTCATGGCCCACTGACGTGTCAGGCCGTGAAGGCTGCGGTCGCGACGATGGGCATCAGTGGCTCATCAGGCAGCAAACGGGACAGCCGGCGAGCAAATCGCGGGTGACACCTCCGAAGGCCCATTCCCGAAGTCGGCCATGCCCGTAGCCACCGGCGACGATCAGGTCCGCCGCTTGCTCGGACGCCGCCTCGACCAACGCCTCCGCGGTCGAGGCACCATAGGCATGTCTATGGACCGCCGTGGCGTGGACGTCGTGTGACTGCAACAGGCCGATGACGTCCCGCGCGTCGTCCGCTTCCGTCCCGTCGTCGACCGAGATCAGCACGACGCCGGAAGCCCGCTTCAAGAGCGGCAACGCATCACGGACGGCGCGGCGCGCCTCGCGGGTGTTCTTCCACGCCACCGCGACCCGCCGGGCTTCGAGATGGTCGACCCCAGGCGGAACGATCAGCACCGGCATGCCGAGCCGCATCAAGGCGTCACCGGGGTCGACGGACATGAGCGGGCTGCCGTCGTCGCCACGCCCTGTGACCAGCAAGTCGCCGGCGGCCGACTGCCTCCCGAGGAACGCCGACGGGAAGTCCAGGGCGGAGCGCCATTCGACCCGGCTCCGGCTTCCGACGGCCTCCTTGAACGTCTCGTGCGCCAGCCGGAGGTCGTTCAGGACGTCCTCCTGGACAGAAGCGATGCAGTATCCGCTACCCGCAATCGGGCCGGAAGGCGCCCCGTCGTAGGCCGGCATCTCCGCCGCGACGCCGATCAGGCGGGCCTGCAAATCGTCGGCGATATGCGCGGCCAGCCGGACGCGATCCCGCGCATGGTCGCCGAGGTCGACCGCCACCATGACGCTCTTGTAGGACATGGATGTCTCCAGGCTGGTTGGTAACGAGGTCGGGCCGGGCCTACCGGTCGAACGGAGCTTACGGCCCGGCCGCAACGCGCTCAGGCCAGCGTGAGGTGGTCCTCGACGGCGCGCACGCCCGGGGCCGACCACGCGGCGTTCTCGGCGATCCGGCGCTCGCGGCAGGCGTTCACCTTGCCCTCCAGGACGACCTTGCCGTCCTTGACCGTCACCTTGATCGCGTCCGCCTCGAGCTCGGCGCTGCGCTTGAGCGCCGCCATGATCTTCGCGCGCACGTCGGGAACGCTCGCCTTCGGCGTCACCTCGATGGCGTTCACGATGCCCGCCACGCCCGCGAGCCGCCGGATCGCCCGGTAGGCCTCTTCCTTCTGGTATTGCCAGCCCAGCTTGCCGGACAGCGTCACCCAGCCATCCTGGACCTTCACCTGCACGGCGTTCCGCGGCACGGTCACCGACCAGTCGAGCATCTGCACGGCGCGGCGCGCCAAGTCCTCGTCGCGCGGCGGCGTCTCGCCGGCGAAGCGCACCTTGATCTCCTCGACCACCCCGCGCACGCCGCGCACCTTCTGGGCGGCCTTCTCGGCGGCGACGCGTTCCGTGTAGCTACCGACATGACCGGTCAGGGTGGCGATGCCGTTCTCCACGGAGACGCCGACATGGGCGGCGTCGATGCTCGGGTCGAACGCAAGCTCGTCGATGATGTTCTGGCGGATCTGCTTGTCGCCCATCGCTCGTCTCCTCGATCAGGGCTGGGCCGTCGCTGGCCTCGACGGAGGCTAGGACCGGCAGGCTGGGGGGCATTGATCCAGCGCAACGTCCTCGCCCGCCGCGATCCGTGCGGCCATCGGGCAGGCCCGTCGGTCGATCCGGGCCGGGCAGCGGGCGGTCACGGCGGCGACGACGTCCCGCGCATCGAACGGGCGGTCGAACGTCGGCACGTCCGAGAAGGCGCTCGGCACGCTCGCGTCGCCCGCGATCGGCGCGAAGGGGATGCCCTGGCGGCGCAACGCACAGGCGAGCGGGAAGCCGGGCCCCCGGTTCGGATCGGTGCTGATCACCGCGTAGTCGGGCGGAGCCTCGTCCAGGGTCTCGGACGCCTCCGCGCACGTGCCGTAGGGGCCGCTGACCGCGCAGCCGGCGTCGGTGAGGACGTCCTCCAGCCACATCCCCGGCAGCGCCTGGGGCTCCGCGACCCGCACGACCGGCCTTGTGACCGGTTCCTTGTGCACCGCCCGTTTCCCGCTTCCGGTTGCCGGGGCGAGGATGGAGGCGGTCCGCCGGACCGCGTTGCGCTAGATCAAGGGAAGCGCAGCGGTCGCCAGCATGGCGAGGACCGCGAGCGACATGCAGGCCGTGGCGACCCAGCCGAGCATCTTGAGCCACCCGCGCACCGCGAAGGCGCCCATGACGTCGGCCCGTGCCGCCGCCAGCATCATCACGGCCATGACCGGGACCGCGATGACCCCGTTGACGACCGCGCTCCAGTAGAGGGCCCGGATCGGATCGACCGCGCCGAGGCTGACGGCCATGCCGACCAGGGTCGCGAGCGCGACGGTGCCGTAGAAGGCGCGCGCCTCCAGCAGGCGCCGGCCGAAGCCCACCGGCCAGCGTCGGGCCTCCCCGACCGCGTAGGCCGCCGAGCCCGCGAGCACCGGGACCGCCAGCAGCCCGGTGCCGATGATGCCGAGCGCGAAGACGCTCGCCGAGAACGGGCCGGCGAGGGGGCGGAGCGCCTCCGCGGCCTGGGCGGATGTCTGGATGTCGGTGACGCCGTTCGCGTGCAGGACGGCCGCCGTGGTGACCATGATGGCAAGCGCCACCACGTTCGAGAAGGTCATGCCCACGAGCGTGTCGACCTCGATCCTGTGCAGGGCGTGCCCGCCTTGCTCGGGCGCGTGCAGGAGATCGCGTCGGCGCGGGAAGGCGTGCAGGTCCTCGGCCTCTTCGGCGGCCTGCCAGAAGAACAGGTACGGGCTGATCGTCGTCCCGAAGAGCGCCACCAAAGCCGTGAGGCCGCCCCCGCCGAGGTCGATGCGCGGCAGGGCGATGGCCAGGCCGAGGTCCCACCAGGAGACGCGGGCCAGGATCACCACCCCGAGATAGGCGAACAGGCTCAGCGTCAGCCACTTCAGGACGGCCACGTAGCGCGCGTACTGCAGGGCGAGCTGCATGAAGGCGCAGGCGCCGGCGAAGAGGACCACGTACAGCCAGCGTGGGCCCGGCAGGAGCATGGCGAGGGCGTCCGCCATGGCGCCGAGATCGGCCCCGAGGTTCAGGACGTTGGCGGCGAGCAGCAGGATGACCACGCCCTGAAGCAGGCCGTTCGGGTAATGCTCGCGCAGCACGCCGGCGATGCCGTGGCCGGTGGTGCGTCCGATCCTCGCCGAGACCATCTGCACCGCCGCCATGAGCGGCAGGGTGTAGAGCATGGTCCAGCACAGCCCGTAGCCGAACTGGGCGCCGGCCTGCCCGTAAGTGGCGATGCCGCTCGGGTCGTCGTCGGAGGCGCCGGTGATCAGCCCGGGCCCGAGCACCCGGAGAAGGCGCGGCTTCGAGGGACCGACGGCGGGGCTCGGAGCCTCCGGGTCGTCCATCTCCCCGGTCGCGGCGGACGGGACGCTCATGACCCCGGCTTCGAGGCCGTGGCGTTCGCCCCGGCCCGGACCATGCGCGCGACCCCCAGGGCCGCCGACAGGTCGTCGCCGCCGGTGCCGTAGCGCCGCAGGAGGGCGTCGAGCCAATCCGGGCGCGCCGTCCCGGCGTCCGGGATGTCGGCGAACGGGACGTGGTACATGCCGTCGAGCGCCTCGATGCCGTAGCCGGTGACGGCCCATTGCCGCCCCTGCCAGTGCACGGGTTCGGTCGGTCCATGGCTCATCCTCGCCTCCTCAGGCCGCATGCTCGCCGAGTTCGCGAACCTCGCAGGTGTCGGCCCGCAGCCGCCAGTCGACGACCCCGTCGGCCTCGCACAGCATCGCCTTGGCCGCGTAGATGGCCGCCATGTCCGAGCAGGCGGTCACCACCGCCTGCCGTTGCAGCACACGGTGGTCGTGGCCGGTGTCGTCCGGGACGGTCTTGTGAAAGGTGACCACGTAAGTGCGCATCGCCCGCCTCCGCCTGTCGGTCGAGGCGGACCTTGGACCGGCCGGGCCGGCCGGCCTTGATCCAGCGCAAGGGCGCCCGCGCTCATGTCCCCGCCGTCGGCGGGAAAAGAGGTTGGCGACCGGGCTCCCCGTCCGCCGGGTGGCGGGCCGAGGCGGCGCGGTGGGCGTGCGCCTTCCCGTGCAGGGGCCAGTAGCGCTCCATGGCGAGATAGGTGAACGAGGCGGACCAGCCGATCAGCAGGAGTCCGTTGAGCGCCTCGACGCCGGTGAGCAGGCGGGCATGGCCGAGCGGGGCGTGGTCGCCGTAGCCCAAGGAGGAGTAGGCGACCACGGAGACGAAGAGGCAGTCCTCGAAGGTCTCGATGGGCACGCCCGAGAAGGCACCGAGCCCGAGCCTGAGGACCAGTAACCAGTAGGCGACGGCGTAGATCCAGACCGCGGCCGTGTGTCCTGCGAAGGCCGCCAGCACCACGGCGACGATGCGCCAGCGCGGAGGCATCGGAAGCTCCGAAAGGTGCTCCGACGTGAGGCGAAGGGTCTCGTACAGCAACAGGATGGTGGCCATGACGAGGACGATGCTGGCGGCCAGGACGACGAACATGGCTTCGGTCCCATGGACGAGGCCCGAGGGTCGTGCCCGACCTCACCGAGGGCCGCGTTGACCTGCCTCAAGCGTGACGCCTCGGCGACCTTGATCGTGCCGGTAACGCCGTGATCCGGGGCGCAGGAGGATCGGAGGTGACGCCGGCGCTCCCCCTCTACCCGGGCCCGGGACGAATGCTTGAGGCAGGTCAACGCCGTCCTGTCCGGATGCCCCACCGTAACGGCCGCCCGATCCGGGTCGAGGGAGGCTCCGATGTCCATTGCCAGCATCATGGTCGCGGTCGATGACGGGCTTCACGCCCCGGCGCGGGTCCGGCTCGCCGCGGGACTCGCGGAGCGCCTCGGGGCCCGCCTCGTCGGCGTCGCCGCCTGCATGCCCGATTACCCGCGGGGGTACGGCGAGACCGCCGTGCCGATGGGGATGGTCATCGAGGAGATCCGTCAGGCCGCCCTCGGCAAGCTCGCCGACGCGGAGCAGGCGTTCCGCACGGCCGCCCGCCTGATTGACCGGGTCGAATGGCGCTCCGACGTCGCCGCCCCGGCCCCGTTCCTGGAAGGGCAATCCCGCGCGGCGGATCTCGTCGTCGTGGGGCGCCCCGCCGACGACGAGGGCGTGACGCCCGGTATGGCGGTCGGCGTCGGCGATGCGCTGATGGGGCTGGGGCGGCCTGTCCTAACCGTCCCGGCCGGCATCGAGCACCTGGAAGCCAAGCGCGTCGTCATCGGCTGGAAGAACACCCTACAGACGCGTCGGGCGGTGTCGGATGCCATGCCCATCCTGCGTCGCGCCGAGGCGGTGCAGGTGTTCCGGGTCGGCGATGGTAAGGACCGCCACGAGGTCGAGGACGTGGTCCGCTACCTCGCGCTGCACGACGTGAGCGCCAGCGCGCACCTGGCGGGGCCCTCCGGCTGGACCGTCGCCGATGACCTGAGGGGCGCGACGCGTATGTTCGGCGCCGACCTGATCGTGACCGGCGCCTACGGCTACAGCCGCCTGCGGGAGTGGTTCTTCGGCGGGGTCACGCGAGACCTGCTGGATAAGGCGTCCGTCTGCTGCCTGATGTCCCACTAGATGTTCGGTCCCGGCACGAGTTGATCCGCGAAGGCGCCGAAAGTCGTGGTCGGGGCTGCAGGGGCCCCATTGCTTGGTCGCGCATCAATCGGGTTGAGCCCGTCGGCGAGCAGTCGCCGAGCCCCATTGCGCGCTGCTTTCCGGTGCAACGAAAGAGGAAGATCCAGCGACGGGCTCCGCTGGGATCGACAATGAGGTAGAGGCCGTCGCCGTCGCCGAATCGGCCAGCACCTGCCGTTTGCACAGTGCGGACTGTGAGCTTGTTGACTGCGCGCGCCATCGTGTCCGCCAAACCCCCAGCGGTTGCCGCGGATCGTAGCGAACGTGGGCGGACGTCGACGAATAGCGCAGCCGCTTAGCGGCTTAAACGTAAGGCGTTTTCGAGCTGGGGTGAACAGGGGTGAACAACGAGCTGGCGGAGACGGAGGGCTTAGACGACCAGGAGCGGTTAACCCATTCTAGCCATTGCAAGCCCAGGGAATCGCCCCCGATTCCGGGTCGTGTTACGGTTCAAACCGGTTACAAACCCGCCCCCAGGAGAGGGTCTACCGGTGCCACGCAAGGCCGACAAGGAACTGGGCTACCTGACGGTACACGACGGGCTCTGGCGCGTCAGCATGGGCGTGCCCCGGGAGCTGCGCGACCAGCTCGGATCCCGTCTGGTCAAGTCGACCGGCACGGCGTCCAAGGCGCAGGCCAAGCTGATCCGGGACATGGTCGTCCCCCAGTTCAAGAAGAAGATTGAGGACGCCTGGAAGGCGCGAGGGGGCAAGCGCAACACGCTGCTGCACATCGCCCTGGAGCACCGGCGGCTGATGGAGGAATCCGACGAGAACCTGCAGTGCTTCATGGAGCAGGGCGCCCGGGAGCGCATCGAGGAGATCCTCAACGAGGGCGCGTCCTACGTCGACGAGCACACGCCTGACGGGATCGTCGAAAGGCGGATCCCGCGGCCGGACGCCGTGCAGGCGGTGGCTGAGTTCAAGCGCGTCATGCGCGGCGATACGCCGATCGCCTTCCATCACGAAGAGTTCGTTAAGGAGCTGAAGACCAAGGCCCGCAGCAAGCTTGACGAGCCGCGCGCGCTCGGGATCCTTCTCGACTGGTTGGAGTCACAGGACATCGAGCCGTATATCGAGAACGTGAACAAGCGAGCCGCGCTCCGGTTCATGAAGTACATGGACGCGCACAGCGATCTGTCTTGGGCGAGCAAGGCAAAGTATTTTGGCCGCATCAAGTTCTATTGGTCGTGGCTCGTCCGAAACGAATACGCCAAGGAGAACCCGTTCCACGACCTCGGTCTTGAGAGGCCCGAGACGGCGAGGGCGGACGACGAGCGGCCCTACACCGACGGCGAGCTGCAGAAGATCCTGATGGGCAAGCCGCTGGAGGGTGACAAGCTGCTCGACGTCGTGAAGGTGGCCGCGCTCACCGGCGCTCGCCTGGACGCCGTCGTCGACCTGCAGGTGGGCGGCCTCGCTGACGGGTATTTCACGTTCAAACCTCAGAAGAAGGAGCGCGACGAGCGGGACGTCCCAGTTCACCCAGACCTCATGGAGATCGTCGCACGCCGAATTAAGGGCAAGTTGCCCGAGGATGACTTCTTTCCTGAATGGCCCGCGCCGCCGAATACTTCAGTCAGGGCGCGATCGGCCTATTTCTCGAAGCGGTATACCAAGTATACCTCTGACATTGGCGTCCGTGACGAGCGGGATGACAAAAGAAGGTCGCTTACCAATTTCCACAGCCTGCGGCGTTGGTTCATCACAGAGATGGAGCGCGCCCGCGTCCGCGAGGGCCTCATCTCGGCAATCGTCGGCCACCGGCGCAAGGGCCTGACGTTCGGCCTCTACAGCGACGGCCCCGAGTTCCAGGAGGCGACCGAGGCGATCGCCCGCATCAAGCTGCCGCCGATCGACGGGACGCCCGTCGTCGAGCGGCGCGCCCTCAGCCCACGCCGCAGGAGGCAGTCGTGAAACCCCGGCCCCGTTCGAATCCCATACCCTCCGTCGAACCCTAGGACCCCCGGCGCGGCCGCGGGGCGAGGACCCCGCCATGGCCACCATGTTCACCGCCGACAGCCACTTCAGCGACGACTCCATCCGTCGGGTCTGCCGCCGCCCGTTCGACACGGTCGACGACATGAACCGCACGATGATCGAGCTTTGGAACTCGCGCGTCCGGCCGGGCGACACGGTCTGGCACCTGGGCGACTTCTCCATGCACGCGAAGGCGTCGGAGCTCGCTGGCATCTTCGCGGCGCTCAACGGGCGCAAGCTGCTCGTGCGGGGCAACCACGACCGCAGGCGCGTCCTCGACCTGCCCTGGGCCGCCCCGCCAGTC
Organism: Methylobacterium guangdongense; assembly: GCF_038442355.1. Taxonomy (NCBI): domain Bacteria; kingdom Pseudomonadati; phylum Pseudomonadota; class Alphaproteobacteria; order Hyphomicrobiales; family Methylobacteriaceae; genus Methylobacterium; species Methylobacterium guangdongense. Next base: position 247,053 of record NZ_JBBXMX010000008.1, read on the forward strand.
GACATCGCCGACGTGTCCGTGGACGGCAGCCGCCTGATCCTCTGTCACTACGCCTTCCGGAGCTGGAAGGGCGCGTTCCGGGGGGCGCTCATGCTCTACGGGCACACGCACGACCTGCTGCCCCCTAGCCGGCAGTCCTGCGACGTCGGGGTCGACAGCTGGGCATACGCCCCGGTGACGCTGGACCAGATCCGCAGCCGGCTCGCCAGCGTCTCCGAGGAGCCCGAGGAGATCCAGCTGGCCCGGGCCCGGGCGGCCGAGCGCGGCGAGGCCTAGCGCCGGACCGGTGATTGATACCACCCGACGTGGCTCGACCACACCGCGATAGTCTCGACGGGCGGAGGGACGGGCATCGCCTCCTCGCCCTCGATCGGCCCGGAGGGCCCGGCCTCCAGCACCCGGTCCATGAAGCCGTCGAGGTCGAACTCGACGTCGGGGGCGGCCTCGGCCGCGGGCGGTCCGGATTCGAGCGGTGGCTCGCCGTCGGCCTCGGGCTCGCCTTGGGCCCCGGGAGGGGCCCCTCCCTCCGGGAACATGGCGTCGAGCTCGTCGGCCGCCACGCGCAGCCGGGCCGCCCCCTCTCGGGCGATCCCGGGCAGGAGATCCATGACCCACATGGGCACGGGCTTGGGGGTCGTCTCCTGGAACCACTGCGAGACCCGGGCCCGGCCGAACGAGCGTCCAGTCGCCTCCGCGATCGCCTCTGCGAGCGGGGTCTGCCACATGGGGCCGTACACCCTGGAACCTACCGCCCCGACGAGCGTCATGCGACGCAGGCGCTCGTCTCCGTCAGTGAACTCGCGTGCGCCCATGGATGCCTCTCCTGATGTGCGAACCCCGGGAGCGGTGCCCCCGGGGTAAACGGATTGTATCACTGAACCTTGTGAAGTGAACGCCTTCGTTCACTCTTGGGATGCGGCCGCCCCGGGGCCCGCGTATCCCGGCCAGCGGATCTCGCCCGGCAGCCAACCCGTCGGCATCACCTCGGCGACGGCGAGCTCGACGATCTGACCCTTCTTGAGCTTGGCGGCGCGCGCCGCCGCCTCGGCCCCGCAGGCCTCCTCAATCGCCGCGATGGAGACGGTCTTGGGGGCCGAGCCGAAGAAGGCGGCGGCGTCGAATCGCTCCTGCACCCGCGCCGCGAGCACATCGGCCTCGATGGCCCCGGTGAGCAGCTGGATGGCCCGGCTGTCCGCGGGACACCCCGCGGTGGCGCCCGAGCCCGGCGTCCGGGTCCGGAGATCCAGGCTGCCTGCCAGGATCTTCCCCGCCGCTGACAGCAGGTCGGGCATGGGCATCGCGACGAAGCGGGCGAACAGGGCCTCGAACGACTCGTTGTTCCGGGCGGCGGACTCGGCCGCCCCGATGCCCTCGTTGCGGATCCGGACCGGGGACTGCCACGGGTTCTTGCACGTCATGCCGGCGAGCAGGGCGGCGATCGCGGTCCAAGGGGACACCGCGAAGGCGTCACCGACAGCCTCAGTCATCTGGACCGAGAGCCGATCGATGAGCGCCGAGGACAGCCCCTTGGCCTCGGGCTGGGCCGGGGCATCCGCCTCGGCGGCCGGTGCGGGCGGCTTCGCCTCGCCCGGGCGCACGACATACTCGCGCACCTCGATCTCGCCCTTCCATCCCTAGTCCAAGATGCACCCCGACCGCGCCTTGTCCTCGGGCCCGAGCTCGACGACGAGTGCCTTCTCGATCGTGCGGTGCTCCTCCTGCGCAGCGTCGATCTCCGCGTCCGACATCGCACCGTCGTCCTCGGCGTCCAACAGCGCCTCGATCTCGCGCATGCGGGCAGCCTCTGCCTCGGTGGGCTCGCGCCTGACCTCGCGGAGGGTGGGCCAGGAGTAGCGAGACTCCGGCGGCAGGTCGGAGTAGATCTCCGCCCAGCCCCACCCGTCGGCGCGCAGCTCGTCCCGGCGGGCGAGCAGGCGCTCGTCCGAGAGGCGCTGCAGGAGCTCCCGGTCGGAGACGGCGGTGGTGTCGCCGAACAGGTCCGCGATGACCTTGCCGCCGGCGGCCTTGTAGGCATCCAGGCCCACGCGCTTGAGTAGGGCGGCCGTGCTGTTGCCGGCGCCGAGCTCCTCCCGGATCGCGTAGGTGTAGATGCTGCCGCCCTTGGCCAGCTTCTCGAAGACCCGCTCCTGGACCTCGATCGACGGGGCCAGCGTGAAGGCCTGGACCTCGTGGATGCCGACGCCGTTCTTGCCGGTCCGCCAGGCGTCGAGGATCACCGGCGCGACGCCGCCGAGCGCCAGCAGCTTCTTCACGTGGGGGACCGAGACGCCGAAGTGGCCCGCGATCTCCTTCGGCTTGGCGCCCGAGGCTGCCAGCTGCGCGAAGGCCTGGACCTTGTCGGCCTCGTGCATCGCCTCCTGGGTGATGTTGGCGGCGAGCCCGGCTTCGCGGGCGTCGGCGGCCTGCCGCTCGACGACGTCCGTCTCCGTGTCGGGCGGGAGCGTGCCCTTCTCGACCAGGGCCTGGATCGCGGCGAGGCGGCGGTTGCCGTCGACGACGTAGCGGTAGCCGCCGGGCCCGGCGACGACGACGAGGGGCTGGAGCAGGCCCAGCGCCCCGATGGACGCGGCCAGCGCGTCGAGGCCGGCGTCGCGGCCGATCTGGCGGACGTTGGCCACGCCGGGCGGGGCTTCGGGGTGGTGCCCCGGGCGGAGCATGGAGAGCGGGATGGCCGTCACGAGCGTGTTCCTTCTGTTGGTGGATCCCCTTTCGAGGTCGTTGCCGTGGCCGGCCCTCGGCCGGGACGCCCCTTGAGGCGTCCGGCGAAGGGCCGGGGCGCATTGCCCCGGCGGGTCAGCGGGCGTGGGCGAGCATGTCCAGCGTGGGGAGGTCCTCGGCGAGCTGGCGGGCGGCGCGTGCCTTTTCGCGGGCGGCCTTCACGGCGGCCCGCTCACGGGCCTTCTCGGCGCGCTCGATGATCCCCGACGCGACCTCGGCGGCGGGACGGTCCTTGGCGCGCTTCCGCTCCCCGGCGGTCATGATGACCATGAGCGTGATGCCCCGGGGCCCCTTCGTGCGCTCGACGTAGAGGGCGGCGGACTGGAGGCGGGCGACGAGGGCTTCCCGGCTCGCGGCGTAGCTGCCGCCGCTGCGGGCCGCGGCACCCTTGAGGTCGGAACCGGCCCAGGACTTCTGACCCCAGATGAGGCCTTCCTGGTAGTAGCCGCGCGCACAGCAGAGAGCGGTGTCCCGGGCCTTGGGGGTGAGGAGCGTGTACGACATGTCGCGATCTCCGGTTCAGAGGACCGTGGGGAAGGGGATGACAACGGCCGGCTCGGGCAGCTCAGCGAGCTCGGCGGCCTCGGCGGTGACGATCACCACGAGGGCATCGAGCATGGCCTCCAGTGCGGTCTGCTCGGTCTCGGGGGTGGGGGTGGGCTTGGTCATCGTGGCCTCCGCGAGAAGCGTTCTGCTCTCTCAGTGAACATTATAGTTCACTAAAACGGAGGCAAGGGTTCGGTGAACATTTTTGTCCACCATGCGCTCAGGGTCCGCCCCGGCGCTCCGCCTCCTCCCTGGCCAGGCGGTTGAGACGCCGGGTCTCGGCGCCGCGCAGGGCGGCCTCGCGCCGTCTCTCGGCCCTAAGCAGATACTCAGCCTCAACGACGTCGAGCCGATCGAGGGCACGGCGGGCGTCGCCGGTCGCGAGGGCGAGCTCCGGGTAGCGCCGCCAGACTCCTTGAGCGCGATCGAATCCGATCGGGGCCTGGCGCCCCCTGTCGAGCCACCGGACGAGCGGGCGGCCCCCAAGCACGAGCGGCAGCGAGATCTGAAGGGTGGCGCGGCCGCCGTCGAACAGCACGACCTCGGCACGGATGTCGCCGAGAGCATCGTGCTCGGTGGCCGTCACGACGACGATGGGGAGGTGCGCGCCCTCCGGCGCCCATGGCACCGCCAGGCGGAGCAGGCCCCTGACGATGGCCTCCTCGCCGGGGGCGACGCGTTCGACGATGATGAGCTCGTCGAGCTCGGGGATGAGGGATTCCTGCGGCATGGCTACTCCCCCCAGCGGATGCCGGTGCGGACGCCGGCGAGCCAGGCGAGGACGCCGAGCGCGAAGTACGCCCAGCCCCACGTCCCGACCCAAACGACCGCGATCAGCTGCGGGTTGTCGGGGTCGAGCAGGGCGACCCCGGCGGGCGTAAGCGTGCCGGCCGACAGCAGCCTGTCGATCGGCTCGCCGGCCGCGGCGGAGATGCCCTCCTTCAGGGCGGCGCGGAGATCGGCCATCATCGGACCGCCCCCCGCTCGATGGGGACGTACCGCCGCGGCATCTCCTGCAGCCCGAGCGCGGCCAGCACGCGCGGGCTCGGCGCTTGGTCTCCGCGCAGGACTTTGCTGACGTAGCTCTGCGTGAGCCCGTGCAGGTCCGCCCAGGCACGCTGCCCCGCGGCGAGCCGCACCGCGGCCGACAGGCAGGCGAGGACGTCGCCGTCCGACAGGGGGCGGCTCACGGCCGGGACTCCCGCAGGGCCTCGCGGCCCCGCTCGTCGGTCGGCAGGCCCATGCGGCGGGCCGCGCTGTGGATGGTGCTCGCCTTGACGCCGAACGCCCGGGCGATCTCGCGGACCGGAATGTCGGCGTGCGCCAGGGCCATGGCGAGCGCGTCCCGGCCGGGAGCCATCCCCCTGGGCTTGCCGAGCCCGAACCTGCGGCACCGGTACCGGACGCAGTGCTCCGGAACCTCGTGCAGCCGGGCAATCGACGCATGCGTCTCCCCGGCCTCCAGGAGCCTCCGCAGGACCGCCCGCGGCGGCCTGTACTCCCCGTCGATCATGTACGCCACTTGACCCTCCACACCTCCGCCTCGTCGGGAAATCCGGCGGAGGTCGGTCGCATATGGAGTCCCTAAAAGGACTTTCGGATCAATCCTGGCTACACAAAACGGGTCAAATTTTTCATTAGACGCCCTTCTGTATCGCTGTTAATGCTGAATCGTAGGCAGTCCGAAACAGGACTCCATGCGGAGGCTTGGGCATGGTAGGAACGCTGCGCGTGATCGTGCGGGTCGGCGACGACATCAGGCCGGCCATCGTCTGGGCGGGGACCCGGACGCACCTGGAGGACCGCCTCGTCGGCGGATTCGAGCGCTACGCCCGCGAGCAGCACTGGATCGACGAGGCCCGCACGCGCTGGAAGATCGCGGTGCACGTGCCGATCGGCAGCGTGGTCACGACGACGAAGGCGCGCTTCCCGATCGACGGCGAGATCTACCTCGCCACGCCGGACGGCCTATCCCCTCTGAGCTACGCCGACGCCATGGACGCCCTCGACCCGGACCCGCTCCGCATCGCCAATCGGGACGCCCAGCGCGAGCACGACCGCCTCGCCGACGCGGCCGGCCTGCCGATGCAGCTCACCCGATTCGTCGGCCGCCACGACCTCCAGAACGGGGTCCACCGCGTCGGGAATTCCGCATATTTTGCAGAGCGATGCACCGCGAGGCAGGCCTACTGGCGGAGGGCGACCAGGGCCGAGGTGGCGGCTTTGGCCTGAGCTGCGCGCCTGCGCGCTTTGTGGCTTGCAGGGCCGAGTGCTCGAATCCCGATGAGGGGCCGGCGACACGGATCGGACCCCCATCGCACAGGGGTTCACGCATGTCCTTCTTCGCCCGCCTCGCCTCCATCCTCGCTCGCATCATGGGCGGCCTGGGCACCGCCGTCGGCTACGGCCTCCAGGTCCCGGGCGCGCTGCTCCGGAGCGTCCTGCCGATGCCGGCGCTCACCCCCCGCCGCGTGGCCGACGACGCCGTTGCGCAGGACGACGCCTCGGACCCTGACTTCAACTTCAAGCCGCCGACCTTCGGGCTCTTCATCCAGCACGCCGCCGTCGCGCTGCGCGACGGCGGGGAGCAGACCTTCGCCAAGCACGTCGGCCACATCTCCGAGCCGGTCGCGGACTGGCTGCGCAGCCTCTCCAAGGGCGAGCTCGCCGTCGCTTGCAAGATCCCGGTGCCTGAGCTGACGCGCCACGTCGCCGCCACCACGGCCGCCGAGGGCTCGCCCCTCCTGCCGTCCTACGTCGGATTCGTGCAGCAGAAGTCGGCGGAGGATGCCCGTCGCACGGTCGAGATCGCCCTGATGGCCTCGAAGGCGCGGACCTCTTTCAAGGCGATGCAGGCCGAGGTGGCGGCGATGGCGACCCGTGGGCCGCGCCCGATCGCGGAGCCGTCATGGGACGAGCGCCACGACCTCGGCGGGCCGCGCCCCGCATTCCGCTGAGCCATCGCCCAGGAACGCAGAAGGGCCCGCCGGTCATCCCGGCGGGCCCTTCTCTTTGGGCGGTCCCCGGCGCCTTAGATGCCCAGGGCCTCCCGGAGGGCGGTCGTCATGTGGCGCTCCTGCACCAGGGCCTGCCGCAGGGCCGCGATCTCGACCTGGGCGGCACCGAAGCGCGCCTCGGCCTGGGCCGCCCTCCGGAGCGCGCCGCGCTGCGCCTGCCGGGCCTCCTGCAGGCGGATCGCCAGCTCCGAGACCGAATCGACGGCCTGCTCGCGGCGGATGCGGTGATTGGCCTTCGCGATAGCGATGCCCAGGCCGATGGAGCTGCCGACCCGGGCCATCGTACCGGTGACCTCGATCGCCGCCGCCGTCCCCATGCTCATGGCCGTCTCCCCTCGAACCTGAGCCCAGGAGAATCGAGGCGGTCTGCCCGGTCAATGGGGTTCCCACGGCGACGGTTAAGGGATCTTTGGCCGGGCCGCGGGCCGACGTGCGCCCGACGTCGGCCCATCTGTAATTTTGTATTCAATCTTGCAAGCGACTCTCACGACTTGGGAAATCCGGGTTTTCTCGAAGAGCCCCGGTACGAGTTCCTCGTTACCAGGGACCCAGTGCGTTCCGCGGGGCGCAGCCCAGGGGTGTTCCGTATTGAATCAGAAAAGCTTGGTCGATGATCCGCAAGATGCCGTTACTCGTCTGTGGAAAAGACGTGTGTTGCAACGGGGGGGAAGACGTGTGTTGCAATGAGGGTTCTCGGTGTTCTACTTCCTCGTTGCAGAGTGAACCAGTAACGGTAGGACAACTCGTCGGGGCAAATTTCACTCGCCTCCGAAAAGAGGGCCTAGACGTGTATGCCGGCGATCCCGAGCGAGATCGCCGTCGCCTTGATCGCCGGGCCCGCGTTGACGAGGTCGAGCAGGTCCCCAGGCCTGAGCACGACAGCCCCCGCCCCGATGAGGACGGCGTGGTCCTGCCCGGGCGGGATCGTCAGCGTGGCGACCGTCGTCCCATTGACGCGCAGGGCGAGGACGACGGCGGCCGAGGAGGTGTTCCGCGGTTGGATGGTGCCCCCGGAACCGGCCCATGCAGGTGGGATCGACATGGGCGCGCCGAGGCGCCTGGACGCGACCCGCCCTCCGGCTGCCGTGTCAGGCGGCGCGAAGCCGCCCGGCGCCGTCCGCATCGAGAGTTGACGCGAGCGCAGGGCGACGGTCTCCTCGCTCCAGTACGGGGCGCCCGTCGCGTCGTCCGTCCCAGGGGCGGAGCCGACCGGGATCACCCTGGCCGGGTCGTCGCTCGCCGACGCCCGCCACAGCTGCCAGCGCATGCCCGAGTCGGGCGAGTAGAGCACGGCGTCCCCCGACTGAGTACGGGACGGTCGGGTCGTACACGCCCCGCTCGGTCATCCAGTCCGCGGCCGCGGTGTCCTGCACCCACAGGCCCGCCTTCAGGTCCGCCGCGTAAGTCGAGGCGACGTGCGGAGCGGTCGCCACGGCCGAGATCTCCCCGACCGTGACGAGGTCGCCCCGGGCGTAGGTCGCCCCGGCCGCCCAGGCGCCTGCCGGGTTGAACTCGTTGAGCGGGAGGTTGTGGGGGCCGGCGCCGGTGCCGTCCGTGAGCGGAACGGAGACGGCCTGCCCGCCCGACGCGACGGCGATGTCGCCGAGGTTCGGGACCGTGTCGCGCAGCGCCTCCAGGGCGGCCACACGGGCGGCAAGCCCGGCGATGTTGTCGTCCCACTGGTCTGTCGTGAGCGGGACGGGCGGCTGGCCGGGGACCTGGAGGTCGGCCCAGAGGACGGGCTCGGTCATGTCATAGGTTCCCCAGGATGGCCGAGCGGAGGTCGGACGCCTGGGCGTCGAACTGCGAGGGTCCCTTCACGACGAGGGCGTCATCGGCCTGCATGGCGAACGCCGGCGTCGTCGCCGTGCCCATCGTCGCGTTGGCGGCCCAGTTGAGCGTGCCCTGCCCGACGACGAGGTAGGACGGGGGCTGCCCCGATTGCGGCGGATTCGGCCGGAGCTGCTGGATGGGGAGCGACAGCGCGTTGGCGGGCCCCTGCAGGAGCGAGATGACCGATCCCGAGAGGTTCGCCGGGAGCGTGTACGGTAGTCCTGCGCGACGGTGTCCGAGGACTGGCCGCGGCCGATCATGGAATCGGCGAGGGCTATCTGGTCGTCGGCCTGGTTGGTCAGCTGCACGGACAGGACCGCGTAGTTGGGGTTGTTGAGCTGGCGCGCCTGGACAGGCTCCAGGAGCGGCGTCGCGGTCAGCGCATATTCGATTTCCCGCTCCCCCGCGCCGCCGAACGTGGCCGGGCCGGTCCCGTCCGCGGAGATGTACTCGCCCCGGTTCGCGGCCGTGTAGGCGGGCGAGACGTAGCCGGACTGGGCGTAGGCCCCGTCGACGACGGGCGTCTTGGCAGAAGTCCCGGTGCCGACGCAGACGCCGATCGTCACGTCGACGCTCGCGACGCCCCCGCCCTCGACGCGCCGGACGAGTTCGGTCACGTGGGCCTGCACGGCGAGAGTGGCGTCGCCGTTGCGCACGAGGAACCTGACCTCGTCCGCCAGCGACACATCCCGCGCATCCAGCCAGTCGAAGGTCTTCGTGTACCGCATCGCCTGCATCCGCTTGAGGGCGGCGGTGCGCATCCTGCAGAAGCCGGCCGCGACCGATCCCCGGCCGCGGTTGCCCTCGAAATACGTCGGGCTTGTCGGGTCGCCCATCGGCGTCGACGCGCCGAGGCTGCGCCAATAGGGCGTCGTGAATGTTGTCGTGGGGACGCCGTTGCGGACCTGCGTCACGGGGAATCTCGGCATGGTCTGCCCCTTGGATTGCGGCGTTGGATAGGGTGTCAGGCAGCCTCATCCATCAGGCGGCCCATGGCGTAGGACGGCACGTAGCCGTCGAGGACGTTCCCGTTCGGCCTGATGGCCCGCATCAGGGACGTGTAGACCTTGCCTTCCAGCCTCCCTCCGGCCTTGCGGTAGGCGAACAGGAACGGCCGCACGTCGTCGGGCTGGAACCCGAGAGATCGGCCGAGGTCACGGTCGGAGAGGTGCTGGACGGCCTTGGCCGCTGCCTGGATCCGGGAGGCCAGCGCCAAGGCACGGGCCTTGAGTATCGCGACGATCGCGTCGAAGTCCTCCCAGAACTCCTCGGGCAGGTCGCGGCGCATGTCGTCGAGCGGCAGCCCGGCGTTCATCACGTCCCACACGGCGAGCGGGGTGCAGCGCGAGATCAACGCGTGGATGCGCTTGTACTCGGCCCCCTTGATCTTCAGCCGGGTGCCGTCGCTGAACCGGACGACGAAGCCCTCCAGGGTGCTGGGCATGTCGCCGGCGATGCGGACGAGCTCCGAGATCGACTGGAACGGGTGCCTCCACGAGACGGTGAATCCCGTGGCCTCGCCGACCTTCAGCAGCTCGGACCAGTCGATCTCCCGGCCGGTGTCGTCGTAGGCGCCCAGCAAGACCAGCCCGGTCGTGGTGTAGCGGATGACGATGACGTTCTCTGGGTAGATCGCCTCGAACAGGTATGTCGTGCCGGGCATCAGGGCCGAGGTGTCGCGCGCATCGAGCCGGGCCTGCGCGCCCATGCCGCCTGCGTCGAAACGAAGGCGCCCTTGGTCGCCGTGCGCCAGCGGCCGGCATGGTGGAAGACGATGATCAGGCTGCCGTCGAGCTTGTCGAAGGCCTCGAAGGGCAGGTCCGGCGCCACGCCACGGCGCTCGCCGAGGTTGAAGAACTTCGGGAATGGCGTGGCCACGACGGCCTGCGCCACCGGGTCGAGGACGAGGCCTCGCGCCACCAGCGAGAACGCGTCCCAGGCGTCGTCGTAGACGCAGCGCTGGGTGTAGCAGTAGATGTGCAACCCGGTGTCGGGGCACGTCTTGCGGCTGACGAGGCCGCGTCCGCGCGCAGCCTCCAGGCCAGCGACGAGGTCGGCGTACGGGATCGTGCGAGCGGGGTGCATCTCAACCTCGTGCTTCAGGGATGACGGTGGTGTTTGCGGTGACAGCCGGTGCCATCCCGAGCTCGGCGCGCAGGTCGTCCCGCGCGGCGAGCAGGCCATGCCGGTAGGCGAGGTGCGCCCACGGCAAGATCCCCTCGGGCGGGGTCGGCTGCCACGCGGCGAGGTCCCGCTCGTAGCCGTCGAGCTCCTGCCTCGCCGTGGCTGCCTGCCTGGTGGCGAGGCGTTCCTGTGCCCGTGTCATGGATCGCTCCTGGTTGAGGGGCCCCGATTGAGGCCCCTAGTCGGTCCGCTCGGAGGCCGGGATGCCGAGCTGGTCGCGCAGCTCGTCCCGGCGCTTGACGAAGCCTGCGAGGTCGAGGGCGACGAACTTGGCCGGGACGCCCTCCGGCGGCTTGGAGCGGATGTTACGGATGGTCTCCTCCCAGAAGCGCAGGTCGGCGCGCAGTCCGGATTCTACGAAGATCTCGTGGGCGGTCTTGGTGGTCACGGCAGGTCCTTCCTAGTGGTCTCGGGCTTGCGGAGGATGTCGGCGATGCGGCTGCTGCGCCGGGGACGCTCGGCCTCGGCCAGCGCGCCGACCGCGGCGACGGCGAGGACGAGGATCACGCCGGATCCCCACAGGATGAGCGAGAGAGCGGCGTCAGCCATGCCGGCGCTTGCTCCAGGCGATGCCCTTGCCGATGGCGATGCCGGCCGGGATCGAGGCGACGGTCCAGACGGAGAGGTAGAAGCCAAGATCGGTCACGGACGGCCATCCTGAGGGCGGTGCGTCAGCATCAGGGCCAGCGAGACGGCGCCGACGAGCAGCGTGCCCCACGGCACGGTGACGATGAGGAGCAGAGCGAGGCCGGCCGGGATCACCACGAGAGGCTCCACGCCGGCTCGGGCTCGGCGACGTTGCCGAGGGCCTCAAGCCGGGCCGCGATGCGGTCCTCGATCTCCACGATGCGGTCCTCGACCGCCCGGGCCCACACCGGGTCCTCTCAGTAGGGATCGCGGTCGCCCTCCCAGACCGCGAGCTCGGCCTGCAGCTGGGGCAGGGTCCGGCCGTCGAACCACGGGTGCGGGGGAAGCGAGCTACGCATCGACGCCCACGACGACGTAGGTCACGCGTCGCTCGACCCCGATCGCGGACATCACGCTCGGGCCCGGCCGCTTGCGCCCCGTGATGCAGTCCCGGACGTGGACCTCGCTCAGGGCCGCCTTGCGCGCGAAAGCCCGGATGCCACCGGCCGCCGCGACGTGGCTAAGCAGGCGGGCGATGACGGCGGTGTGGTCCATGGCTGGGCCGGGATCCTCGGTGCCGCGAATCCTCGTCGTCCGCGGCGTGCGAAGAAGCTAGCAGGCTCGCACGCCTGGAACAGCGGCATCGGATGCATCGATTCCAGAGTTGACACGACGGCTCCTAGGAAGTCCGCGTATCGGATGGCTACATGTGTGTCGGAACAGCATGGCGCGTTGCCGGAATAACACATGCGCATGTGCGCAAGCCCCGGCATGTACATAGTACATATCCGAGATGCTTACGAGACCGTCCAGGTTTTCTGTGGAATGCCTGGACGAGGGGCCTCAATCGGGGCCCCTACCGTCCCTTGCGGGCCATGTGTTCCAGGCGATCCGTGAGCTCCCTGGCGAGCCGGTCCGGCATCGTCTCGGCGGCCTCCTGCATCGCCCGCTGCCACGACTTCGTGGCCACCGGCTTCATCTTGGCGCGAGGTGCCGACAGGAAGAGAAGCCGGGGCACGTCGTTGTTCACGACCTTGGGGACCGTGACCTCGGTGCCGTCGCGCCGGGTGAACTCCGTCGTCGGGGCGGCCATCCTGCCCGCTTTCACGGCCCGGGAGATCCGCTTGCGGCCGACGCTCGCCACGACGCGGGGCGGGCGCGCCCAGATGCCCGGCTGGTCGGTCCAGCCGTTGAGAGCCTTGTCCCCCGGCTTGACCGTGAACACCCCCTAAAGGTCGCTGCCCGCCGTGATGCCCGGCGTGCCGGTGTTGCGCTGGTAGCCCCGGGCGGCCATGCGGGCGATGTTCTTGGCGTCCTGGGAGGGGAGCTTGCGGCCGGGTCCGGGGCGGCCGAGACCGGTGTAGGAGATCTGCTGCGGGTTCGCGATCTTCAGCGTCGTCTGGTCCGCGAAGTAGCCCTCCACGCCGACGTCGCCGGGCAGCCGGACCTAGTCGCCGTCGCCGAGGGTGTACTTCATCCAGATGGACTGCAGCGGCAGCACGAACACCGCGGCCGAGGCCTCGCCCACCGTCGTGACCTTGTTCAGCAGGTCACGGTCCACGGTGTAGCGGAAGGCGTCCCTCGTGGCCTTATTGGGGTGGTCGAAGGTCGTGTCGACGGCCCGGCGCCACCGGTTCACGCCGTCCATCACCGTGCCCGTCAGGGCGAACTGCAGCGCCCTGGGGAGCGGTCGACGCCGAACGCTTCGAACGCTTCCTGGGCCTCGCGGACGGCCTTGGCGACGTCGAACCGGACGGACAGGGACACGGGGCGGCTCCGGGGATGGGCGCGGCCGGAGGAGGTCCTCGACGGCCGCCGCGTGAGTCTACGCCGCCCCCCGGAGGGAACAAGGCCGGGATGGCTCAGGCGGCCTCGGCGACGGACGCGGCGGGATCCGGCGGGGCGCCGAGGCGCAGCCGCTCGCGGACGGCCTCGCGGGCCGAGACGGGATCCATGCCGGCCTCCTGCAGCCGCTCCCGGGCCCGACGGACGACGTCGACGAGGGGCAGGGCGGGATCCCGGCGGCCGGTGGCCTCGCGGGCCTCGATGTGCAGCCGGACGAGCGTCGCGACCACGGCGGCGTCCACCGCGGCGACGTCGGCCTCGGCTTCCAAGGTTGCGAGCCGGGATGCGCGGGCCTCACGCCACCGCCTGTTGCGCTCGCGGCCGCGCTCCAGGCGTGCCTCGTAGATGGCCTGTGCGATAGGGGTGCGGAGCTTCTTCCGGGTCTTGGCCATGGCGGGGTCCGACGGCGTTGCAACGCGCGCAGCATCGGATGCCGTCATGCAAGGATCAAAGGACGGGAGGCGGGGGCCCAGAAACACGAAGGCCCCCGCGGTAGTCCGCAGGGGCCTCACACGTGTGGTGCACGTCCCAACCAGCGACGGCCGGTGAAGGGATTCTAGCGGACCGCCATGCCCGCCACAAGGGCGTTCAGCGACCGGACGCCCGGCGGTAGTCCTCGGCGGAGGCGGCGATTTCCTGCGGGGTCATGGGGCGCCGCGCAGCCGAGGAGCGGGACGCATCGGCTGCGCGGCGCCGGGTGAAGGCCCGGACGGGGCGGGGCTGCCGGACGGGGCGGGGCGGAGGAACGGCGAGCGGCTCCAGGTGCTCCGGGAGGCTCGTCCACTCGTGGGTCAAGGTGAAGACGATTCGACCGTAGAATCGGTCCTTGGGATCGTCGATGACGATGTAGCCGACCTCCGGGGCGACCTCGATCATGACCGAGATGTCGGATATCCGCCTCACCCGGGGCTCGGCATAGGGTGTCGGCGAGACCGCGGGGGAAGCCGGGGGGGCAGGGGCCGGGGCGGAGCCCCCGATAAAGCGTGACGGAAACCGAACCCCCAGATACTCGGACTCGCGGACATCGGACGGCTCGATGACGATCTCGACCGGCTCGACCGGGCCGGGCTCCATGGCGACCGGTTCGGCGAGGGTCTCGGCCGGGGCAGCCGACGCTAGCTTCATGGCCTCGATGGCCCACGTCCGGCCACGTCCCGTTGCAGCCCGGATGGCGTCGATCGCCGCGTCCGCCGTCCCGCCCTCGGACCGGATGGCGACACCCTGCCGGCCCGCCTGGAGCTTGGCATCGGCCCGGTCGGCGCGGGTGATGGCGCCGTCACGGACGCGCTTGGCCGCCTGTCGCTCGCGCGGCGGTATCGCCCTGGCGCGGCCGGGGCGGACGAGGTTGATGCCCGCGGCGTCCGCCTCTTCCTCCGTGACGCCGAGCAAGTCGGCCATCTTGGACCCGCGGTGGTGGAACAACACGTTCCAGACTTCGTCCTTGTACTCGGACGTCTCGCCGGCCTCGTGCCGCCGCATCCTCCGGCCGAGGCTCTGCAGGCAGTCCAAGGCGTCATGGACCGTCAGCCCGGCCATGTGGGCGTACAGCGCCGCCCAGGTCTCGGGGTTGCCGCCATGGACATGCGCGTGGCAGTTCGCGACGAGGAACAGCCAGCAATGGCGATGCCCCTTCGCGATGCCGCCGCGGTGCTCGTGGAGGCGCATCAGGTCGGCGAGCATCCGATCCCGCACCCCGGCGGTACCGGCGTACTGCCGGGCGCGGCCGGCGTTCCGCTGCTGCCTGGTCCGAGGGTTCTGGGCCTTCCACGGGGCCCTCTCGACGAGGCGCCTGCGCAGCTCGACGGTCGTGATCGGCAGCACCGAGTCGGCGAGGTCGTCGAAGCGGCACCTCTTGATGTCATCGATGCAGTCCGGCCAGAGCCGTTCGCAGTACGAGTTGGACGCCTGATTGTAGCTGCCCCAGATCCGGAGCACGCGGCTGGCATCCTGCGTGCCGCGGTCCAGGCCGGCGTCGCGGAAGGCCCTCCACATCCCGACGAGCCGGTTCTCCTGGGCGTCGCGGTCGGGGTCGTCGTACCGCCTCGCCGGGACGCTGCCGTCATCGGTCAGGGTCGGGCCGTAGAGCGCGTCCATTACCTTCTGCACCTTGCCGGCGGCCTCGCCCGGCAGGGCCTCGCAAACCCAGGCCGCGTGGAGCCCGCGGCCGCTCCGCGTCCAGTAACTCGGAGCCGGGACGCCGGCAGCGGTGATCGCTGCTGTGAGCAGGACCTGCAGGTCCTCCAAGGGCATGTCGCGGTAAGGAAGCGGATTGCAGTTCTTGTCCTCGGCGTAGGGGTCGAACTCCAACCACGCGTGCCCGACTGAGCACAGGGCATCCCCCTTCCGGCTCCAGGAGAACCTATTCATGCTGACGAACTGCGCGTCCCTCAGGATGTCGTACGGGATCTCGCCGCGCGCGTGGATCAGGGGGAATTGGCGGTAGGTGCCATGCCACTTCGAGGATAGGACGATGTATCCGTCCGAGCCGTTGGGATGGAGGATCCGGATGTGCTCAAGCATCTCCATCACGTCGCGCGGCAGAAGGCTGTGCTTGGCGTTGCGCGGCTTGCTACCATCCCGCGTGGCTAGCAGGAACGCGGGGACGACGGGACGCCGCACAGCCACGGCCTCGCCCTGCAGGCTGCCTGCACCCACGTTGGGGATGGCTTTCGGGGAGACAGGGGTTCGGGGCGCCATCTTCCGTCGCTGTGGGTTAGGCGCGGGCACCACTCCGCGCGTCGAGCCATGAGGCTAGCCCCGGACCCAGCAATCTCCAAACGGGCACCGACACGGAGAACTACCGAGGCCGCTTCCCCTAGGGGGAGGCCCATGTCGGGGGCATGCCGAGCCCGGATCCAGCCCGCCCGGCGCGCGAATCGACGGCCACGATTCGGTCCCAGGGCCGGCAAGATCCGGATGGCCTATCCGCGGCCCGATCAATTATGACTGAGCTACTGGTCAGACGGTAATTACCGTGTACTTGACATGCGCCTCCCTCTCGGAGGGCGGGCCGCAGTCGCGGTTTCGGTAAAGCCGTGAGAGCTTCAGACGAGGTGTGGTCGCGAGGGCTGGCGGACTAGTTTTCGTGTGTGGTCAACAGCAAGGAGGTTGAGGTTAGCGCATCAAGTCGCCAAGCTTTTCGATGTCAGACCTGCATCCAACGATCGGTCGGCGCGAGGATTTTGGAGGCGTCATAGTCCCCACTAAGATGTCGCCAGCTACGCCGAGGATTTGACTAGCTCGATGCAGCCAAATGCGTTCAGTTGTGAGCAGGATACAACGATCATCGTTCGCTAATATTACATGCTCTGGGCGCCTAGATACCAATCTTGACCTGATTGCGAAGGCCCAAGCTCGCGGCGGCGTGACTGTAAGCAGCAGCGCAAATGGATTATCTTCGTTGTAATTGAACATATGGACTGATTTGATGACATTGTAGGGTATGAATTTTCTTGCATCCTTTGTTAATGGTGCGAAATTCCAGATCGGTTCATCGGATAAGTTGCATGTAACAGGTTCAATTTGGATTTTAATTTTAGGGTCGTAAGTCGCCCCATTCTGAAAAGGAAATCGGTTAGGTTTAATTGATCGCCAGATTCGAGCCATTCCGCTTTATCCCAAACTATTAATCCTTCCGCCCGCCTCAGAGGAATATCTTCATCATGACCATTTTGCCTTGCGTAAGCGAGATTTTTGGCAGGGATCAGCCTGAAGCGGTGAATGACTAGCATGCGCTCATACGTAGAATGGGATTGAGAGGCCATATGATTCCAGATCTGACGCGACGGCTACTGGTCGAATCGTGCAACGCACGTTCACAGACGTATCGGAACGTTAAGTCGAGTTGCTGTGCGGCAACACCTCTGAAAGCGTTCAACGCTTAGGAGCTTAGCGCCGCGTCCCGTTTTTCTCGCTAAGCATTATGGCAAAGGTCACAGCTAGAGCCATGCCCGCTCACATGGCGACGCCAAGTTGGTATCGTGCCCGGCGGCAGCGATGCAGTTGCTGCACTCGTCGACCGTGAACCGAGTGAAGGCCTGCTGGATGGTGTGCCACAGGTCGGGGATAGTCCGGGCCACCGCAGTTCGGAGCAGGACCTTCAACTTAGCGAAGATCTGCTCGATCGAATTGAAGTCCGGCTGTTGGGCGGGAGGTAGAACAGCCTCGCCCCCACGGCCTCTATGGCCTTCCGCGGAAGACTCACGGAGTTAGCCAGGAACAGCTTCTCTGTTGCGCAGGTCGTTCACGGTGGGTGCCTCTCCAAACCGCGAACCCGTCCCCATGATGCAGCTTGTCATCCCGGGACGGGATGGCGCCGCAGGAAACCGAGCAGGATCGCGTTGAATCGCTCGGGCTGTCGGAATGCAGACAGTACGCCCGACGCGATCATCGTCTGCTTACTGGATCTCGCTTGGGCCAACTGAATGGCTGTGATGGGCACCAAGCCGAACGTCCGGTTCTGCGCGCGTTAGCGATCCGGTGTGATGGGGTCTGGCCGAAAGCTGCCGGTCTGCTTCGTAGAAAGTCCGCGGGAAAAGCGGACGGCCTGCTACCGACCCAACTCGGTCGCCTGGACCGCCATCAGCGCTCCTCGGAAGCGGTCATTCATTGGTAGACCGGCAACTTCGGCTTGGGGGTGGCAAGCGGACCCTGGCCTTTCGCCCTAAAGCAGATGGGATGGATGGCTCCCGCTCCCGGCGCTGCGGCCGGTCCTCGACCAGGGGTGGAGAGAGCGGGAGCGGCCACGCACGACCTCTCGATTAGGAGCGAGGATTACTTCTTTGCTCCGTCCTTCGCCATGCTGTCCTTGTGCAAGCTGTCCTTGGCCATGCTGTCCTTGTGCATGCTGTCCTTGTGCATGCTGTCCTTGTGCATGCTGTCCTTCGCCATGGGGTCGACAGCAAGGGCGGGGGTCGCAGCGATGGCTGACGACACGACGAGGGCGGAGGCGACGCGAGTGATGAGGCTCATGTATTGCGTCCTATGCGTGTAACGGCTCGAAGCGAGCGTGCTGTACTTCGGCCAGCACGCGGTCTGGTTACATCTCGGCGCTCTGCATCGTTTTCGCGATTACGGATCGCACAATGCTCAGCGACAGTTGCCTCGGATGGTAATAAGCCGCCCGTCAAGAGTATCGGTCGCACCTATGCAACCCGCGCTTGGGCACGAGTAACCGCCAGCGCTTGCGGAGCGAACACTCTCGGTGCGTCAACTCGCGGTAGTGATGCTGCGCCCGTTGGCCAATTGTCGGGAGGCAACATGAATGATCCTCATTCCGCGATAAGCCGGCGCATTCTTTTGAGCACGGGTAGCGCCGCTCTGGTGTCGAATGTTCTTGTAGCGAAGGCTCAAGCTGCGCCTCTCGCTCCAGAATTTGTTGGAATTGACGGATGGCTTAACAGCAACGCGCTGACTATGCGGGGCTTGCGCGAACAAGTGGTGCTAGTAAATTTTTTTGCACGTGCTTGTTCCAACTGCATTGCGGCCATGCCTTATATTCGCGCATGGCACTCGCGTTATCGGGGACGAGGATTTACCGTGGTCGGTGTCCATACTCCGGAATTGCCGGCTGAGAAGTCGCGACCGGCTTTAGAGAGTGCGGTGCAACGCTTCGGCCTGACCTTTCCCATCGCAATTGACAATGCTTCGGCCACTTGGAACGCATGGGGCAATCGGTACTGGCCTGCCGAGTATGTCGTCGATAAACGGGGCAGAATTGTCTATTCGCATTTTGGTGAAGGTGCGTACTCTCAGACCGAAGCGCTTATCCAACGCCTGATAACCACTTGATGATGTAGCAAGCCCGCGTTGCGAGACGACAAGAATGCGCGTGAAGCTTATAATTACTGCTACTCCACAAACGCCCGCTTCTTCGGGTTTGCCACTTGGAAGCAGACTGGCAAAAATCCACCCCGAGCAGCCATTCCGACAGCGACCCAAATCGGACGCCTCAAACAGCGCGTCAGCTTTCCGAAAGCGGACGATACCTCTTTAATGCCATGAGCGTCGAGATCAAAGGTAGTCGGGTGTCAAGCTGGCCAGGAAATTGGCGAAGCTGTTCTCCACGACGCCGATGGAATTCCAATCGTAACCCCGCGCTCCGAAAGTCTTGCCCTTGATGACGATATAAAGAATGCGCCCATGATGTTCGGGCGTGAGATCAATCAGGCAATGACCATAGCCGTCGTCGAACGTCAGCGGGTAAAGTGCCTCGGGGAGACGTGGTCCGGAGTTGCCGTAGAGCGGGTCGAGATACCGCTGCCGTGTTTCCGCGAGCGCATGTGGACCACCGATCGCACCGACGTCGATCCTCTTCTTCTTTCCGTTCGGAAAGGTGGTTTTCGCTTTGAAGCAGAAGATCGATTTGCTGCTGAGTTGACGCGCCCCGTAGGTGAGCCAGAATGCCTTGAGGTCTTCCGGCATGTGCACGTTCTCGGACAGTTCGAAGTCCTCGATATCCTTCGGGGTCACCGGTTTGGGAGGGCGTCCCATCTCGTCCTGCAAATCGAGAAGCGAGCGCAACGCCTCGTGCATCGTGATGTTTGTCAACCCAAGATCCGATGTCTGCCTTCTCGCATTATCGCCCGAAAGCGGGCTGCCTGAAACCCACCCAACCCCGCCGCTCAGCGGCGCCCATCAACGCGACGGGAGCTGGCCGCAAGCGGAACGGCCGCTTCGGAGACGGTTGGCCGGAAAAGCAGACGGCCTCCTAACGACCCAACCCAGCCGCCCAAGATGCCGTTGGCGCTTCCCGAAAGCGGTCGTTCGTCAGCCCTCCAGCAACTTCGGCTCGGGGTGGCAATCAGACTTTGATGTTTCGTCCCGAAGCTGACGTGCCACATCCGATTGCGCCGGACGTCCGAGCCCGACGGCGCTCCCGCCCGGAGAAGCTCGACCTGATGTCGCCTTTGTCAGTGTAAGACAGTTTGGGAGCGTGGTACCGTCCGATATGGCCCTGCGCGAAACCATCACCGTCTCGATCACCCCGGAGCTGAAGGCGTTCATCAAGGAGCGCCTCGCTACCGGGCGCTACGGCAGTGCCAGCGAGGTCGTCCGGGCGAGCCTGCGCGCCCTCGAACGGTTTGAGGCGACGACATACCCCAAGGCACGCGGTCCTCGATCGAGCACGACCGATGTCTGAGATCGCGGTCCTGGCGGCTCGACACAGCGGGCCCGAGGGGGCGGACGCGACCTATAGCGAAGCCGTACTCAAGGGCATCCTCGCCGCCAGCCCGGACTGCGTGAAGGTCTTGTCGGCCGAAGGACGCCTGGAATTCATGAACGCCCGCGGTGTCGAGCTGAACCAGCTCGACACGGCCGACGACGTGATCGGGCTGAACTTCGCGGACCTTTGGCCGGAGCAGGAGCGCGATAAGATCCGAGCGGCCATCCGCAAGGCTGCCGACGGCGAGATCGCGCGGGCGGAAGGGTTCTGCCCCACGGCCAAGGGCGAGCCACGGTGGTGGGAAGCGAGCTTCGCGCCATTCCGACCGGTAGCGGCGGGACCGCTCAAGCTGATCGGTATCTCGCGCGACATCACAGAGCGTGTCCGCGCCGAGCAGGCGTTGCGCGACAGCGGGCACTACCTGGACGCTCTGGTCCGCTCGTCCTCCGAGGTGCGGTTCTCGGTCAACGCCGACTGGAGCGACCTGCATCACCTCGCGGGCGGCGGCTTCATCCCGGACACGGCTGCCTCCGACAGCGACTGGCTGAGCG
>NZ_JBBXMX010000009.1:0-230140 GCF_038442355.1 Methylobacterium guangdongense
GAGAAGTCGGGGCGGGGGTCGCGGCCCGCGCGCCATCCGTGGACGAGGAAGTCGCGGACGGGATCGGCGGTGATGCCGTACCACGTGGCGTAGAAGGCGGTGTCGAGGTGGGGGCCGAGGGCGGCGAGTTGCGCCTCGGCGCTGGCGAGGTCGTGGGCCGGCGGCAGGGCGGGGCCGGTCAGGCGGGCCAGCAGCGGCGCGCCGCGCGCCCGCACCCAGCGGGACACCGGAATGCGGGGGGACAGAGCCTTCAGCCGCGTCACGCGATCAATCTCACCAAGCCGCTCCCTCGGCCTTCCCGACCCCCTGCGTGGATCCCGACCGACCGACGCGGCGTGCTTGTCTCAGGGCGGGTCAGGCGCAGGCGCGTGCGGGCACATTGACCGCGCGCCGTCGTCGAGCACCCGCCCTATCGGATCACCGGGACGCGGTAAACACGCCCGTGGCCTTCCGAAGGTCACGGGCGCGGCAGGGGTTCTAAAGGTCGAGACCGATCGCGGGTCCAGGGCAGAGCCCTGGTGAACATCTCGGAGCCCAGTATCCCGGGGCACCGCCTTGAGCACCGGCCAAAGGGCGAAGCCCTTTGGAAGCCCGGTATCGCGGGTCGAACAGACTCTCAGCCGTCGAGGCCGAGCATCAGGCCGATGTTCTGCACCGCCGCCCCGGAGGCGCCCTTGCCGAGATTGTCGAGGCGCGCCACCAGCGCCGCCTGCCCGTGCTCGGACGAGCCGAACACCCGCAGCTCCAGCCGGTCGGTGTCGTTGAGATCCTCCGGCTCGATCTTCTCGAGATGCGCACCCGTGGCGGCGCCCGGCACGACCTGCACCAGCGGCCGGTCGGCGTACCAGTCGCGCAGCGCCGCCTCCAGATCGGCGGCCGTCGGCTTGCCCGGCAGCGCGTCGAGGTGGAGCGGCACGCTCACCAGCATGCCCTGCCGGAAATTGCCCACGGAGGGCAGGAAGATCGGCCGCCGGGCAAGCGCGCTGTACAGCTGCAGCTCCGGCACGTGCTTGTGGGCGAAGCCCAGGCCATAGAGCAGGAACGGCGGCGCCGTGCCCTGCTCGTAGGCCTCGATCATGCTCTTGCCGCCGCCGCTGTAGCCGCTGACCGCGTTGACGCTGATCGGGTGATCGGCCGGGATCAGGCCTCCCTCCACCAGGGGGCGCAGGAGCGCGATGCCGCCGGTCGGGTAGCAGCCGGGATTGGCCACCCGCCGGGCACGGGCGATCGCGGCGCCCTGCGCCCGGGTCATCTCCGGGAAGCCGTAGGTCCAGCCCTCGGCGACCCGATGGGCCGTGCTGGCGTCGAGGATGCGGGGGCCGCCGCCCGGCAGGCTGTCGGCCAGCGCCACCGTCTCCTTGGCGGCCGCGTCGGGCAGGCAGAGCACGACGAGATCGACCTCGGCGAGCAGCGCCCGCTTGGCCTCCGGATCCTTGCGGTGCTCGGGCGCGATGCTGCGCAGGGCGACCCGCCCGTCGCGCTCCAGGCGCTCGCGGATGCCGAGACCGGTCGTGCCGGCCTCGCCGTCGATGAACACGGTGGGCTTCCCTGCGCCGTCGCCAGCCATCGTCCGTCTCGCTTCTTGAAAGAGTCCCATACGCCGCCCGAGTCGGGCACGGCTGTTCAGGTGATCGCACTGCACCATCGTGTCAACGGCCGTCCCAGGCCGTCGGAAACGCAAAAAGGGCGGCCCCCGCAGGAGCCGCCCTCTCCGTGACACCGGTGTGACCGGGTGTCTTAACGCTTGGAGAACTGGAAGCTGCGGCGGGCCTTCTTGCGGCCGTACTTCTTACGCTCGACCACGCGGGCGTCGCGGGTGAGGAAGCCCTCACGCTTCAGCGGGGCGCGCAGCTCCGGCTCGTAGTAGGTCAGGGCCTTGGACAGGCCGTGGCGCACCGCGCCGGCTTGACCCGACAGGCCGCCGCCCGCCACCGTGACGGTGATGTCGTACTGATCGACGCGGCCGGCGATCTCCAGCGGCTGGCGCAGGATCATGCGCAGCACCGGACGGGCGAAGTAGGTCTCCACCGGGCGCTTGTTGATCGTGACCGTGCCCTTGCCGGGTTTGATCCAGACGCGGGCGACCGCGTCCTTGCGCTTGCCGGTGGCGTAGGCACGGCCTTGCGCGTCCAGCTTCTGGACGTGGACGGGGGCCTCGTTGGCGGGGTCGACCGCGCCGGTATTCGCCCGGTTGAGGTCGGCGAGGGACTGCAGGGTCGCCATGATCAAGCGCTCACGTTCTTGCGGTTGAGGGCGCCGACGTCGAGCGCCTGCGGCTGCTGGGCTTCATGCGGGTGCGCGGCGCCCTTGTAGACGCGCAGGTTCCCGAGGATCTGACGGAAGAGCGGGCCGCGGGGCAGCATGCGCTCGACGGCCTTCTCGACCACGCGCTCGGGGAACCGGCCCTCGAGGATGAACTTGGCCGTGCGCTCCTTGATGCCGCCCGGATAGCCCGTGTGGTAGAAGTAGCTCTTCTGCGTGTACTTGCGGCCGGTGAACTTCACCTTGTCCGCATTGATGACGATGACGTTGTCGCCGCAATCGACGTGGGGCGTGTAGGCGGCCTTGTGCTTGCCGCGCAGGCGCATCGCCACGATCGACGCGAGGCGGCCGACGACGAGGCCCTCCGCGTCGATCACGATCCACTTCTTGTCGACCTCGGCGGGCTTCAGCGAGGTGGTCTTCATAGCCAAATCCCAGGGTTCCGACGGATCCGGCCCCGACTGGCGGGGCCGTCAGGCATCGGGGTGCCGAAAAAGGAGCCGCCGCGTGGGGGACACGCGGCGGCGGTGGCGGGTGCATAGCCGGACCCGGATGCCGGGTCAATAGTGGCAGCCGTATTTTTTGAAAAACACAATCCGCAGAGTAGTTTAACGCTTACGGTATCAGAATACCGCACTCACTCGCTGCGCCGGCCGCGCTCGGCGATGGTCAGCTTCTGGACGCCCTTGGCGGCGAGCACGGGCTTCCTTGCGCTGAGGATGCGGGAATTCACGCCCGTCCAGCCGATCTCGCCCGACAGCCGCCCGTACTCGATCTTGGGGCAGCGGTTCATGATCACCGTGAGACCCCGCGCCTCGGCCCGAGCGGCGGCCGCGTCGTCGCGCACGCCGAGCTGCATCCAGATGACCTTCGGCAGGGGCGAGAGGCCCAGCGCTTCGTCGACCAGCGGGCCGGCGGCGGCCGAGTTGCGGAAGATCTCGACCATGTCGATCGGCTGGTCGCTTAAGGTAGCCTGCGCCTCGGCGAGGGTCGCCGCGACCGGGCGCCCGAGCAGGTCCTGGCCGGCGAGGCCGGGATTGACCGGGATCACCGCGTAGCCCCGGGCGAGCAGGTATTTGAGCACGATCCAGCTCGGGCGGGCCGGATTCGCGGAGGCGCCCACGAGCGCGATCGTGCGCGTGTCGTTCAGGATCGCGCGGATCCGCGCGTCGGGGTAGCGCGCGTGCCGGTCTGCACCCGGGCCGGGTTCGTCGCCTGTCGGCTGCATGGCGTGCCTCCTCCGCTGTCCGACCCGTGCTACAGCCGCCAGACCGCGAAGCCCAGCCGCGCGAAAGCCGCCCGCGCGTGCTGCGCCTTCACGTCCACCACCAGCCCTCCGGGCCGCAGCCGCGCGGTGATCGCCTCCGGGCCGAGGCGGGCGTAGTCCTGATGCGGGACGGCGATCACGACCGCATCCGCCTCACCGGGCAGGTCGTCCCACGCGACCAGCGCGATCCCGTATTCGGCCCGGGCCTCCGCGGCGCTGGCGCGGGGATCGTGGACCGCGACGGTGCAGCCGAACGCCTCCAGCTCCCGGACGAGGTCGGCGACCTTGGAGTTGCGCAGATCCGAGCAATTCTCCTTGAAGGTCAGGCCGAGCACGATGACGGTCCCGCCCCCCGGCCCCCCTCCCCCGCGGACGATCCGCTTGACCGTCCCGCGGGCGACGTGCGCGGCCATGCTGTCGTTGATGCGCCGCCCGGCCAGGATCACCTGCGGGTGGTGGCCGATCATCGCGGCCTTGTGGGTGAGATAGTAGGGATCGACCCCGATGCAGTGGCCCCCGACGAGGCCGGGGCGGAACGGCAGAAAGTTCCACTTGGTCCCGGCCGCTTCGAGCACCTCCAGCGTGTCGAGGCCGAGCGTGTCGAAGATCAGCGATAGCTCGTTCATCAGGGCGATGTTCAGGTCGCGCTGGGTGTTCTCGATGACCTTGGCGGCCTCCGCGACCCGGATCGACGCGGCGGCGTGGATCCCGGCCTCGATGATCGAGCCGTAGAGATCCTTCAGCCGCTCCAGGGTCTCGGGGGTATCGCCCGAGACGATCTTCACCACCCGGGCGAGGCTGTGCTCCCGGTCGCCCGGGTTGATCCGCTCCGGGGAGTAGCCGACGAAGAAATCCACCTTCCAGCGCAGGCCCGAGGACCGCTCCAGCACGGGGATGCAGATCTCCTCGGTGGCGCCGGGATAGACGGTCGATTCGAACACCACGATCGCCCCGGGGCGCATGTGCTGCCCGACCCGGGTGGCGGCCCGGATCAACAGGTCGAAATCCGGCCGCTGGGCCGCGTCGACGGGGGTCGGGACCGTGATGATGACGATGTCGGCCGCCGACAGCGCGGCGGGATCGTCGGTGATCGTGAGGTGGCGGGCGGCGGCGAAGGTGGCCGCGTCGATCTCGCCCGCGGGATCATGCCCGGCGCGGTAGGCCGCGACCTTGTCGGCGGCGTGCTCGTAGCCGATCGTGGCCCGCGTCCGGCCGAAGGCCAGGGCGAGGGGGAGCCCGACATAGCCCAGGCCGACGACTGCCACGCTCTCCGCCACGCCGAATCCCTCAGCGGACGCCAGTGGCTCCGGTCACGCGCCGATCACCGCGCCGCCCGCCGGGCGCGTATAGGGGCGCCGCAGCCCGGCGTCGATCCGAATCACCGACGGGGCGGTGGCTGGTCTCTCCGACGCCGAACGCCTCAGCCCTCCGTCTCGACGGGCTCATCCCATTCGATGCGGCGGGGCTTGATCGCCGGCATCGATGCGGCGATGCCGATCCGAACCGCGGTTCCGATGATGGCGATCGCGGCGCAGACGAGGAGGAGGGTGTCGAGCACGGGGTTCAGATCAGCGATCGGCCGGCACGGTGATGCCGGGCGGCGCGCTGGCGGGCGCGCGTGTTGTTAAGGCGCCGCATCTGTTCCTGATGGTGCAGATCCTCGTGCAGCGGAGGCGTGGCCGTCGCGGGTGGGAGCGGGGCTTCCGAGCGGTCATCGCCCAAAGGATAGACTGGTTTCAAGGCCGCCCTCCTCAGTAGTCTCTACGGATGAGCTTAGCTATTTGGAGACCAATTGCAACCCTGCGGGTCCAATCGGGCAGTCGTATCGCCGGGCGGGCTCGGTTCAGCGCAGCGTGACGGGTCTGGATCTGTGCGTGCCGCACCGGGATATTCGCGCCCGCCCGTCGGATGCCGGGACGGTGCCGGCGGACCGTTCCACATCGTCGGGCTCCGGGGGCGAATCTGACGTTTCAGCGCCCGGGCACGCTTGCCCGGTCCGGAATCTTCCGAAAGCGGTGCAGCTTCTGGAACTTCGGGTAGAAGCTCGGCAATCATCCGAATTGCTAAGTTTTATGTTAGGAGGAAACCTTTCCGTTAACCAATCCTTAACGCTTCGATCCTACGTCCTGGGCGAGGGCCGACCGCGGGGGTCTGCTCCCTCTATCGGGCGAGATTCCGATGCTCTTCGTCGTCGCGGCAGCGCTCGGTGGTGGTGTGGCGACGGCCGCCCTCCTGGGTCCGGTCAGTCCGCTCGCCGCGCTGATCACCGCACCGTTCATCGCCAGCGCGACGGCTCTCCTGGCCAGTTTCCTGGTCGCCTGGCGCAGAAGCCGCGACGGGTGGGAGACGTCGGTCCCCGACCGGATCCCCGACGCGCAGACCGACGCGATGGTGGCGGCGCTGCGGACCTTGGCCGAGCAGGCTAAGCCGGCCGCCGCGGCTCCGCGGGCCTCCGCCGAGCGTCACCGGGTCGCCTGACGGTCGAGGTTCTCTCCGTCCGGCCGGGGCACCGGTTCGGCGCCGGAGCGCATCAGACCAAAACCGGAGAGCCCGTCCCGATCCGTGAGCGCCCGGCGGCCGCGCCTCCGGTCACGCGGCGGGTGCGGAAGCCGTCCGCGCGCCGTGGCTCGGCATGCGCGCGCCCATCGCGCGGACATAGGCGGCGCGCGCCATCAGGCGGTCGGCGAGAGCGCTGCCAGGATGCCGGCCGGCGAGCGCGCGGGCCGTGTCCTCCATCGTTTCGGGCTCGATGCCCCATTGAAGCTGCTCCTCCGCCGAGACGAGCAATCTCCAGAACGGGATGAATTCGTCCGACATTGGCACAGGTTTCCGGGCAGCGGTTGGGCTGCCGGATTCATTGCAAGTATCGGGGCATGGGTCGGGGACCGTATCGGGGCCCTGGCCGGTGTCCGGCCGCAAAAACAGCCCCCGCGGCGTGGCGACCGAGACGCGGGCGCCGGCGTGGGTCAGGAGGCCAGGGCGAAGGTCGCGCCCGCGAAGCCGAGGCCGGCCAGGAACAGGCTCCCGCCCATGACCTCGAGGATGGCCCGGTAGCGCGGCGACCACAGGGACCCGGCCGCCATGCCGGTCCCGGCGACGACACAGAATACGCCCAGCGACATCATGGCGGCCTCCGCAGTTTTCCGCATCCTGACGATTACGGTTGCGGACAGGCCCGGTTCCAGCCCGCGCACACTGTCGACAGGTTAAACTGTCGGGTCCTGTCGGCGCCGCCCGCCCGGGCGCGTGGTCCGGGCGGGGCGATCCCGATCAGCCGACGCGCAGCAGGCCGGCCACGGCGCGCACGGTCCCGTCGATCAAAGTGATCTCCGCCATGACGTGCGGCCTGCTGCCGATGATCCAGACCGCGATGCGCTTCTCGACCGTCGCCGACCATGATTACGCGGGCGTGGCGGTCGATCTCGACGCGCAGAAGCGCATCGTGGACGATCTCGGCGACGCCGACCTGATGATCCTGCGCAACCACGGCCTGCTGGTGGTCGGGCCGACCGTGCCGCAGGCCTTCAGCTTCGGGCGCATCCTCGGTGCGCTGGGGCCGACGATCGTGGGCGGCTTCGTGGTGATGACGGGATCGTATCCGGAGGCCCTGGCGATCATCTCGCTGATCTTCCTCCTCGGCCTGCCGACGACCTGGCTCGCCCCCGAGACGGCCGGGCGAGCCTTGCCGGCCTGAACGGTTCAGGATCCGAACAGGGCGACGACGACACCGACGAGCGTCCCGCCCGCGATGGGCGCGAACAGGGCCAGGATCGAGATCAGGAGGATGAGCGTGATGGCGGCGTTCCCCTGCCGCCTGGCTCCCGGATCCGGGCGCCGCGGCGGTTCCCAGGGCGGGGGGATCGATCTGTCCTCGGGCGGGACGAACATCGGCGCCCTTTCGAAGCCTCAGCCGCGCTGAGACGCCAACGCCCCAGGCGCGCGGTTGTGTCGTCGCCGCGGCGATCGCCCGCTGCCCCAAACGCATCCTGCCGCGTTGTCCCCCCCGAAACGGCAGGAGACGGCGCATGGCCTACGTGACGATTGAGAAGGACGGCGAGCCCTGGATGCTCTGCCATTCGACCCATCCGGGCGAGATCGAGCGGCGGATCGCGGCCGCCCAGGCGGAGGCGCCGACGGCGACCATCACGCAGCGCCCCTCGACCCCGATCGAGAGCCAGCACTGCGCGGACGCCATGGATGCGCAGGACGGGGTGGTGGAGGACCCGTTCAAGTTCTTCGCCTACCGGGTCGTCGACGATTCGATGCCTGAGCGCTGAGTGCGTCTCGGCCCGATGCTCCGGCCGTATGGGCGGGGCTGCCGTCGCGGCGACGGGGATCGAGGCT
The DNA here is from genome assembly GCF_038442355.1 of Methylobacterium guangdongense. Taxonomy (NCBI): domain Bacteria; kingdom Pseudomonadati; phylum Pseudomonadota; class Alphaproteobacteria; order Hyphomicrobiales; family Methylobacteriaceae; genus Methylobacterium; species Methylobacterium guangdongense. Next base: position 7,874 of record NZ_JBBXMX010000009.1, read on the forward strand.
TCCACGCCCACCCGTGTTGAGCGGAGGATCGTGTGGGCGTGGAAGGTCAGCGCTCGGCTGGTGAGTCCCGAATGCGCGCGTATGGTTAACAGTTCGTTGCCGCGACGCCCGCTTCCGGGCTGACGGCGCGGGCCGACCCGTTGGTCCGCACAGGTTCGACCAGCGTCGCGATCATCGTGAGCAACGCGCGGTGTTCCGGTGGGCGCGATCCCGATTCGAGGAAGGCTGACAGATCGATACGGGATGCCGCCCCGCCCGAGGGCTCGTTGGGTTCGTGAACGACGAACACGACCGTCTCGTCGTCCTGGCAAAGGTACCAACGATCGCCGTTCGAACTGGCGTAGATCAATGTGCGGTTGATCGACATGCGACGCCCGTCCTGCTCGGTCCCGCGGGTCGGTGCGGCGCGGACCAGTATGGCGGCTGCGGCGGCGGGTGCACAGGCCACCATTGAGGGGGTCGGACCGCTTTCCGAAGCCGACAGGATCCCGGGGCCGTTATCGGAGCGCGCCGAATCGCGCGGGCTATCTTTGTCGGCACGAAAGGCGCAGTGTGTCGGCACCACCGGATCGGTTGATCCAGGCTCCGGTGGCTGAGGGTTCGTGCCCCCGCCTGCAACGGACAGGCGCGGATGGCAGACCTCCTCAAGTTCCCCACCAACCCCCGCTCACGCCACGCGCGCCGCGCCTATCAGGTGCATCGGTTCGACCGGAGCGGCGGCGCGAGCGCGTCCCGTATCATCACGGCCCGCGATGACACGGACGCCCAGCGGCAGGCGGCGGGTCTGGCCGCGGGGGATCGCGTCGAACTCTGGGCGGGCAAGCGCCTCGTGGCCGTGTTCGGCGCGTTTGGAGGCCCGGTCGCGACCTCAATCAGGCTTCTCGCGGACCAGCCGACGACGTGACGGCGAGACCACCCCGTCCGGCTACACTGCGAAACCAGGAGCGAGATCATGGCCACGGAAAAGAAGCGCGGGAATCGCGAGACCAAGAAGCCGAAAAAGCCCGTGCCCAAGGCCAACGCGGCGGCGCCCTCGACCAAGGGCACGGTCGCGGCGGCCATGAAGACCAGCGGGCGAAGCTGACGCGATGCGTGAGCGCCACGATCGGCCGCGATGGTAGAGCCCGGCCGCCCGCGGATGTGCCCGGTGATGCGCAAGCTGATCGCCGTGGTTCTCCGCATGTCGCAGCATCCCGGCCTTCAGGAGCGGGGGCTGCTGATCGATCGCCTTACGGATCTTGAAGCGGAAGGCATCGCCCGGGATGTTCCGCGGCGGACCGTGGAGGCGATCCGGGCGACCCGGTTGAAGCTGCGCGTCGAGGGCCTGATGCCCAAGGCGCCACTGCCGCGCGGCCATTGATGGACCTGAGCATAATGACGAACGGTCAGGACTACCTGGACGATCTTCGGGCGCTCGTCAGCCGGGCGGACCGGGACGATCTCGGCACAGCGCAGGACATCCTGCTTCAATGCATCTTGCACGAGGACGGTGCAGACCGACGTCTGGCGGCCCTCGACACGCTGCGCGCCGCGCTCACGCGCGACGATCCGGTGGGCATCGGCTCGCCGGAGCAGCACGCCTTCCACGCTGCGCTCCTTGCGATGATCGAGCGGACACGCACGATGGCGGGATCGACGGCGCACTAACGTTCCGCCACGGCAGGGGCATGTTCGGAGTCTGGCGGGTCCCGGGCGAACGCTGTTCGGCGCGCGCACCGAATGTCTGCGCCGTTGTACGCTGTCCTCATCGAGGATGCTGCGCCGCCCCCTGCTGCGGGCGACGTCTCATCAGATCCCGATGCTGGCCGCGCCGGCGTTCGCGGCCTGTTGAACGGTGGCGCCGTTTCTCAAGGCCATGGCAATGGCGATCGACATGGTATCGACGGCAAGCGCCCGGTCCTGTCCGTAATCGTAGGAGCTGTTTCGTCCCGAGCTCAACCGCGCATAGTAGGCATCGGGAAACTCCTGATCGATCCGTGTTCGGAGGAGCCGCACTGCGGCGGCATAGCGATCTTCGAAATTCCGGGCCTGGGTGGCCGATGCGCCCTCGAACGTGCCGTCCTCCCGCTCCTTGGCGACCGCACGAGACCTGCGCTCGTATGCGCTTCCGAGAAACGTTTGGATGGTCTTGGAGATCAGCCACCGGATGAAGGACATCGGTATCTCCTGACTGGGTGGCATCGAACGGCACCGGACGGGCTCGAGAGCATGCCCGATGATCGTCGCGCGGCCGTCGGCGTTCAGCGCCGCGTATCTGCGCGGATCAACGCGAAACAAATCCCGGCCGGGCGTCCGTCACGACTGCGCGATCTGCGGGCCCGGATACACCAGGAGGGCCCCGCGCTCGGAGACCTTCCAAACCGGGAACGATCCCTCGTGAACCAGCATGGCGAACGCTTCGATCGTTTCGGGTCGCTCGAAGTCCCGGTCGTCGCGCACGGCGCGACCGACGAAACAGGCCGCATCCGGCCCATCGGCCGCAGGGGAACGGCTGTCCAAGGAGAACATCACGCCGGATCGATCGGGCCTGAGCGCGTCCGGCAGCGCGTCGATCCTGCGCCACAGGCAATGCCATCGGGCGCAGGCCTCCGGGCGCTCAGGGTAGATGCCGCATCCCGTTCCGGTGTTGTGGCGGCACAGGATACCGGCGGGCTTGTCGAGGGCCCGGATCTCCAGCACGCGGCAGCACAGCGTGCAGGTGCCGCAGGATCGATCCGGGGCGGGGGCATCGGCGGATCCTGGGTCCGCCGCTTCCCGTGCCCCGCCGTGGACGCCTGAGTCGCTCGTCATCGGCCTGCTTTCGCGAAACGGCGATGCACGGTGCATCGCGCCGACGACCCGCCCGGAGTGAGGCTGATGACGTGCTGACAGGGCGCATCGCCGGGTGTTCGCGCCGCACGTGTGGGTGCCCAGGATCGGTCGACGCCCGCGGAGCCGCGGGCGCCCCTGGCATGGGACCTCAGGCCTTCTGCGGTGGCCTGCTGGTCTTGAAGTTTCTGGTCTTCGGCTCGGGGGGGAGCGGCTCAGGTTTGCTGGCCAGGAGGCGCTTCACCCGCTCGTTGAAGTCCTCGGGCGTGACCGCCTGTGCTTTGCCGGTCGTGAATTCACGCGCCATGTCGGCTGCTCTCCGCTTCGTCGCCCAGGGCACGGGATTGCGCGGAGGGATTACAAGGCTATGCGCCTTTCGGGGTCAAAGAACCACCGCTAATTCTTTTTCTTCTTCGATCGGACGGCGGGACGCGGGAAGAATGGCCGGATGGCGGGGCGAGGCCTGTCCGTACGCCCGGCTCAAGCGGCCGGTCGTCTCACATGCCGCCACGCCACGATCGCGTTCCGTCTCGCCTCGAAAGTCGTGCGCAGCCGCGTGCCGGGCTCACCCTGACGCTCGGCGCCGAAGCCATGGAGCAGGACCGCGTCCGGCCCGAACACGCGTCGCATCTCGGCGCGCCAGAGGCGGTCCGTGACGGTCAAGGCACTCTCGGTCTCTGCAAGGCAATCCATGTTCAACACCGACCTCCGCCGTTCGCCGTCCCCTCTCACAACGCGATGCTCTGTCCGGAGGTCCAGCTCGGCCGTGGGAACATGTGCGCCCCGACGCGCCTCGGCGCTTCGCTGCGTTGCCCGACATCGCGGTTGGCTCAGAGGGCTCGGGCGAGACCGGCCTCCAGATCGAGGGCGCTGGCCGTCTGCTGAGAGAGGCGGACGCCCGTCGGCTCGACGGTCGCGTCCTCCTTCACCGCGCGGCGCACGATGGCCAGCGCTTCGGTCTCGGACGTGGTGATCGCGACGTAGAACATCACCAATTGCCCGGACAGCTCCGCCTCATCAGGCCGCGTCACCTTGAGGATGTAGGCGGTCTGATTGGGCTCGATTATCGCCGCCGTGGCCGCATGGGAGGGCGTGTTCGTCATCGCGAGCTTCACCAGCCTCGATCGCATGCCGCCTGCCGCAGTTCCGCGCGGCCGGCAAACCGTCGCGGAGGCACCCTACGGGGCGTCGGCGCCCCGTCAGAAGGCCGATCCGCCAGGATCGGTCACGATGCGGGCGTGAGCTCGCCTTCCCGAACGGCGCGCTCGCCGCCGGCGGACCGGATCCGATACGTCGGCTCGCCGGAGCGGTCGTCCGGCGTCAGGCGGATCACCTCGAACAGGCCGTCGACGATGCTCTTTCCCCCGGCATAGCTGACGCCCAGCTGCCGAACCTGCTCGCCGATCTTGAACTTGTGGGACATGGGTTTCCTCCGGTTGATGGCGCTGGTGGACGGGGCCGTGTTACCGGCGGGCCCGCGCCTTGCGAGCCGCAAAACGCGCGTCGCGCGCGGCCTTCTGCTCGGCGACGAGGGCAGCCTGTCGCTCCGCCTTTTCCGCGGCCTGACGGACGCGCTCGGCGGCGGCATCGGCCTCCGCAGCCAGGACCTCGGCCGCGTGCTGGGCCTGTGCCGCCAGACGGACCGCTTCCCGCTCGGTCGACCGCACCTCCCGTGCCTGGATGACGGCGAGTCGCGACGCCTTGCGGGCGAGGACGGCCGGATCATCGGCTGCGGGGCGCGCCCGGAAGCGCGCCAGCGTGGCCTGCCGTGCTTTGGCCGTCGCTTCGAGACGATCGACGAGTTGGTCGCTTTTGGACGGGTTCACGGACTCTCCTGAGTCGCACCAGAGATCGGCTCCGGGGCGTAAAATCAAAAAAGCCGCTCCGCGAAGGGAACGGCTTCGAAGCGCGTCACGGGTGGATGCGCGAGGCTCAGGCGGACTGAAGGCTGCCGGCCGACTGTTTCCCGCTGCGGCGGTCGGTCTCCATTTCGTAGGAAACCTTCTGGCCCTCGCTCAGGCCCTGCATGCCAGCGCGCTCCACGGCGGAGATGTGAACGAACACATCCTTGCCGCCGTCATCCGGCTGAATGAAGCCGAAGCCCTTGGTGTCGTTGAACCATTTCACAGTGCCGATGGCCATAAGTAATCCATATCCGGTTAGGCAAACAATTTGGCCGGGCGCACAGAACGTACGCGCCCGGTCGCTATTCGTCGAGAATGGGAGAAATGCAGAGCGCTCGCCCTGTTGAGGCGATACGGCCGAATGTCTGGCCAAAAGTCGATGGATCATCTGTACCCCATCGGCGCGGCAATGACAACCGCGAAAGAAGATCATGAAATTCTTGTCCATGAATACGAAAAATATTTGTTTCCTACGATCGCCACGGGTGCGCGCTTAACCGGCTGTGACGACACGCTGAACCGGCCTCGGCGCATCCGATCCTGTCGACGTCGCGATGGCGAGCGTTATCGCGAGCCAAGCGCGCGGGTGGCGTGGCACACGCAGCCGCCGGGCCAGACGCCGATCGTCGCGCGGGTGGTTCGATCGACGAACGCGCACCGGGCGGCGTCAGGTGATTCGAGCCCAACGAGAAGAACCGAAACGGGGCCGCTGCAAACACGGCGACCACGCATAGTGCCTTCGGAGGGTGTCTCGACCCCACGGCCGGGCTGATGAAGAGGTCGCCGAAGGGGAGCATTCCGGGCCCCGGGCCTGGGCTGAAAGATCCGGTTTCAGCGATACGATGCCAGGAGCGGATCGGCCGGTTTCCATCCATCGCGGACATCGCCATGGCCGAACCGACCGCGTTCAGGCCCTGCCGTCAACCTTAGACGGACACCCTGATGTCGCGCGTTGTCTCATCGAGCGAATACCGATGTCCGGTCTATCTCGCAGGCCTCATCGTGAAGTGGAACGCTGCCATCCTCATCAAATGACCCGGCAAATCGGGTTGCATGGCAGCCGGCTTCAGGTCGCGTTCGCTGATGGTCAACTGGCCGCCGGTGATCCGCTGGGGGGCACGCCGAGGCCCATCATGGGCGACGGCGCCTGATGGCCTCCCGCCAAGTCATGAATCTAATTCGAAGCGGCAATGAGATCTGGTCTGGCGGAGGGAGCGGGATTCGAACCCGCGATACCGTTTCCGGTATACACACTTTCCAGGCGTGCGCCTTCAACCACTCGGCCACCCCTCCGTCCGCGGACCGGGCACCCCGGGCACGCGAGCGGGCCCCGGGCGCAGCCAGGGCCGCGCGGTGCCGTGCTGTTAGCCGGGTGCGCCGCCGCGCGCAAGGCACGCGAGGCCGGGGGTCGCGAAAACTCCCGGCCCCGGCCCCTCAGTCCTCCGCGTCGAGGTGGAAGCGGACGGTCTCGACATTCGCCCGCTCGAAGGCCTGCATCACGTGCTGGTACGAGCGCTCCATGGCGTTGTCGCCGTCGCCGGGGCTGTCCTCGGGCTTCAGCACGAACATGAGGAGCGAGCGGCCGGTCACGGCGTAGCCGGAGCCGAACGGGAAGCTCTCCACGTCCTGGCTGTCGGGCAGGTTGGTGTCGAGGAGGCGCGTCCAGGCCACGCCGCCGACCGATTCCGGCAGCGTGAAGGTCACGAGGTCGTGGTAGGCGTTGAACATGATCAGCAGCGTCGCGTCGCCGCCGCGGCGGTGAAGCCCCGTCGCCTGGGCGCGGCCGTCGAGCTGGACCGCGAAGGCGCGGGCGCCGCCGTCGGTCCAGTTCTCGGGCGTCATCTCGCTCCCGTCCGGGCGCAGCCACGCCACGTCCTTGACGCCGAACTCCTCGTCGTACTGACCGGTCAGGAACCGCCCGCGGTTCAGGATCGGCAGGGCGTTGCGCAGGAGGATCAGGCGCTGCGTGAACTCGGCGAGATCCCGCTCCTCGTCGCCGATCGCCCCCCAATCGAGCCAGGAAACCTCGTTGTCCTGGCAATAGGCGTTGTTGTTGCCCTTCTGGGTGCGGGCGAACTCGTCGCCGGCGAGCAGCATCGGCGTGCCGCGCGACAGGAACAGGGTCGCCAGCATGTTGCGCATCTGGCGCAGGCGCGTGGCCCGGATCTCCGGATCGTCGGTCGGGCCCTCGACCCCGTAATTGTACGAGAGGTTGTGCGAGTGGCCGTCGCGGTTGCCCTCGCCGTTCGCCTCGTTGTGCTTCTCGTTGTACGAGACCGTGTCGTGCAGGGTGAAGCCGTCATGGGCGGTGAGGAAGTTCACCGAGGCCCAGGGCTTGCGCCCGCGCTTGTTGAACTTGTCGGCTGAGCCCGCGATGCGCGCCGCCATGTCGGGCAACAGGCCGCCATCGCCCTTCCAGTAGGCGCGGACGTCGTCGCGGAACCGGTCGTTCCACTCGGCCCAGCCCGGCGGGAAGCCGCCGACCTGATAGCCGCCGGGACCGCAATCCCAGGGCTCGGCGATGAGCTTGACGTTGTTGAGCACCGGATCCTGCCGGCAGGTGTCGAGGAAGCCGCCGCCCTCGTCGAAGCCGTAGGGCTCGCGGCCCAGGATCGTGGCGAGGTCGAAGCGGAAGCCGTCGACCTGCATCTCCTGCGCCCAGTAGCGCAGGGAATCGGTCACGAGCTGCAGCACCCGCGGATGCGACAGGTTGAAGGTGTTCCCGGTACCGGTATCGTTGATGTAGTAGCGCGGCTCGTCCGGCAGCAGCCGGTAGTAGGAGGCGTTGTCGACGCCCTTGAACGACAGGGTCGGGCCCTTCTCGTTGCCCTCGGCGGTGTGGTTGTAGACCACGTCGAGGATGACCTCGAGGCCGGCGCCGTGGAAGCGCGAGACCATCTCCTTGAACTCGGAGAAGGCGAAGTCCGGCACCGCCGCGTAGCGCCGCGCGGGGGTGAAGAACGAGATCGTGTTGTAGCCCCAGTAGTTCACGAGGTCCTTCTGCTCGAGATAGTCGTCCTGCACGAAGGCGTGGATCGGCAGCAGCTCCACCGAGGTGACGCCGAGGCTCTTGATGTAGTCGAGCACGTCCCGGGTCCCGAGGCCGGCATAGGTGCCGCGCAGCTTCTCCGGCACCCGCGGGTCGAGCTTGGTCATGCCCTTGACGTGGGCCTCGTAGAAGATCGTCTTCTCCCACGGGACGTGCGGCTTGCGGTGCCGGCCCCAGGTGAAGGCCGGGTCGATGACCCGGGAGCGGCGGGTGTAGGGGGCGCTGTCCCGGTCGTCGAAGGTCAGGTCGTCGCCGGATTCCATCTGGTAGCCGAACAGGGCCGGGTTCCAGGTGATCGAGCCGACGAGCCCCTTGGCGTAGGGGTCGATCAGCAGCTTGTTGGGGTTGAACCGGTGGCCGGCCTTCGGCTCGTAGGGGCCGTGGACCCGGTAGCCGTAGATCGTACCGGGGCGCGCGTCGGGCAGGTAGCCGTGCCAGATCTCGTCGGTGTACTCGGGCAGCTCGATCCGCTCGATCTCCCGCTCGCCCTGGTCGTCGAACAGGCAGAGTTCGACCTTGGTGGCGTGGGCCGAGAACAGCGCGAAATTGACGCCGAGACCGTCCCAGGTGGCGCCGAGCGGATAGGGTTGGCCTTCCTCGATGCGCGAGCGGGACTGCGACGAGGGACGTCGGGATTCAGACATGGACACTCCGGGACTCCACCCGCCCGGCGGGCGCCGCGTCGGGGGATGTACCAAGTGAACGTGCCGGCCACGGCGAAGCTCCCCGGGGGTGGTAAAATTTGCTCAGGCTGTGGACGGGAGCGAGGCTCTTGCTCAGGCCGTCTGGAACCGCTGCAACAGCATGTCGCGGACATGCACCGTGCGGGCCTCGCGCAGGCTCGCCCGGGTCCAGGCGAGGTACAGCGTGTTGACCGGCCCGGCGCGGTCCGTGGGCAGCTCGGCGAGGCGCCCCGCGGCCAGGGCCCCGGCGCAGAGGTAATCCGGCAGGATTGTCCAGCCCATGCCGGCCTCGGCCATGCCGAGGAGGATGCGCAGGTCCGGCGCGGTCGCCGCGGGCCGCAGGGCGGCGGGCACGCCGAAGACCGCCACGAAGAAGGCGCCGATCAGCGCCAGCTCCTCGTCGTAGGCGAGGCAGGGCAGATCCCGCAGGAGCCCGGCCGAGACCGTGCGGCCCTTCGCGCGCGCCGCGAGGTCCGGGGCCGCCACGAGGGTCAGCCGCTCGCGGTCGAGCTCGGCGAAGCCCAGGCTGCGGCTGTCCGGCTTCGAGGCGGTGACGGCGAGGTCGGCCTGTCCCTGGTCCAGGGCGGCGTAGATCCGCGCGCGGTTCCCGGTCTGGATGCGCAAGCGCAGGCCCTCCCCCACCAGGGGCGCCAGGGCCGGGCCGACCCGGGCCGAGAGATACTCGGCCGGGCCGACGAATTGCAGCGTCCCGGCGAGCGCGGTGGAGCGGGCGTGACCGACGCCTTCGGCCTGAGCGCCACGGCGCTCGCCGGATGCGGGGCCGCCCTGCTCGGGCTGGCGTGTCTCGCGCGATCGTACGGGCGGCATGGCACCCGCCCGCCGGGCGGTGCCCGGGATCAGGCCGCCCTGAGGGCGTCCGCTGGGATCGTCGCAGTACCGGCCACCGGGCGTGCAAACGCCACCTCATAGGCCTCGCCAGCGGCATAGGCCTTCACCATGGTTCCGCGCGATCCGGCAGGCACGGGAACGCCATCGTCCGTCACCGTATCGCGCAGGGTCACCACCACGCTCAGCTCGGGGAAAAACGGCGTGGCCTCGGGCGCCCTGCGCAGAGTGTGCATCGTCCCGAAGGACATGCGCCAAATCTGGCGTACAGCCGCGATGGACGCAAGCTGTCCGTCCCTGACGGGCGCAGGGTCTGTCCCGGTCCAGAGGGATCCGGCGACCTTGCTGTGCGGTGGTGGGAAGGCCTCAGCCCCCGCGCGAAAACGCCTCCGCCAGATAGGCCCGGACGAAACCCGGCATCCGGGCCGGATCGATCTCCGCGGCGCTGCGCACGCGGTGCATCGCGGCGAGTTCCGGCTCGGCCTCAGTCCGGAGATGGTCCGCAATGCGCGCCTCGATCCTTGCGGCCGGCTCCGGGAAGCGCACGGGGCGCAGGAAGGCGAGCTGGTTCTCGCCCTCCAGCATGATCCAGTCCGTATCGGCCTCCGCGGGCAGCGCGAGGCCGGTCTCCTCGGCGAGTTCCCGGGCGGCGCTGCCGGTGAGATCCACGCTGTCGCCGCGCACGTCGTCCGGGTCCGGGGTGCCGCAGGGGAAGTAGAGCTGGCCGGCATTGGCCGTATGGGCGCCCATCTCGCCGAGCAGGACCGCGCCGTCCGCCGTCCAGGGGACGATCGCCGCGAAGGCGTTGCGGATCTGCGGGTCGGCGTGCCGGACGTGCCGGTAGTAGGTGAAGGTGGAATAGCGCGTCGCGAACAGGTTGAGCCGGGCGGCGCCATCCTCGACGGTGTGGGCGCAGCACAGGAGGACGGTGCCGTCGAACATGCCCGGGCTGCGGGCGATCCGGTCCTGCCAATGGGCCGCGATGGCGGCTTCGTGCACCCGCGGAAATGCCCAGTCGTGATCGACGAGCCGCGCCGTCACGTCGGCCAGCGCCGTGCTGCGGAACCCCTCAGACATGCAGGTTGCCATCCGAGACGATCACGGCCGCGCCGCCGATCTCCACCCCCTGCAGGGCGCCCTGCGCGATGGTGAGCTGCAGCGCGATCGCGCTCGGCCGGCCCATGGCCTGGCCCTGGCGGATCGCCACGTCGTGGGTGCCGTCCCCCAGCGCCTCGTACTGCATCAGAACCCCCGCGAAGGCGGAGGCCGCCGAGCCGGTGGCCGGATCCTCCGGGACGCCGAGATCCGGCGCGAACATCCGCACGCGCCAGCTCTGCCCCGTCCCCTCGGGATCGGGCGTGTAGAGGTAGAGGCCGTCCCCCGGCTCCGGCGCCTGGGCCGGCCGGGCGGCGTCGAGGGCCGCCACGGAGGCGATCGGCACGCAGGTGAAGCGGGGGCCGACCCCGTGGCGGCTCGGCGCGTGCCGGCCGGTGCCGATATCGCCGGGCTCCAGGCCGAGGCGCGGCGCCAGGATCTCCGGCTCGGGCCCTGGGCCGAGGTAGTCCGGCAGGACCGGCAGCCGGAACCGCGCCCGGCCGCCGCTACCATCGTCCAGGGTCTCGACCACGCAGGGGACGATCCCGATCGCCTCCTCCAGGCCGAAGGCGCGGGCATCGCCCCGGGTAGGATCCTGCAGGGCCAGCAGGACCGCGGTGCCGACCGTCGGGTGACCCGCGAAGGGCAGCTCCCGGCCGGGGGTGAAGATGCGCACCCGCGCCCGGTGCCGGGCCTCGGTGGGCGGCAGCACGAACACCGTCTCGGACAGGTTGAACTCCCGCGCGATCGCCTGCATCGCCGCCGTGTCGAGCCCCTCCGCATCGAGCACCACGGCGAGCGGATTGCCGGCGAGCCGGTGCTCGGTGAAGACGTCGAGGGTGACGAAGCGGCGCGCCATCAGGTGGGAATCCTGTTCTCGCTCAGCCCTTGCGGCAGGATGGCCGCGACTCGGGCGCAAGACTGGTACACGGTGCGACGCGCCCGATCGACTCGCCCGGCGGCCGGGCGGCGCGCGGACTCACTGTGCCGCGGGGGGATCCATGGCCGAGAAGCAGCACCGCTACGCCGTCACGGTGACCTGGACGGGCAATACCGGCACCGGAACCCGCAGCTATCGCGGGTACGAGCGCGCCCATACCCTGTCGGCCCCCGGCAAGCCGCCGATCCCGGGCTCGTCCGATCCGGCGTTCCGGGGCGATCCCGCCTCCTGGAACCCCGAGGAACTGCTGGTGGCATCACTCTCGGCCTGCCACAAGCTCTGGTATCTCGGCCTGTGCGCGCAGGCGGGCATCGCGGTCACGGCCTACGAGGACGCCGCCGAGGGCACCATGACCGAGGAGGCGGGCGGCGCGGGCCAGTTCACCGCGGTCACGTTGCGGCCGCGCGTGACGCTCGCGGCCGGGTCGGACCCGGCGCGGGCGCTGGCGCTTCACCAGGAGGCCCACGCCTTCTGCTTCATCGCGCGGTCGGTGAATTTTCCGGTGACCGCCGAGCCGACGATTTTTCTGCAGGAGAGCGGCACGGCCTGAACGCCTAGACGGCCTCGACCGGAAACCGCTCGCTCGGGGTCACGTATTCTGCCTGCGCCGCCACGGTGAGGATCTCGCGGGACCCCGCCTCTGCGGTGCGCTTCAGGAGCCCGTAGACCGAGGCGGCCGCCGCCTCCAGCGCGGCCGCGGCCGAGCCGGTGCGGGCGTAATGCACGAGGAACAGGGCCGCGATGCAGTCGCCCGCCCCGTTCACCTTGAGGGCGAGCCGCGGCGTGCGGACCCGGAACAGCTGGCCCTCCGCCCCGGCGAGCATGTCGATACTATCGGCGGGGGTGTCGGCGCAGAGGGCCGAGGTCACCAGCACCACCCGGGGCCCGCGGGCCCGCAGCGCCGCGATCGCTGCCCCGGCCTCCGCCACGGTGCCGCTCGGCAGGCCGGTGAGGAGACCCAGCTCGAACTGGTTCGGCGTGAGGATGTCGGCCTGCGGCACCGCCTGCGCGCGCAGGAACGCCTCGATGCCCGGCCGCACGTAGACGCCCTCCTCGACATCGCCGATCACCGGATCGCAGCAATACAGCGCCTTCGGGTTCGCCGCCCGCACGGAGGCCACCGCCTCCAGGATCGCGGCGCCGATCTCGGCCGAGCCCATGTAACCCGACAGCACCGCGTCGCAGGTGGGAAACACCCCGCGCTCGTCGATGCCCCGCACCACGTCGCGGATCATCGCGGCGTCGAAGACCGGGCCGCGCCACGCGCCGTAGCCGGTGTGGTTGGAGAACTGCACCGTGTGGACCGGCCAGACCTCGACCCCGAGCCGCTGCATCGGGAACACCGCCGAGGCGTTGCCGACATGGCCGTAGGCGACGTGGGACTGGATCGACAGGACGTTCAACGCGGGTGATTCCGGTTCGGCTGCGCCGGCCCGATGCTGTCGGCGATCCGAGGCGCGGGCGCAAGCGCGGGGGTATCTCGCGTCTCACGTCAATCGAAGCGGCTGCCATTCCAGCGGACGAAGCTGCGCCGACCGCCATGGGCATACATGTGCACCTTCGGAATCCGCCCGGACCCGACGCTCAGCCCGGCGCCGAGCATCTCGTGGACCTTCTGCAAAAGCGGGCCGCGGCGCAGATAGAACGTCACCGAACAGACCTGCATGCCGCAATTGATGCTGCGCGGCGATGGGCCGGAGCAGCGTAACCCGTCATCGGCGATGATCAGATCCGCGGCACCATCGCCATCCAGGTCCCGCTCGATCGCGCCGGACGCGTCCATCGTTCCGCGATGGCTCTCGCACCCCTCCGAGATCGCCTGCTGGATAAGGTAGGTCGCCGCTTTCGATTGCGCGCTGCCCGGCGATGCTGCCAGGATAGCGACAAGCGACGTCCAAAACAGTCCTGGCCGGATCACGGGCGGCCTCCTATCGAATCGGATCAGCGATCTTGTTCTCTTGAGCGGACTCTTTGCAATATATCGACGCGAAATCAGCCGTGAAAACATGCAGATGTCGGGTGCGCGTCCGCCCTCGATCCTGCCGCCGACCGGCGAGATTCGCCAAGCTCGCCAAGGCCCTGAGCGATCGGGCAGGAAGCCCGCTTTGAGGGAAGCCGTCCTGTTGGGGAGCGGCACGTTTTTCGGATGTGACAGCGTTGCCCGCAATCCCCCGCCCTTGTCCCCCGCCCACCCCCGCCTCAGATGGAGCCGACCCTCCCCTCGCCCCCCGAGCCCCATGGACATCGAAGCCCTGCGCACCTCGGCCCTCGCCTTCGTGGAGGCCCACAAGGCCTGGACGCCACTGATCGCGGGCGGCCTCGCCTTCTGCGAGTCGGTCGCGGTCCTGTCGCTGTTCGTGCCGGCCACCGTCATCCTGGTCGGGATCGGTGCCCTTGTGGGAGGCGCCGACATTGCGTTCTGGCCAGTGGTCCTCGGGGCCGCCCTCGGCGCCGCTCTGGGCGACTGGCTCTCCTACGAGGTCGGGCACTGGCTCGGGCCGGGGGCGAAGACCAAGTGGCCGCTGCGGCGCTACCCCGACCTCACCGCCAAGGCCGAGGCCTTCATCGGCCGCTGGGGTATCGCCGCCGTGGCTTTGGGGCGGTTCTTCGGGCCGGCACGGGCCCTGGTGCCGCTGCTCGCCGGGATCCTCGGCCTGTCGCGGCTGCCGTTCCAATTGGCCAACGTCGCCTCGGCCCTGGTCTGGGCCTTCGTGCTCCTGGCGCCCGGGGCCGGGCTGCTTACGTGGCTCGACCGCTGATGCGCCGCTTCCCGCCGGAGCGGATCGTCTGCCTCACCGAGGAGACCGTCGAGACCCTGTATCTGCTGGGCGAAGAGGACCGGATCGTCGGCGTCTCGGGCTACGCGGTGCGCCCGCCCCGGGTCCGGAAGGAGAAGCCGCGGATCTCGGCCTTCACCAGTGCCGACATCCCGAAGATCCTGGCCCTGGCGCCGGACCTCGTCCTCGCCTTCTCGGACCTCCAGGCCGACATCGCCGCCGACCTCGCCCGCGCGGGTGTGGCGGTCCACCTGTTCAACCAGCGCGATCTGGCCGGATGCCTCGCCATGGTGCGGACGCTCGGGGCGCTCGTGGGCGTGCCCGACCGGGCCGAGGCCCTGGCGGCCGGGTTCGAGGCGCGGCTCGCGGAGGCGGCGCGCGCCGTGGCGGATCGGGCGCCGCTGCGGGTCTATTTCGAGGAATGGGATGCGCCGATGATCTCCGGCATCGGCTGGGTCTCGGACCTGATCGCCTGGGCCGGCGGCCAGGACGTGTTTCCGGAGTTGAGCCGCCAGCCGGCCGCCAAAGATCGAATCGTTACGCCCGAGCAGGTCATCGCGGCCGCGCCCGAGGTGATCCTCGCCTCCTGGTGCGGGAAGCGGGTCAGCATCGACCGAGTCCGGGCGCGGCCGGGTTTTGCCGCGATCCCGGCGGTGCGGGACGGGCGCATCCACGAGATCAAGTCGCCGCTGATCCTGCAACCGGGCCCGGCCGCGCTCACCGACGGGTTCGACGCGATCCGGGCCTGTCTCGGGTAGCTGCCGCGGGGTGGTCCCGGGTCGCAGGTGACGGATGGCCTCCGGATCGGCAGGATGTACCGATTCGATACAGGTGCATCCCCCGCGATTGATGTCCGCTTCCCCCGGCTTTTCCGACACCGCCCCCGCGGTCGTCGACGCGCTCCTGCCGCCCGACCGGCGGCAATCGCCCACGGCCCTGCGGATCCAGCGGGGCGTGCGCCGGCTCTTCTCCGAGATGGGCTGCGTGACGCTGCCGGAATTCTCCCTCGTGAACGGCCGCCGGGCCGACGTGATCGCGCTCTGCGGAGCGGGCAAGCTCACCATCGTGGAGATCAAGTCGAGCGTGGCCGATTTCCGCGCCGACCGGAAATGGCCGGATTACCGGGATTTCTGTGATCGGTTCTTCTTCGCGATCCCCGAGGACGTGCCGGAATCGCTGATCCCGGAGGAATGCGGCCTGATCGTCGCCGACGCCTACGGGGCCGGGATCCTACGCGAGCCCCCGGAGCATCCGCTGAGCGGCGCCCGCCGCAAGGCCGTGACGCTCCGTTTCGCCCACAGCGCCGCGCGCATCCTCCACGCGCTGGCCGATCCGGGCGCGGTGCGGGAAGGCGCGCTGTAGAATACGGCCGGCGGCCCGATTCGCGCCGACGCGACGGGCCCCATGCGCTTGGTTCTCGACACCAACATCATCGTGGCGGCGCTGCGAAGCCCGACGGGCGGTTCGGCCGCCCTGGTGCGCCGAATCAGGGCTGGTGAGAACCGGATACTCCTGAGCGTTCCGCTGCTTCTCGAATACGAGGCAGTCGCCCTACGGCCGGAGCACCTGCAGGCGGCGCACATAGCGGCTTCGGATGTCACCAACGTCCTGGACGTCCTTGCCCTGTTCGCCGAACCGGTCGCGATCCATTATCTTTGGCGCCCGCGGTTGCGGGATCCGGCGGATGAGATGGTTCTGGAGGCGGCGGTGAACGGTCGAGCCGATGCGATCGTGACGTTCAACAGAGTGGATTTCGGTCGTGTCCCGGCTGCGTTCGGCATAGAAGTCGTCGGTCCGGGCGATGTCCTCAGAAGGGGCTGATAAGTTATGGATGGCGATGTTACGGTGCATCTGCCGCATGCGCTGACGGATGCGGCCGAACGGATAGCCCGAGAAGGCGGAACGACACTCGACGCATTCGTCGCGTCTGCGGTGGCCGAGAAGCTTTCGGCGATGAAATCGGCTGCTCTCCTTGCTGAACGTGGTCGGCGTGCGGACTTGGGGGCCTTCGATCGCTTCATGAGCCGGCCGAACGGCCTTCCCGCGGCTCCCGAAGATCGCCTGAACGACTGACGCGCCACTGCGCGATGGACATCTGCGCCGCGTCTGGACGCTGGGGCCGGTGGTTCATCTCACAGTGACGGCTGGCGATGGACGATGGGGTTCGGGCTGGTGCGTCTGCGGTAGTATTCCACCGACGATTGAAATCTGCCTAGAACGGCTGCGCTTCCCTTGGATCCAGCGCCGAGCTCGCATCATCGATGACCTCCGTCGCCCTGTTCGAGCTGATCCTCGGCCTCCTCGGTGCGGCCCTGCTGCTGTCGCTGGTGGCCGGTCGGCTCGGTTTCCCGCCGGCCGCTGCCCTCGTGCTCGGCGGCATGGCGCTGGCCGTGGCCCCGGGCCTGCCGGCCTTCGATCTCGATCCGGACCTGATCATGGTCCTGTTCCTGCCGCCGCTCCTGCTCGAATCCGCCTACTTCACCGTCTGGCGCGACTTCCGGGCGAGCCTCGGCCCGATCCTGTCCCTGTCGCTCGGGGCCGTGGTGTTCACGACGCTCGTGGTCGGCCTCGTCGCCCACGCGGTGGTGCCGGGGCTGCCCTGGGCGGCCTGCTTCGCGCTCGGCGCCATCGTGTCGCCGCCGGACGCGGTCGCCGCCAAGGCGGTGCTCGCCCGCGTCGCCCTGCCCCGCCGGATGATCACGGTGCTGGAGGGCGAGAGCCTCGTGAACGACGCGTCCGGCCTCGTGCTCTACCGGTTCGCCGTGGCGGCGGCGCTCACCGGCAGCTTCAGCGCCTGGGCGGCGGCCGGCAGCTTCGCGTGGCTCGCGGTGGCGGGCGTCGCGGTGGGGCTTGCCTGCGGGCTGGCGGTGAACGCCCTGGTGCAGCGGTTGCACGACGCCAACGCCATCACGGTGCTGAGCTTCCTCGCCGCCTACGCGGCCTACCTCGCGGCCGAGGAGGTCCACGCCTCCGGGGTGCTCGCCGTGGTGGCCTGCGGCCTGATGCTGGGCGGGCGGGAGCACGAGACTTTCGACGCCCAGGCGCGGCGTCACGCCGTTGCGGTGTGGGAATTCGTGGTCTTCGTGCTGGAGGCGCTGGTCTTCGTGCTGATCGGGCTGGCGCTGCGCGGCGTGCTGGCCCGGACCGGCGGTGAGTTCGGCTCGCTCGCGGCGGGGCTGCCCCTGGCACTCGCCGTGACGGCGGCCTGCGTGCTCGCCCGCCTGCTCTGGGTGTTCCCCGCCGTCTACCTGCGGCGGAGCCTGTCGGCCCGGGTGCGCGCCGAGGAACCGCCACCCAATCCCGCCGTGCCGCTGATCATCGGCTGGGCCGGGATGCGCGGTGTGGTGACCCTCGCGGCCGCCCTGGCGCTGCCGGTGGAGTTCCCGGGCCGCGACGCGATCCTGCTGGCGGCCTTCGTGGTGATCCTGTTCACCGTGCTGGTCCAGGGGACCACGCTGGGCTCGCTGATCCGCCGGCTGCGCCTCGATCCCACGGCGCATCTGCCCGATGGCCATCTCGACGCGCCCATGGCCCGGGTGGTGGTCAACGAGGCCGGGCTCGCAGCCCTGGAGGGGCTGGTGTTTCCCGAGACCGGGACGCTGCAGCACCCGCGCCTCGTGGAGGAGTATCGCCGCCGGGTCCGGGCGACCTCCCGGGACCGCGACGAGCGGAAGGCGCTGGAGGCCGAGAAGACCGAGCATTTCGCCGCCGCGCTGCTCGCGGTGCGCTCAGGCCGGTCGGCGTTGATCGGCCTGCACCGGGAGAACCGTATCCACAGCTCGGTCCTGCGTCAGCTGGAGGCGGAGATCGACCTGGAGGAACTCCACCTCAAGCGCTTGGCGGGCGCCGCGCCGGCTCACGGCTGAGCCGGGGCGCGGACGTTCAGTGGGCCGCGCAGCCATCCGCCGGCTGGCCGTAGCCGCTGTAGACCACGCGCACCTTGCGGGTGCAGCCCGCCTCGGCCTTCGGCGCCGTGGCGACGGGGGCGATGTCCACCGGCTCGACCCGCAGGGTCGCGGCGATCGGCTGGTCTTCCGGGGTCGCGAGCGCACGGCTGGCGCTCATCACGAACGGGGTGGCAACAAGCGACGACACCGCGAGCGCGGCGAGGATGGCGATGTTCTTGCGGCCGAAAGTGTTAACTGTGCGAGCATTGCGCATGGCTGGTCGTCCGACGTATTGATTCGGCAGCGTCGAGGTGCCGAGATCCCCTGTTGCGCTGATAACTTGGCCGTCAGCTCGGCGGTTCCGGGTTATTGCCCAAAAACCGCCACGCTTGGGTGTCGCCGCGCACGTCGGTGCAGATGTCAGAACAGCTTGCGGTATTGCACGAAGCCGGATTTCTCCGCGATCCGATCGTAGAGCTGCATCGCGTCCGTGTTGGTCTCGTGCGTCAGCCAGTGGACCCGCGCGCATCCGGCGGCCTTCGCGGCTTCGTAGACGTGCTCGATCAGCCGCCGGCCGATCCCGAGGCCGCGGGTCCCGTCCGCCACAAACAGGTCCTGCAGGTAGCAATAGTCGCCGATCGTCCAGGCCGAGCGGTGGCGGATGTGGTGGACGAGGCCGACCGCCTCGGCGCCGCGCCAGGCCAGGGCGCCGTCGACCGGCTCGGCCGGATCGTTGAGGCGTGCCCAGGTGGTGTCGGTGACCGCCTCCGACAGGTCGACCCTGTAGAAGGCCTGATAGCCGCGCCAGAGCGGCAGCCACGCCGCCCGGTCGCCGGGGCCGATCGGGCGGATCGCGAGGGCTTCCGTGTCAGCGTTCATGATGTCCTCCGGGTGGTCTCCGGCGGCATCCGATCACCATCCGCTCCAGCCGCGCAAGCTGGGCCGCCTGGCGCGGATCACCTTGCACCTCCGCCTGCCCGCACCTAAACCGGCCCGCCGGCGGCCCGACCCGCCGCACCAGCCCGAGCCTTCGCCCCCATGTCGCAAAAGAAATCCTTCCAGGGTCTGATCCTGACGCTTCAGGAATTCTGGGCGGCGCAGGGCTGCGTGATCCTCCAGCCCTACGACATGGAGGTCGGCGCCGGCACGTTCCATCCGGCCACGACCCTGCGGGCGCTCGGCCCGAAGCCCTGGAAGGCCGCCTACGTCCAGCCCTCGCGCCGGCCCAAGGACGGCCGCTACGGCGAGAACCCCAACCGGCTCCAGCACTATTACCAGTTCCAGGTGATCCTGAAGCCGAACCCGCCCAACCTCCAGGAACTCTATCTCGCCTCGCTGAAGGCGATCGGGGTCGATCTCACGCTCCACGACATCCGCTTCGTCGAGGACGACTGGGAGAGCCCGACGCTCGGCGCCTGGGGGCTCGGCTGGGAATGCTGGTGCGACGGGATGGAGGTCAGCCAGTTCACCTATTTCCAGCAGGTCGCGGGCTTCGAATGCGCGCCGGTGGCGGGCGAGCTGACCTACGGGCTGGAGCGGCTCGCCATGTACGTCCAGGGCGTCGAGAACGTCTACGATCTCGACTTCAACGGCGCCGAGGGGCCGGACCGGATCACCTATGGGGACGTGTTCCTGCAGGCCGAGCAGGAATATTCCCGCCACAACTTCGAGGCGGCCGACACTGCCATGCTGTTCCGCCAGTTCACCGACGCGGAGGCCGCCTGCCGGACCTATCTCGATGCGGGCGCGCCGAGTTCGGAGGGCGAGCGCCACCGGATGGCGCAGCCGGCCTACGACCAGTGCATCAAGGCGAGCCACGTCTTCAACCTGCTCGACGCGCGCGGCGTGATCTCGGTGACCGAACGCCAGAGCTACATTCTGCGGGTGCGCGAGCTGGCCAAGGCCTGTGGGGCTGCATGGCTGAAGACGGCGGCCGGAGGGGCGTGAGGCGCGGGCAGCCTATAGCGGGTAGGCCGTGCAGAGGAATCGGCGCGGGTCGTCGGGCTTGGACTGCCACACGGATCGGAACGGCGGGTTGCTGCCGTCGGGGGTCTCGAGAGGGCCTTCGTAGATGTGTTTGCGGCCGTAAACGTCGTCGACCTCTCGCACCAGCTGGCTCGGGCGCGCATGGCGGAACAGGGCCGAGATGAGCAATGTGCCGCCGGCTTGCGTGAAGCCGCAGGCCAACAGGACGCGGGCTTTGTGACGTCCTTTCCGGTGATCGAGATTGAGCAGGTAGCCGTGGATCTTGGATTCAGCGATCGTCAGATCGGGAGTCCAGTCGCCGTGATCGTCAGCCACTTGCCTCAGACCGCTCGCAGGGCGTCCGCTCGAACCGTGGCGTTGCCGACGACCGGCTCATCGAACTCGACCTCGTAGGCCTCGCCGCTACCCCAGACGCCGACAATGGTGCCTTCGGTTCCTGCGGGAACCGTCACCCCGTCATCGGTCACCACGTCGCGCAGCAATGCGACTACGCTCAACTCGGCGAGGGCCTGCGGCTGCGTGACCGGTGCACGCGACTGATACAGCGTGTCGAACGACATGCCGCATCATGTGCACCCTACGCCTGATCGCGCAAGGGCTCACCCGGCGGAGCCCCTGGCCCCCTCGCGCGTTGCAACCCCCGCCAACCGGCGCGCTCCGGCGCGTCCGCAGACGCGGGAACAGACCGATGAAGAAGACGCTCCTCGCCCTCAGCCTCCTCGGCTTCGGCCTCGCCCCCGCGCTGGCGGCCGATCCCGGCCCGGAGGCGGTCGTGAAGAAGCTCTACGCCGAGCCGCACCCGAATCACTCCGCCGTGTATTCGAAGCGCCTGCAGGGCCTGTTCGACGCCGACGCCAAGCAGGCCAACGGCGCCACCGGCAACCTCGATTTCGACTACCGCCTCAACGGCGAGCCGATGAAGCCCGATACCGTGAAGAACCTGTCCTTCAAGGAGGCCACCGAGGGCAAGGACCAGGCGAAGGTCACGGTGGAGCGCAAGGGCGGCGACGGCTCGAAGGCGATCGTCTACGACCTCGTGCGCGAGGATGGCGGCTGGAAGGTGTCGGACGCCCACGCGATCGGCGACCGGAAGTGGCAGCTCTCGACCATCCTCAAGGGCGAGGCACACTGAGGCGGATCCCCGGCCCTCGACAGGTGTGCGGCGCGGCGATATGGCCGCGCCATGCCCGACCTCATGCTCGAACTCCGCTCGGAAGAGATCCCCGCCCGCATGCAGCGGCGCGCCGCGGAGGATCTGAAGAAGCTCGTCACCGACGCCCTGGTGGCGCGGGGCTTCCTGTACGAGGGCGCCAAGGCGTTCTCGACGCCGCGCCGGCTGGCGCTGCACATCGCCGGCCTGCCCGCCCGGGGCGAGGCGGTTCGGGAAGAACGCCGGGGCCCGCGGGTCGGCGCCCCCGAGGCGGCCGTCCAGGGGTTCCTGAAGGGCGCGGGGCTCACCAGCCTCGATCAGGCCACGACCGTCACCGATCCCAAGAAGGGCGAATTCTACCTCGCGGTGATCGAGCGCCCCGGCCGCGAGACGCTGGACGTGCTGGCCGAGCTCCTGCCGGAGATCATCAAGAGCTTCCCCTGGCCGAAATCCATGCGCTGGGGCGCCGCCTCGGCCGAGCCGGGCTCTCTGCGCTGGGTGCGCCCGCTGCAATCGATCGTCGCGACCTTCGGGCCGGAGACCGAGACGCCGGAGGTGGTGCCGTTCGCGGTCGGCGGGATCGCGGCCGGGACCACGACCTACGGTCACCGCTTCCTGGCGCCCGATGCGATCGAGGTGCGCCGGTTCGACGATTACATCCAGGCGCTGGAGCGGGCGAAGGTCATCCTCGACCCCGAGCGGCGCAAGGACGTGATCCTGCACGACGCCCGTGATCTCGCCTTCGCCCGCGGCCTCGACCTCGTGGAGGACGAGGGGCTGCTGGAGGAGGTGTCGGGCCTCGTGGAATGGCCCGTGGTGCTGATGGGCTCGTTCGACGACGCCTTCCTCGACATCCCCGCCGAGGCGATCCGGGCGACCATCCGGGCGAACCAGAAGTGTTTCGTGCTGCGGAAGAGCGGCTCGGAGGATCTGGCCCCGGCCTTCATCCTGGTCTCGAACCTCGTGGCCAGTGACGGCGGGCAGGCGATCACCGCCGGCAACGAGCGGGTGGTGCGGGCGCGGCTCTCGGACGCGAAATTCTTCTGGGAGACCGACAAGGCGATCCGGCTGGAAGACCGGCTGCCGAAGCTCGACAGCATCGTGTTCCACGAGAAGCTCGGCACACAGGGCGAGCGGATCGCCCGCATCGTCGCGCTGGCGAAGGACCTCGCGCCGCTGGTGGGGGCCGACCCGGCACTCGCCGAGCGTGCGGCGCGCCTCGCCAAGGCCGATCTCGTCACCGAGATGGTCGGCGAGTTCCCGGAGTTGCAGGGGTTGATGGGGCGCAAATATGCGGCGCTCCAGGGCGAGCATCCGAGCGTCTGTGCCGCCCTCGAGGAGCACTACAAGCCGGTCGGGCCCTCCGACCGGGTGCCGACCGATCCGGTCTCCATCGCCGTGGCGCTCGCCGACAAGCTCGACACGCTGGCGGGATTCTGGGCCATCGACGAAAAGCCCACGGGGAGCAAGGATCCATTCGCCCTGCGCCGGGCGGCTCTGGGCGTGATCCGGCTGATCCTCGACCGCGGGCCGCGCCTGCGCCTGCTGGAGCAGGTCGGCGCAGCGGATCGCGGCCTCGCCGGGCGGGCTGGCGTGGATGCGCAGGACCTCCTCGGCTTCTTTGCCGACCGCTTGAAGGTCTACCTTCGCGATCAGGGCGCCCGCCACGACCTGATCGACGCCGTCTTCGCCCTGCCCGGCCAGGACGATCTGCTGATGGTGGTCCGCCGGGTCGAAGCCCTCGGGCAATTCCTCGATACCGAGGACGGAAAGAACCTGCTCGCCGGCTACAAGCGCGCGGCCAACATCCTGCGGATCGAGGAGAAGAAGGACGGTCGCGCCTACGACGCCGCGCCCGACGCTGCCCTCGCGGCCGCGGGCGAGCCGGCCGAGCGGGCGCTCGCCGAGGCCCTGGCCAAGGCGCGGGAGACCGCCTCGGCCGCCGTCGCCCGCGAGGATTTTTCAGGCGCCATGCAGGCGCTCTCGACGCTGCGCGCGCCGGTGGACGCGTTCTTCCAGGACGTGACCGTCAACGCCCCCGATCCGAAGCTGCGCGAGAACCGCTTGGCTCTGCTCAACGCGCTCCGCGCGGCGACGCGGGAGGTGGCGGATTTCTCGAAGATCGAGGGGTGAGGCGCGCCGCTTCCCCGGTAGGGTGCGTTGTTCACAGGTCTGCGAAGGACGCCAACCTTGCTGACGGGGCACCACTTGCCCCCTCTCCCGTGCGGGAGAGGGTTGGGGTGAGGGACGAGAAGCTTCAGGAGCAAGCAGGCCATCGCCGCATGCTCAGGTTGCGCCTCTTCCAGATAGACCTGATCCCTCACCCTGTCCCTCTCCCGCACGGGAGAGGGGACCCGCGCCCTGTCCTGTGACCGGATGGCTGGTATTGGTCCAGAAATTCGCACCTCCGCACAGGTGGGAATGAAAGTGCGCCTCACCCGTGATCGTGCCCGGCATGATCCTCCGGCTCCGGCAGGGTCAGCCCGAAATGGCGCACCAGATCGGCCACCTGCCCCGGGCTCAGCTGCCGCGGGTTGAGGTTGCGGAGTAACAAGTAAAGCTTGGCGGTCTCCTCCAGCTCCTCGGTGGCGAAGACCGCGCCCTCCAGGCTGTCGCCCGCCACCACCGGGCCGTGATTGGCGAGCAGGACCGAGCTGTACTTACCCGCCAGGCCCCGGATCGCGTCCGCCACGGCCGGGTCGCCCGGGCGGTAATAGGGCACCAGCGCCGTCCCGCCGGTGCGCATCAGGTAATAGGGCGTCAGCGGCGGCAGCACCTGACGCGGGTCGATCTCCGGCAGCATCGAGACCGCCACCGCGTGCGTCGAGTGCAGGTGGACGATCGCCTTCGCCTCGCTCCGGCTCTCGTAGAGCGCGCTGTGCAGCGGGATTTCCTTGGTGGGCTTGTCCCCCGAGACGAGGCGCCCCGCATCGTCCAGCCGCGCGATCCGCGCCGGGTCGAGGAAGCCGAGCGACGCGTTGGTCGGCGTCACCAGCCAGCCGCCATCGGGCAGGCGCAGGGAGATGTTGCCGGAGGAGCCCGGCGTCAGGCCGCGCTCGAACAGCGAGCGGCCATAGCGGCAGATCTCCTCACGCAGCCGGCTCTCGTCGCTCATGCGGTCGCTCCCTCGATCAGCTTGAATCCGAGATCGATTGTTTTCGGGCCTTCGCCCGCCAGGCAGGCGGCGGCCTGCCGGCCGATTTCCAGGCGCGGCGTGCGCACCGTCGACAGGGGCTGGGGCATCGCGGCGGCGAAGTCGAGCCCGTTGAAGCCGAACAGCGCGAGCCGCCCCGGCACCGCCAGCCCCGCCGCCAGACACGCGAAGTAGCCGCCGAGCGCCATGTCGTCGTTGGAGAAGTAGACCGCATCGAGGTCCGGATGACGCGCCAGCAGCGCCTCCAGCCCCGCCCGGCCCGAGGCCGGCGAGGACGGCCCCGGCCGGATTTCCTTGGCTTGGAGCGCGAGCCCCGCTTCGCTCAGGGCTACCTCGAACCCGGCGAGCCGCTTGCCCGCCCGCAGATCGACCGCGAGATCGTGGCCGAGATAGCCGATCCGGCGGTAGCCCCGCGCGACGAGGTGCCGGGCGCTCGCCGCGCCCACGGCTTGGTTGGAGAAGCCGACCACGGCGTCGATCCC
This sequence comes from Methylobacterium guangdongense, assembly GCF_038442355.1. NCBI lineage: Bacteria > Pseudomonadati > Pseudomonadota > Alphaproteobacteria > Hyphomicrobiales > Methylobacteriaceae > Methylobacterium > Methylobacterium guangdongense. The sequence continues at coordinate 32,635 of NZ_JBBXMX010000009.1, forward strand.
TTCGCCGTCCGTGTCGATCATCTCGACCACGCGCACGCCCCCGGCCTTCGCCAGGGCCACGGTGCCGGGATTGTGCTCCAGCCCGGTCAGCAGCAGCGCCGCCGGACGCCAGGAGAGGAGCGCGGCAACCAGGGCCTCCTCCCGGTCGGGATCGTAATCGCTGACCCCGATCACGCAGGGGATGCCCTCGGCATCCAGCGCCGATGTCAGACCGCGCAAGAGGTCGGGGAAGACCACGTTGGCGAGCGACGGGATTACGACTCCGACGAGCCGTGCGCTCGCCCCCTGCCCCGCAAGGCTGCCGGCGAGGCGGTTCGGCACGTAGCCGAGGCGGGCGACGGCCTCCGCCACGCGTTCGCCGGCCCGCTTGGAATAGGAGCCGTGGTTGCGCAGCACCCGCGAGACCGTGCTCTCGCCGACCCCGGCCTCACGGGCGACGTCGGTGAGGGTGGCGAGCCGCCCCGGCGGCTGGATGTCGTCCATGGCCCCGCTCTCCCGGCGCGGTTTTTTTGAGATGACAGCGCCCACAAGCCGGATCGATCCAGTTGAGCGCGAGTCCCCTCTCCCGTGCGGGAGAGGGACAGGGTGAGGGACGAGAACTCTCCGGAAAGGGCACGCCCCTCACCCCAGCCCTGTCCCGCACGGGAGAGGGGGCGCGTCGCGTCACCTGACATAGCGGCCTGCATTATCTCGCACAACCGGATTGGCAGCGCTGCCAAAAGGCGATATGGCACCGGCCAGCGCCGCCTTACGAGCGGTGAAGATCACTATTCGTCCGTACTGGAAGGGTGCGGGCTCGGGAGAACGTCCATGCCGGTCCAAGCCGCCCCGCTCGGGGGCGCCACCGCAGCCGCGGATGAAAAGTCCTTCGCCGACCGCACCTACGCGAAGGTGTTCTGGCGCCTCGTGCCGTTCCTGATGCTCTGCTACGTCGTGGCGTATCTCGACCGGGTGAATGTCGGCTTCGCCAAGCTCCAGATGGCGCAGGAGCTGAAGTTCTCCGAGACGGTCTACGGCCTCGGCGCCGGGATCTTCTTCCTGGGCTATTTCCTGTTCGAGGTGCCCTCGAACGTGATCCTGCACCGGGTCGGCGCCCGGGTCTGGATCGCCCGCATCATGATCACCTGGGGGATCATCTCCGGCGCCTTCCTGTTCGTGAACTCCGAGTGGAGTTTCTACGGGATGCGCTTCCTGCTCGGCCTCGCCGAGGCCGGCTTCTACCCGGGCGTGATCCTCTACACGACCTCGTGGTTCCCGGCCCACCGCCGCGCCAAGGTGATCGCGGTGTTCATGGCGGCGATCCCGATCTCCGGCATCTTCGGCAACCCGCTGTCGGGCTGGATCATGGACGCGTTTAACGGCACTCACGGCCTGTCGGGCTGGCAGTGGATGTTCCTGATCGAGGCGGTGCCGGCGGTGCTGGTCGGCATCGCGGTGTTCCTCTACCTCGATAACCGCCCGGCCGAGGCCAAGTGGCTGTCCGACTCCGAGAAGCAGCTCCTCGAGCGCGACATCGCGGCCGACAACCAGGGCAAGGAATCGAGCCCGCACTCCATCGCCACCGTGTTCCGCAACGGCCGCGTGTGGTTCATGAGCCTGATCTACTTCGCCTTCGTGACCGGCCAGTACGGCCTGACCTTCTGGATGCCGACGATCGTCAAGGCGTCGGGCGTGCAGGGCAACTTCAACATCGGCCTGATCAGCGCGATCCCGTTCCTCTGCGCGGCGGTGGTGATGGTCCTGCTCGGCCTCTCCGCCGACCGGATGCGCGAGCGCCGCTGGCACCTGATCATCCCGGCGCTGATCGGCGCTGTCGGTTTCGTGGTCTCGGCCAATGCCGGCTCGACCACGCTGGCCATCGCGGCGCTCTCGGTGGCGGCGGCCGGCGTGCTGACCTGCTCGCCCCTGTTCTGGTCGCTGCCGACGGCGTTCCTGAGCGGCGCGGGCGCGGCGGCCGGGATCGCGCTGATCAACTCGGTGGGGAATCTGGCGGGTTTCGTCAGCCCCTACGTGATCGGGGCTTTGCGCGACGCCACCGGCAGCACCGCCGCCGGCCTCTACGCGCTCGCCGCCATGCTGGTGGTCGGCGCGGTCTGCGTGTTCGTGACACCGGCCCGGATGGTCAACCGCTGACACTCGATCCAGGCGCGACCTGCCCCCTCTCCCGTGCGGGAGAGGGTTGGGGTGAGGGATGCGACCTCTCCGGACAGTTCTCGACCCTCACCCTGTCCCTCTCCCGCACGGGAGAGGGGACCCGCGCTTCAAGCGGCGACGCCAAGGCACCCTCCCCTTCACGCAGGATCCGCCCCCGATGACCAATCCAACCAACCGCGCCGCGGTGATCGGCCTGGGCTCCATGGGCTCCGGCATGGCCGGCTCGCTCCTGCGGGCGGGGTTTTCCGTCGCCGCCTGCGACGTGAATCCGGAGGCGGTGGCGCGCTTCGCAGCCGCTGGGGGGCGCGCCGCCGCGAACCCCGCCGAGGCGGCGCGGGATGCCGACGTGGTGGTGAGCGTGGTGGTCAACGCCGCCCAGACCGAGGCGGTGCTGTTCGGCGAGACCGGCGCCGCCGCCGCGATGCCGGAGGGCGCGGTGTTCGTCTCCTCCGCCACCATGGACCCGGCCATCGCCCGCGCCCTCGCGGCGCGGCTGGAGGCCACGGGCCGCCACTATCTCGACGCCCCGATGAGCGGCGGCGCCGCCCGCGCGGCCGATGGCGGGCTCACCTTCCTGGCCTCGGGCTCGGCCGCGGCCTTCGCCAGGGCGCGGCCCGCCCTCGATGCCATGGCGGGCACGCTCTACGAGCTCGGCGATGCGGCCGGCCAGGGCGCGGCCTTCAAGATGATCAACCAGCTGCTCGCCGGCGTCCACATCGCCGCCGCCAGCGAGGCGATGGCGTTTGCGGCCAAGCAGGGCCTCGACTTGCGGCGCGTCTACGAGGTGATCACCAAGTCGGCCGGCAATTCGTGGATGTTCGAGAACCGGGTGCCGCACATCCTCGACGCCGATTACAGCCCGAAGAGCGCGGTCGACATCTTCGTCAAGGATCTCGGCATCGTGCAGGATATGGCCCGGGCCGAGACGTATCCGGTCCCGGTGGCGGCGGCGGCGCTGCAGATGTTCCTGATGGCGTCGGGCGCCGGCATGGGCCGGGACGACGATGCCTCCGTGGCGCGGCTCTACGCGCAGGTCTCGGGGGCGACGCTGCCGGGGACGAGGTGATCACCGCCGTTCCCACCCTCGGCCTCGTCCTGAGGTGCCCGCGCCAGCGGGCCTCGAAGGAGGGTTCCAGGGATCGCGCGGCTGGATGAAGGGCTCCTTCGAGGACTCCGCTCCGCTGCGGCACCTCAGGATGAGGTGGGTCGATTGGATGATGGTCCGCTGAGCGGATCGCCGCGTTTGAAGGTTCGGACCGGGAGTCCCAGAAGAATGCCGCGCTTTGCCGCCAACCTGAGCCTGATGTTCAACGAGGTGCCGTTCCTCGACCGGTTCGAAGCTGCGGCCCGAGCCGGCTTCGATGCCGTCGAGTTCCTGTTCCCCTACGAGCACCCGGCGGAAGCGATCGGCGAGCGGCTTCGGGCCCACGGCCTGACGCAGGCGCTGTTCAACCTGCCGCCGGGCGATTTCGCGAAGGGCGAGCGCGGCTTGGCGGCGTTTCCTGAGCGGTTCGATGAGCTGAAGGCGGGCGTCGAGACGGCGCTCCGCTACGCCGCGGCGACCGGCGTCGGCCGCCTCCACCTGATGGCGGGCCTCGCCCCCTGGGACGACCCGCGCGCCATCGATGCCTACCGCCGGGCGGTCACGTGGACGGCGGAGCGGCTGGCCCCGGCCGGCCTCGATCTCGTCCTGGAACCGATCAACGGCCGGAACATGCCGGGCTATTTCCTCAACGACTTCGGCCGCGCCGCTGACCTGATCCGCGACCTGGCCCTGCCGAACCTGAAGCTTCAGTTCGACCTGTACCATTGCCAGATCCTGCACGGCGACGTGACCATGCGGCTGCGCGCGCTGATGCCGCTCATCGGCCACGTCCAGACCGCGAGCGTGCCCGAGCGGCACGAGCCCGGCACCGGCGAGATGAACGACGTTTTCCTCTTCGACGAGCTGGACCGGCTCGGCTACCGCGGCTTCGTCGGCTGCGAGTACATCCCGGCCGCCGACACCGTCGCGGGCCTCGGCTGGCTCGCCGCCTACAGAGGGAACGCCCGATGAGCCTCGCCCTGGGATGCGTCGCCGACGACTACACGGGGGCCTCGGACCTCGCCAACACCTTGACCAAGGCGGGCCTGCGCACGATCCAGACCATCGGCGTGCCTGAGGCGGGCCGCGCCCTGCCGGAGGCCGACGCGGTGGTGGTGGCGCTCAAGAGCCGCTCGATCCCGGCCGATCAGGCCGTGGCGCGCTCCCGCGAGGCGGAGGCCTGGCTGCGGGCGCGGGGCGCGGCCCACGTGATGTTCAAGGTCTGCTCGACCTTCGACTCGACGGATGCCGGCAATATCGGTCCCGTGATGGATGCCCTGCGGTCGGATGCCGGCGAGGCCATCGCCCTCGTCACGCCGGCCTTCCCCGAGACGGGGCGCAGCGTCTACCAGGGCAACCTGTTCGTCGGATCGGTGCCGCTGAACGAGAGCCCGCTCAAGGATCACCCGCTCAACCCGATGCGCGACGCCAACCTCGTGCGCGTGCTCGCCCGCCAGAGCGCGAGCCCGGTCGGCCTGATCGACACCGCCACGGTCGCCAAGGGCGCCGAGGCCGTTGCGGCCCGTCTCGATGCGCTCGCCGAGGCGGGCAAGGGCGCCGCCATCGCGGATGCGATCTTCGACAGCGACCTGGAAGTCCTCGGCCGGGCGATCGTCGCCAAAAGGTTCTCGGTGGGTGCCTCCGGCCTCGGGCTCGGCCTCGCCCGCGCGCTGGCGGCCGATGGGCGCGGCACGCGAGACGCCGCCGGCGCCGCCGTCGGCGAGCCGGTGGGGGGAACCTCGGCCTGCCTCGCCGGCAGCTGCTCGCAGGCGACGCTTCAGCAGGTCGACGCCGCGGAAAAGATCATGCCGGTGCTGCGCCTCGATCCGGCGCGGCTGCTCGCGGGCGCTGACGTGGTCGCCGAGGCCCTGGCCTTCGCCGAGGAACGCCTCGCCGCCGGCCCGGTGCTGATCGCCACGTCGGCGGCCCCTGAGGCGGTGCGCGCGCTGCAGGCGCAGCACGGGGTCGACGCGGCTGGCCACGCCATCGAGGCGGCGCTGGCGGCGATCGCCGAGGGCCTCGTCGCCCGCGGGGTGCGCCGGCTGGTGGTGGCGGGCGGCGAGACCTCCGGTGCGGTGGTCGACCGTCTGGGCTTGACCGCCTTCCTGCTCGGCCCCGAGATCGCGGCGGGCGTGCCCGTCCTGCGCACGGCGGGCCGTCCCGAGCCGATGCTGCTCGCCCTGAAATCCGGCAATTTCGGCGGCGCCGATTTCTTCGGCCGCGCCCTCGACATGATGCAGTAAGGGGGATTCCAAAGGGACCCCGTCCCTTTGGTGGGGTGTCGGGGTGAAACCCCGACCTATGGATCCTGGCCCCCCGTGAGGGGGGCCAGGATCCATACAGCAGGGCTCTGCCCTGCACCCGCCAAAGGACACGTCCTTTGGGATCCCATGACGTTTCTCGGGAGGATTTCATGCACGCCCTGATTCTCGGCGCCGCCGGCATGATCGGCCGCCGCCTCGTGGATGCCCTGGTGACGGAGGGCCGGGTCGGCGGGGAGCCGCTCACCGCCCTCACCCTGCTCGACGTGGTGCCGCCGTCAGCGCCGGAGGGCTTCTCCGGCCCGGTCCGGGCCGAGGCCGCCGACCTCACGGCGCCCGGCGCCGCCGAGGCCGCCATCGCCGAGCGGCCGGGGGTGATCTTCCACCTCGCGGCCGTGGTCTCGGGCGAGGCCGAGGCCAATCTGGAGCTCGGCTACCGGGTCAATCTGGACGGCACCCGCCTGCTCCTCGACGCGATCCGCGTGGCCAACGCGGCGGACGGCTACCGGCCGAAGCTCGTCTTCACCTCCTCGCTCGCGGTGTTCGGCCCCCCCTTCCCCAAGGTGATCCCGGACGACTTCATCCTGCGCCCGGCCTCCTCGTACGGCGTGCAGAAGGCGATGGGTGAGCTGATGCTCGCCGACTACGCGCGCCGCGGCTTCCTCGACGGGATCGGCCTGCGGCTGCCGACCATCTGCGTGCGGCCGGGCAAGCCCAACAAGGCGGCCTCGGGCTTCTTCTCCGGGATCATCCGTGAGCCGCTGGCCGGCCAGGCGGCGATCCTGCCGGTGCCCGATACGGTGCGGCACTGGTTCGCCAGCCCCGCCGCGGCGGTGGGCTTCCTGATCCATGCGGCCGGGCTCGACCTCGCGGCGATCGGCCCGCGGATCAGCCTGACCATGCCGGGTGTCTCGGCGACGGTGGCGGAGGAGATCGAGGCCCTGCGCCGGGCGGCGGGCGACAAGGCCGTGGCGCTGATCCGGCGCGAGCCCGACGCAACCATCGCGCGGATCGTCGGCTCCTGGCCGGAGGCGTTCGAGCCGGAGGCGGCTCTGGCCCTGGGCTTCCGGGCGGACGCTTCCTTCGACGCGATCGTGGCCCAGCACATCGCCGAGTTCCACGGCGGCTGAGGCTCAGGGCCGCTTCAATCGTCGGCGCCGGCGTAGAAGCTCTCCACGCCGATGCCCTCCTCCTGCATCAGCCGGGCGCGGGCGCGCAGCTTCTCGGTCTCGCTCTTGAGCTGGCCGCAGGCCGCCAGGATGTCCCGGCCGCGGGGCGTGCGCACCGGCGAGGCGTAGCCGGCGTTGAACACGATCTCGGAGAAGCGCTCGATCCGGTCCCAGTCCGAGCATTCGTAGCGGCTGCCCGGCCAGGGGTTGAACGGGATCAGGTTGATCTTGGCCGGAATGCCCTTGAGCAGGCGGACCAGCTCCCGCGCATCCGCGTCCGAATCGTTGACGCCCTTGAGCATCACGTACTCGAAGGTGATCCGGCGGGCGTTGCTCAGGCCCGGATAGGCCCGGCACGCCGCGAGCAGCTCGGCGATCGGGTATTTCCGGTTGAGCGGCACCAGCTCGTTGCGCAGGTCGTCGCGCACGGCGTGCAGCGAGATCGCCAGCATCGCGTTCGCCTGCTCGCCGAGCCGCGGGATCTGCGGCACCACCCCCGAGGTCGAGACCGTGATCCGCCGCCGGGACAGGCCGAGGCCCTCCTGGTCGGACATCACCCCGACCGCGTCCACCACGGCGTCGAGGTTGTAGAGGGGCTCGCCCATGCCCATGAACACGACGTTGGTGACGAGCCGGCCGACCTCGCCGGAGCCGCCGGCGTCGCGGCTCGGCATCTGGCCGGGCCAGTCGCCGAGCTCGTCCCGGGCGGTGACGAGCTGCTGCACGATCTCGGCCGACGAGAGGTTGCGCACGAGGCGCTGCGTGCCGGTGTGGCAGAACGAGCAGGTCAGCGTGCAGCCGACCTGGGAGGATACGCAGAGCGTGCCCCGATCCGGGCCCGGGATGTAGACGCACTCGATCTCGGCGCCGCGATTATGCTCCTGCCGGTTGGTCGGCGCCATGCGCAGCAGCCACTTGCGGGTGCCGTCGCGGGAGACCTGCCGGCTCGCCACTTCGGGGCGCTCCAGGGTGAAGTGCTCGGCGAGCTGCGCCTTCAGCGCCTTGCCGACATTGGTCATCTCGGCGAAGTCGGACGCGCCGCGGAAATTGACCCAGTGCCAGACCTGGCCGGCGCGCATCCGGCTCTCGCGCTCGGGCACGCCCATGCCGATGAGCTGCGCCTTGAGGCCCTCGCGGGTCAGACCGACCAGCGACGGGCGACGCCCGGGCAGCGCCTCGGGGAGGAAATCGGGCGCCTTCTCGATCGCGGCATCGGCCGCGCGGGCGCTGTCGAGCGACGGCGTCGCCATGGCGTTCAAACGATCCATACGATTGGAAAGCGTTTGATATAGGCGATTCCGGCGGCGAATGCGAATGCGCGCCGGCGACAGCTGACCCCACGGAGAGCCATGGCGACCGACACGCAGGCCGGGCAGGCGATCTACAACCCGCGCACCCTACAGATCTACGACCTCGTCGTGCTGCGCCTGTTGAACCCGTTGATCTGGCGCTGCCCGACGGCGCGGATCCTGGATCTCTACGACCGGCACGCCGGCGTGGCACATTGCGATGTCGGGGTCGGGACCGGCTGGTACCTCGACCGATGCCGCTTCCCCACCCCAGCGCCGCGCATCGGCCTGATGGACCTCAACACCGACAGTCTCGTCTTCGCGGCCGACCGGATCGCGCGCTACCGGCCCGAGACCTACCGGGTCGATGTGCTCGCTGACCCGGTCACCGGCCTTGCGCCGTTCGACTCGATCGGGATGACCTACCTGCTCCACTGCCTGCCGGGCGACATCGCCGCGAAGGCCACGGCCTTCGACACTTTGCGGCCGTGCCTGGCCGACGACGGCGTGGTGTTCGGCGCCACGATCCTGTCGGGGGGCGTCCCGACCACGGCGGCGGCACGGGCGCTGATGCGGGTCTATAACCGGAAGGGGGTGTTCTCGAACGAAGCCGACACCCTGCCGGACCTGCACGCGGCGCTGAACCGTCGCTTCCGGTCCGTGGAGATCACGGTCGTCGGCTGCGTCGCGCTGTTCGTCGCGCGGGAGCCGCGCTGATCCAGGCCTTGCGCCCACGAAAAAGGGCGCCGTCAGGCGCCCTCATCCAACGTCCCAAGTCCCAGTAAAATCAGGCGGCGGCGGTCTTCACCGGGATGCCCTTCTCGGACAGGAAGGTCTGCAGCTCGCCCGACTGGAACATCTCGCGGGTGATGTCGCAGCCGCCGACGAACTCGCCCTTCACGTAGATCTGCGGGATGGTCGGCCAGTTCGAGAAGGCCTTGATGCCCTCGCGGATGCCCTGATCGGCCAGGACGTTCACGCCCTTGAACGGCACGCCGAGGTAATTGAGGATCTGCACCACCTGCCCCGAGAAGCCGCATTGCGGCATCTGCGGCGTGCCCTTCATGAACACCACCACGTCCTGGGAGGCGATCTCGTTCTGGATGGTCGTGTTTGCGTCGGTCATTCCTAAAAACCTTTCCGCTGTTCGACGGACTTAGTGACTGTCCCCAGAACGTTTCAATACCAGCGTCAAGCGCTCGAGCGCACGATCCATATCGAAGTCGGGCGCGACGAGCTCCTCAGGCGTGAACGGCAGTGCCTCTGGCAGCCCACGGACCAGCTTGTCACCGAAGATGGCGAGGGACGCGGCCGCGAGCTTCATCGAGTCCGCCCAGAGACGATCCCAATCAATGCGCTGCCGCATCGAGCGACGATAATCTCGCGCGGCCAAGGTTTGAAAGTAGAGGACTTCCTTACGCCAGGATTTTGTGGATTGAGCGAGAGGCGCGGATACATACTTCAGGATGTGGATCAGCATCTGCAAGAGCGCGCTCTGGACCGCGCCGATCTCGGACCGTCCCACGCTCTCGACCTCCTCGACCACATTCTCCCAGTCGAGCACATTCGACAAGTCGGGCCTCTGAGCAAGCGCGCGCAGGGCTGCCGCCTGCTCCTCGGCCCAGGTCACGATGTCGTCGTCGTAGAGACTCGGTCGGTCCATCGGGAGCGCTCCCGCCAGAAGGCTCAATCCTGCGGGACGCCCGTGGTCAGCGCAAGGGCGTGGAGCACGCCGCCCATCCGGCCCTGGAGGGCGCCGTAGACCATCTGGTGCTGCGCCACCCGGGTCTTGCCCTTGAAGGCCGCCGACAGGACGGTGGCGGCGTAGTGGTCGCCGTCCCCCGCGAGGTCGCGGATCTCCACCTGCGCGTCCGGCAGGGCCTCGCGGATCATGCGCTCAATCTCGCCCGCATCCATCGGCATCGGGAAACTCCTGGGGTCGAGCATCATCCCGAAAGGTGGTCGCCGGCTTTCGGAAAAGATGATGCGAAAATAAAGATCTGTGGCATCGAACCGGATCCGGTCCGATGCCACAGGGGGCTCAGGCGGCGGGTGCGGCCGGCTGGCTCGCCATGTAGGCGGGCAGCCAGCCCTCGTGGGCGGCGGTCAGGTCGGCCAGCGATATGGTCTCGCCGCCCGGCAGGGTCAAACGGTCGGCGCCCGTGACGCCGATCGACGCCGCCGCCACGCCCTGGGCCGCCGCGGCCGAGAGGAGATCGGAGGCCGCCTCCGGCCGCACGGCCAGCAGGTAGCGGCCCTGATCCTCGCCGAACAGGTAGGCGTGGGGCGGCAGATCCACCGGCACGTCGGAGAGCGCCGCGCCGATCCGGCCCGCCATCGCCATCTCGGCGAGCGCGACGGCGAGGCCGCCATCCGCGAGGTCGTGGACCGTGTCGACGGTGCCGCCCTGGATCAGGCCCCGGACGAAGTCGCCGTTGCGGCGCTCCAGGGCGAGGTCCACGGGCGGCGGCGCGCCCTCCTCCCGACCCTCGATCACCGACAGGTAGGACGATTGGCCGAGCCAGCCCTCGCTCGCCCCGATCAGCACCAGCACGTCGCCGTCCCGCTTGAGGGCGATGGTGGCGTGGCGCGCCACGTCGTCGAGCACGCCGACGCCGCCGATGGTCGGGGTCGGCAGGATGCCGACGCCGTTGGTCTCGTTGTAGAGCGAGACGTTGCCCGACACGACCGGGAAGTCGAGCGCCCGGCAGGCCTCGCCGATCCCCTGGAGGCAGCCGACGAGCTGGCCCATCACCTCGGGTTTTTCCGGGTTGCCGAAGTTCAGGTTGTCGGTGATGGCGAGCGGCTTGGCGCCGACCGCCGTGATGTTGCGCCACGCCTCGGCGACCGCCTGCCGGCCGCCCTCGACCGGATCGGCCTCGCAGTAGCGCGGGGTCACGTCGCAGGTGAGCGCGAGGCCCTTCGGCCCGTCCTCGACCCGCACGATGGCGGCGTCGCCGCCGGGCTTCTGGACGATGTTGCCGAGGATGAAGTGGTCGTACTGCTCGAAGACCCAGCGCTTGGACGACAGGTCCGGGGAGCCGACGAGGCGCTTCAACGCGTCGGTCAGCGAGTCCGGGGCCGGCACCTCGGCGGCCGCGATCACCGGCTGGTGGGTGTTGGCCAGATGCGGCCGGTCGTAGAGCGGGGCCTCGTCGCCGAGCTCCTTGATCGGCAGGTCGGCCACGGTCTCGCCGTGCCACTTGATGACGAAGCGCAGCGTGTCGGTGGTCCGGCCGATCACCGCGAAGTCGAGGCCCCACTTCACGAAAATGGCTTCCGCCTCGGCCTCCATGCCGGGCTTGAGCACCATGAGCATGCGTTCCTGGCTCTCGGAGAGCATCATCTCGTAGGGGGTCATGCCCTCCTCGCGGGCCGGCACCTTGTCGATGTCGAGCTCGACGCCGAGGTCGCCCTTGGCGCCCATCTCCACCGCCGAGCAGGTCAGCCCCGCCGCGCCCATGTCCTGGATGGCGATCACCGCGCCCGAGGCCATCAGCTCCAGGCAGGCTTCGAGCAGCAGCTTCTCGGCGAAGGGATCGCCGACCTGCACGGTCGGGCGCTTCGACTCGGATTCCTCGTCGAACTCGGCCGACGCCATGGTGGCGCCGTGGATGCCGTCGCGGCCGGTCTTGGAGCCGAGATAGACGATCGGGTTCCCGATACCGGCGGCGGCCGCGTAGAAGATGCCGTCGGTGCGGGCGAGGCCGACCGCCATGGCGTTGACCAGGATGTTGCCGTCGTAGCGCTTGTGGAAGCCGGTCAGGCCCCCGACGGTCGGCACGCCGAAGGAATTGCCGTAGCCGCCGACGCCCGCGACCACGCCCGAGACGAGGGCGCGGGTGCGCGGGTGGTCGGGGGAGCCGAAGCGCAGGGCGTTGAGCGCCGCGATCGGCCGCGCGCCCATGGTGAAGACGTCGCGCAGGATGCCGCCCACCCCCGTCGCCGCGCCCTGGTAGGGCTCGATGTAGCTCGGGTGGTTGTGGCTCTCCATCTTGAACACGCAGGCGTGGCCGTCGCCGATGTCGATGACGCCCGCGTTCTCGCCCGGCCCCTGGATCACCCACGGCGCCGAGGTCGGCAGCCCGCGCAGGTGCTTGCGGGAGGACTTGTAGGAACAATGCTCGTTCCACATCGCCGAGACGATGCCGAGTTCGGTCAGCGTCGGGTCGCGCCCGATCAGGCCGCGGAAGCGTTCGTACTCGTCCGGTGTCAGGCCATGCTGGGCCACGAGCTCGGGGGTGATCGGAACGTCGTTGCGGAACATGCGGCGGTCTCGGCAAAAAGCGGCCCGTCCCGGAGGACGCGAGCCGCGGCGAGCCCGGACCGGGCCGGGATCGAGGTTGCCCCGGCTCTAGAGCGGAAGCGCCCGCCCTGGCAACATCCGCCGGTATTCCGGCGCGGGGGCTCCCCAGCTGCGACGCAGGACGCCCGGCCCCGCAACCGGAGGCAGGGCCTCGATCTGGCCGGTCAGCGGCCGGGCCGGCAGGCCGACTCCAGGGCGTCGTCGCCCTTCCGGGCCGCGGATGCGAGGGCGTGGACCGGTTCGGGCCCGGTCATCAGGTCGAGATAGTCGAAGCCCTGCGTGCTCTGGCTCGCCATGAGCAGCTGGAAATGCATCTGGAACAGGTTCCACTGGCGTCGGCGGACATCGGAGCCCGTGATCAGATCGTTGATCATCACCCCGAGCACGGCCGGGCGTTCGAGGTCCGGCGGGGTGAGCGCGCAGGCGGCCAGGGGGTTCTGACCGTGGATCGACAGCCAGTCCCACGGGGCGCGCACGTCGATCCAGCCGATCTGTCGCGCCCGGCCGAAGCGCAGGAGCGCGTCGCGGAAGCTTTTGGCGGCGCGGTCCAGGCCGAGCCAGGGGATGACGCTGCCGATGCTCACGAACGTGACCGGCGTCCCGCGGGTGCCGAAGCCGGGATCCTGGCTGAGCACCCGGTCCAGCACCTCGATCCCGAGGAAGCTCGACGAGGAATGCCCGACCACCACCACCTCGTCGGCCTCGCCCGCGGCGGCGCGGATGCGGTCCGCGAAGGCGTCGAGACGGGTGGCGACTTCGGGCGCCCGACCGGCCGCGTAGGCGTGGGTGAAGGCGGTGTCGTCCACGAGGTGGGAGACGTAGAGGGGCTTGCCGCGGGTCACCCGCATCAGCCCGGCCAGGATCGCGTAGGCGAGCGGCGGCACCGCCAGCCAGGGCCAGGGCTGCAGCACGGCCGGCGCCAGGGCGGCGAGGCTCCCCGCGACGGCGAGGCTGAGGCCGATCAGCATGAGATAGATCACGTGGACGCCGAAGATCACCGTGGAGAAGCGCCAGCCCTCCCGGCGCAGGTCGGCCGCGTAGCCGGAGCGCCACAGCCGCCAGAGCAGGGTCGGTACGCCCCGGAGGCGCGCCCAGCCGGATTGCGGGAAGCGCGCGCGGACGATGTCCTCCCAGCGCAGGAGGGCGTAGCGCGTGGCGACGCCGCGCGACCGCACGGTCCAGGCGAGTTCGAGCCCATCGGCCGAGCGGACCGGATCGTCCACCACGATGGCCTCGCCGCGCCGGGACGCGGTGAGGCGCGCCTCGCGGCGGAACAGGCCCCAGTAGACCTCGGGCTCCCGCGGATCGAAGCCCGGCAGATAGAACACGATGCGTGAGGTCAGGGGCCGCGACCGGACGGCGCCGGTTCGGGGTGCGCTCTCGTCCGGACGGTCCTGGGTCGGGGTCTCGGCGGCGGGTGCGGAAACGGAAATGACGGGTCCGATCGATTCGGGTGAGGGCGCCCTCCCTACACGAACTGGCCCGCCGGTTCACGGGGCCGTGGGATGCGCCAGGAACTCCGCGATCGCCGCCACGAACCGCTCGCCGTAGGCCTCGCGCTTGCGCTCGCCGACCCCGTGGACCGTGCGCAGGGCCCAGAGATCGACGGGCTTCTGCCGGGCCATCTCGATCAGGGTGCGGTCGGGAAACACCATGAAGGCGGCGATCCCCTCGGCCCGGGCGAGGGTCGCGCGCAGGCCGCGCAGGTGCTGGAACAGGGCCTCGTCGGTCTCCGACAGGGTGATCTCCCCGTCCTCCCGGGGCGCGGCGCGGCGGCGCTCGCGGGGCTCCGCCTTCTCCGGGTCGGGCCGGAGCTGGACCGGCTCCCGCCCGTACAGGATCGCCTCGCCCTTCTGGGTCATCGACAGGCCGCCGTAGCCGTCGGCATTCTCGGCGATCGCCCCGGCGGCGAAGAGCTGGCGCAGGATCGCCCGCCACGCCGCCACCGGCTTGTCGGCACCGACCCCGAAGGTCTTGAGGCTCGTGTGGCCGTTGCGCCGGATCGGCTCGCTTTCCTTGCCGTGGACGAGGTCGCAGATATAGGCCGCGCCGAAGCGCTGCCCGGTGCGCACGATCGCCGAGAGGATCTTCTGGGCCGGGACGGTGCCGTCCACCAGGGTGACGCCGCCGCGGCACAGGTCGCAGCGGCCGCAGGGCTCGCTGATCTCGCCGAAATACGCGAGCAGCGACTGGCGCCGGCAGGTGGCGCCCTCGCACAGGGTGATCATCGCCTCGAGCTTGCGGCGCTCGACCCGGCGGCGCTCGTCGGAGATCTCCTTCTCGTCGATCTGGCGGCGGCGCAAAGCCATATCGTCGAGGCCGTAGAGGGTCAGCGTGTCGGCCGGCAGCCCGTCGCGGCCGGCGCGGCCGATCTCCTGATAGTAGCCCTCGACGTTGTTGGGCATGTCGGCGTGGCAGACGAAGCGCACGTCCGGCTTGTTGATGCCCATGCCGAAGGCGATCGTGGCGGTCATCACCACCCCGTCCTCCTGCAGGAACCGGTCCTGGTTCCGCATGCGCGTCGCCTGGTCCAGGCCGGCATGGTAGGGCAGCGCGTCGAACCCGTCCTTCTTGAGGGTCTCCGCCAGCTGCTCGGTGCGCTTGCGCGACGAGCAGTAGATGATCCCGCTCTCCGCCCGCCGGTGCTTCAGGAAGCGCTCGATCTGCCGGGCCGGGTTGTCCTTGGGCTGGAAGGTCAGCCGGATGTTCGGCCGGTCGAAGGAATGGACGAAGATCTTCGGCGGCCGGCCCTGCGGGAAGAGGCGCTCGGCGATCTCGGCGCGGGTCGCGGCGTCGGCGGTTGCGGTGAGCGCGAGCGTCTGGACGTTGCCCAGCGTCGTCCGGGCGCGGGCGATCTCCCGGTACTCGGGGCGGAAATCGTGGCCCCATTGCGAGACGCAATGGGCCTCGTCCACCGCCAGCCGCCGGACGCCGGCGCCGCGCAGGGCTTCGATGCAGCCCTCCATCAGCAGGCGCTCGGGGGAGACGAACAGGAGCCGCAGCTCGCCGGAGCGCAGCATCCGCCACGTCTCGCGCGAGTCGGATTCCGACACGCTCGAGTTGAGGGTCGCGGCCTCGACGCCGACGCTCCGCATCTGCTGCACCTGATCGTGCATCAGCGCGATCAGCGGCGAGACCACCACGGTCAGCCCCGGATCGACGAGCGCAGGGAGCTGATACGTCATCGACTTGCCCGAGCCCGTGGGCATCACGGCGAACACGTCGGCGCCGTCCAGCACCGCGCCGATCACCTCGTCCTGCCCGGGCCGGAAATCCTCGTAGCCGAATGTCTTTTTCAGTGCGGCGCGGGCCTCGTCGAGGCGGGTCATCGGGATCCTTGGTCGGGGTACGGGCCGCTTGCGGCGTCTGCGTGTAGACACTAACCTTCGTGTGTCTACACGGAGGTCACCATGCCGCTCAACATCCGCAGCGAAGAGGTGAATCGACTCGCCGAGACGCTGGCATCGAAGGCCGGCGTGAGCAAGACCGAGGCGGTGCGACTCGCGCTAGTGAACGAGTTGGGTCGCCGCGAGGAGTCGCTGACGGATTTCCTCGCGAAGATCAAACCACTCCAAGATAAGCTGGCTGCCTACCCGGCGACGGGGCTCAAGGCCGACAAGGCGTTTTACGACAGCCTCTACGAAGACTGATGTTTGTCGATGCCTCGGCGATCGTCGCAATCCTGTGCCGCGAGGAGGGGTACGAACAGGTGGCGGATCGTCTTCGCCAAGCCCCACGGCGTTTGACGAGTGCCCTCGCCCTGTTCGAGGCCATCCTGGCGGTGGCCCGCATCCAGTCGGCGTCGCCTGAAGCCGCCGAGGGCATCGTGAACAGCTTCCTTCAGAAGGTTGATATCGCGCTGGTTTCCCTTGGCATTGCAGAAATCCGCATCGCCGTTGCGGCACACGCCCGCTATGGCAAGGGCCGTCATCCGGCCCGCCTGAACCTCGGCGACTGCTTCGCGTATGCCTGCGCGAAGGTCCACGGGGTGCCGCTGCTCTATGTCGGCCACGATTTCCCGCAGACCGATATTCCCTCGGCCCTCGCCTGAGCGTCCGGTCGCGCCAAACGCTTACGCCGCGAACCGCCGCTCCTCCGCCCGCCGCAGGGATGGCTCCTCGGCCCCGACCCACGCGGTGCGGTGCCATGGCAGGGCCTCCGGGTGCTCGGCTTGAAGCCCCGTGACCATCGCCTCACGGACCACCCAGCGCAGGTCCCAGGCCTGGGGCGCGTTGCGGGCACGCTCACCAGCATCCGGATCTCGATGGTCAATGTCTTGCCGCCGAAGGACCCCTGCGCCCTACTTCGCCGCCCCGACCGTCACGCTCCCGGTGGCGGTCCGGCCGAAGCGCGCCGGCCGGTACATGTCCTCCACGGTGGCGCCGGGATGCACGTAGGTGCCGGGCGAGACCGCCCGCACCGTGTAGGCCACGGTGAAGAAGGCCGACTGGCTCGGGTCGCGGTCGTAGGCCGCCACGAACCGGTCGTCGCGGAACTCGGTATGGACCGGCTGCACGTCCGACTTGGCGAAGGCGAGGGCCTGAAGCACGTCGGCGTCCAGCAGCTTCGGGTTGTCGATCTCGAGCCCCGCCGGCAGGGGATCGACCAGCAGGAGCCGCGCGGCCTCCGCCTTGGCCTCGGTGACCTTCAGCACCACCACAAGCCGGTCGTTCTGGCGCAGGCCCGCCGCCGGATCGACGAGGCTGCCGTCGAGGCGATGGAAGCTCCGCTCCACCGTGTAGCCCTGCGCGGTCGCCGGCTCCGGCGCCAGGGGGTTGCCGTTGACGCTCACCGCCACCTGCACCGGTCCCCGGCCGGTATTGACCAGCTGCACGCCCCGCTCCGCCAGGCGCGCCTCCCGGTAGACCCGGGCGAGCGTCCCGGTCTGCGGCGCGCCGTCGAGGTTGAACGACAGGGCGTCGGCCTCCTTGGACAGGCTCTCGGCGGCCAGCACCATCCAGGCATTCTCCTGCGTGCTCGTCGCCCGCTCGGTCTGCTGCTCCTCGCCGAAGACCGCGGCGACCGGGCCCAGGGCGCCCTGGGCCAGCCCGCTCTCGGCCGCCAGGGTGATCAGCCCGGCGCCGTCGCGCAGGCGGGAGCCGTAATCGGCCCGGTACAAGCCCCTGTCGCGCTCAGCCCGCAGCGCGGTGAGCGCCGACTCCATCGCCTTGGCGGCCCGGCCGCGGTCGCCCAGAAGCGCGAGCGCTGCCGCGAGCTGGGCCCGCCCGAGCGCCGAGGAGAAGTCGGTGAGCTTGGTGTCGGCGAGGTAGCGCAGGTCGCCCATGACCGGCCGGCCGTTCCGGGCGAGCACGTAGGCCGCGTAGGCCAGATCCGCGCCGCCATTGCGCACCTCGGCGGCGTTGGCCACCGCGTTGCGCAGGTAGTCGAGGGCCTGGGCGAAGGCCTTCTGCGGTACCGCGAAGCCGCGCTCCCGGGCCCGGGTGAGGAAGTCGGTCACGTAGGCGTCGAGCCACAGGTCGCTCGACCCCTGCGCCGACCACAACCCGAAATCGCCGCTCGAATCCTGGCGGGCGAGCAGCCGCTCGATCGACTCACGCACGCGGTCGTCCGCGCCCGCGTCGAGGGCGAGCTTTTCCAGGCTCGCGAGCTTGTTGACGTAGAGCAGCGGCATCGCCCGGCTCACCACCTGCTCGGAGCAGCCGTAGGGGTAGCGGTCGAGGGCCTGGAGCAGGGCTGCCACGTCGAGGCCCGGCAGGGGCGTGACCGAGAGCGAGACGCTGCCGGTGCCGGGGAGCAGGTCGGCGATGAGGTCCGACGAGAGCGTCAGCGCGGCCCCGGGGGCGAGGCTGCGCACGGACCGGCGCAGCAGGGTCCCGGTCCCGGGTGCGATCCCGAGGGCGAAGCTCTGGTTCAGCGGGGCCGACAGGCCGGGGCCCGACAGGGCGAGGTCGAGCCGGGCCGTGCCCGGCCCCGCCGCACTGAGCGGGATCGCGAACTGGCCCTTGGCGCCCGCCTCCAGCCGGAACGTCTGCCGCAGGGCGCCAGCGCCGACCACGACCGGCCCGGACGGACTCAGATCGACCGTGTAGTCGCCCGCCTGCCCCTCGACGTTGTCGAGGGCCACGAACAGGCGCGAGCGATCGCCGGTATCGAGGAAGCGCGGCAGCGTGGCGCTGAGCACGACGGGATCGCGGATGATCACGTCGGCCTGGGCTTGGCCCACCCGGTCGCCGCTCCAGGCGGTGACCATCACGCGGCCGGTGCCGTTGAAGGCGGGAATCGGGAAGGTGACGCTCGCCGCGCCGTCCGGCCCCACGGTCACGATGCCGGAATAGAGCGCGAGCGGCGCCTGGGTCGGGGGTGAATCCGCCAGTTCGCCGCCGCCCGCGTCGCCGCCGGAGCGGATCGCGCCCACGGAGCCCTGCATGCCGTCGATCAGGTAGCCGTAGAGATCGCGGAGTTCCGGCCCGAGTGCCCTCTGGCCGAGGAAGTACTGGGTCGGGTCCGGTGCCGCGTAGCGGGTGAGATTGAGGATGCCGACATCGACCAGCGCCACGGTGATCCGCGCCGGCGCGCCGGATTTCTGTCCGGTGAGCTGGATCGGCAGGGTCAGGTCCTGGCGCGGGCGCGCCCGCTCCGGCGCCGTCACGGCGACGCCGAGGCCGCGCGTCTCCCGATCGACCGAGAACCACGCCAGACCGAGCGCCCGGCCCGGCAGGCGCTTGGCCGCCTGATCGAGGGGCCGGTAGGCGGTGGCGATCAGGTAGGCGCCGGCCCCCCATTCGGCCTTGACCGGCAGGCTCACGGTGGTGCCGCCCTCGGGCACGCTGACCTCCAGGGTCTCGTGCACCCGGTCGCTGACCACCATCAGGCTCGCCTGACCCTTGAACTTCGGGCTGAGCTTGGCCCGCAGGGTATCGCCGGCCGCATAGGCGGGCTTGTCGAGGGTCAGGTCGAGGAGGTCCGGCGCCTCCGCCGTCTGGGACCCGCCCCAGCCGACATCGAAGCCGAGGCTGGCGCTCGCCTCCGGGATGCCCGGGGCCGAGACGTCGAGCCGGTAGCGGCCGAGCCCCACCGGCGCCTCGATCCGGCTCGGGCCCCCGGCCCGGAGATCGACCGTGCCGCCGGCCACGCGCTTGGTCGTCTTCACCGGCTCGAACGACCAGCGCCCGTCCGCCCGGTACCATTGGTAGGCGGACTCGATCCGCGACAGGGTCCAGCTCACCCCCGGCCGGGCGAGGAGCGCGCCCTCGGGACTCGCCAGCACCACGTCGAAGCCCGCGATCCCGCCGTCCTGGAGGTCCGCAAAGCCCTTGCGCAGGGCTAGCACCGGGCCGGCGGGGAGGATCGGCAGGGTCAGGCTGCGCGACAGGGCCCGCCCGCCCGGCTCGCCGACCGCCAGCGTGATCTTCGCCTCAAGCGCCCGCGGCACCGCGACCTGGGGTATCGGGACCGTGACGGCGGCGCCACCCTGCGCATTCGTGGTCGCGTGCTCCTGAAGCTCCTGGGTTGCCGGCTCCACCGCCTCGTCGTCGAGGCCGATGCTGTAGCCGTCCAGCCCCTTGATGCCGCTCGTGGCGGCCGCCTGCACGGTGACGCTGCCGGACACGTCGAGATCCGCCCCCGGGGCGCCGTAGAGGTAGCGGGCGGCGACATCGACCTGCGCGGCCTCGCCCCGGTGGAGCGCCGCCTGCCGGGGCTTTAGGTTCACCTCCAGCCGCTCGGGGACGTAATCCTCCACGAGGAAGCTGGTCTCGCCGATCGCCAGCGCCTTCGGGTCGGTATAGGCCGAGACCCGCCACGTCCCGTGCATCGAGCCGGACAGGAGCGGCAGCGGCAGGGCCCGGCCGCCGAGGCCCTGGTCGGGCACCGAGACGCGCCGGTACTCGACGCCGTCCGGCCGCTTCACCACGAGGGTCAGCGGCAGGTCCGGCACCGCCGTGCCGGCCGCGTCGCGCAGCAGGGCGGTGAGCTGGACGGTCTCCCCCGAGCGGTAGACCCCGCGCTCCGGGAACAGGTAGGCGTCGAGCCCGCCGGTCTCGGGCCGGCCCTTCACGCCGCGGTCGGTGAGGTCGAAGGCGCCGAGGTTGAGATCGAGGAAGCCGTAATCGCTCCCCGCCTGGGCCACCACGAGGCTCGGTGCCAGACCGCCCTCCCCGCGGGCGAGGCCCGGATCGAAGGCGGCGTGTCCGTTCGCGTCCGTGGTGCGCGTGCCCAGCACCTCGTTGTTGCGGGCGACGAGGCGGATCTCGGCGCCCGCCATCACCTGCGCGGAGGCCAGCGAGCGCAGGACCACGTGGACCCCGTCCCGTCCCTTCGTGGCGGTGAGCCCGAGGTCCGAGACCACGAACCATTGCGTCGCCTGGGTGTCGTAATCCGCGTCGTCGGAGGCCGTGCCGGAGGGCCGGGCCAGCAGCACGTAGATCCCGGGCTCCAGCTTGCCCACCGCCTGCAGGACCGGGAAGGCGGTGACCGCCTCCTGGTTCAGCTCGGCCCTGGCGGTGTCGAGGGTGCCCTTCCAGACCCGCACGCCCTTCTCGGCCGCGATCGTCCGGGCGGTGGCGCCGCTGAGCTGGCCCAGGAAGTCCTCGGAGCGCAGGGTCGGCAGCAGGCCGCGGTCGCCGATCCGCAGCACCTCGACGTCGAGCTTCGGCGCGTTCACCGAGACCAGGGGCACCCCCGCCTGTCCGGTGCGGGGCAGGACGTAGTTGCGCCCGGTGGCGCGCACCTGCGGGGTGCGGTCGCGGACGTAGATCTCGTAATCGGCGGATTTGAGCAGGCTCTCGCCCACCGCGGAGGGCAGGCCCTGGCGCAGGACGATGGCGTAGCGCCCGCCATGCCTCAGCCCGTCGACGCAGACCTGGGACCCCTCCCCGGTCACCGCCGCGGCGCTTGAGCCCGACACGGCCACGAAGGGCGCGTAGTCGGTCTTGGGCACCACCGCTTCCGAGAGGGTGAAGCAGGCGCGCGGGGCGGCCGCGTCGGAATCGACCTTGTAGCCGAGGATGCGGAAGCCGTGCTCGGCCCGCAGCGCCTCGTAGGTCTCCCGGACGCCCTCGTCCTCGTCGAGG
Organism: Methylobacterium guangdongense; assembly: GCF_038442355.1. NCBI lineage: Bacteria > Pseudomonadati > Pseudomonadota > Alphaproteobacteria > Hyphomicrobiales > Methylobacteriaceae > Methylobacterium > Methylobacterium guangdongense. The sequence continues at coordinate 53,930 of NZ_JBBXMX010000009.1, forward strand.
GCGAGGCTCGCCGCGTAGGCGTCGAGGGCGGGGCGCCAGGATTCCTGCTCGGCCTCGTCCGTCGCCAGCATCGCCAGCGCCGCCGCAGCGTCGGGGGCGGTGCCGGCACGCTCGTAGGCACGATAGGCGGCCGCCGCGACCCGCTCGCGCAGGCGCGCCCGGCCCCGGTAATCGTTCTGTTCGAGAAGGCCCTTCGCCGCCGAGGCCGCGCGGGCATAGGTCTGCCAGTTGCGGATGTCGGCCGGGTCGGCCGCCACCGCGGCGGCGAGCGGGGCGAGCGCCTGATCCGGCCTGTTGGCGGCGAGCAGCGTCTGCCCGGCGGTGCGGGACTGGGCCGCCGGCCGGAGCGCCGTGCCGGCCTCGGCCTTGAGGGCCCCTTCGAGGCGGATTGCCGCGCTGGCGAGGTCGTCCCGGACGAAGGTCCTGGCGAACGGGGCCGGCGCGGTCGCGGCCGGCCGCGGGGCGGTGCGGGGCGCGGTCTGGGCGATAGCCGATCCGCCGAGGGCGCATCCGAGCAGCGCCAAGGCACCCGCGAGCCGTCCGAGCCGCGCCATCAGCCTGTTCCCCGCATGCCGAAACCCGATGATTCGCGTCGGGGCCGGTCGCACGGGAGCCTAGCACCGGCGGCGGCGGCCGCAACGCCGGCCGCTTCGAGGGGGGCCTGGGGGCGGAGGCGAGGCGTCGCGCCGGTCTTTACGGCTCTCGTCTTCAGGAGGCGGCCCCTTCCCGGGCGCATACCGCGAGAGCAGACTGCCACCCGGGATCCAGCACACGAGGTCGCCAAGCGTCGATCCGAATCGACCTGTGCCGCTTGCGCGGCGCTTTGCGTGCCGGGTCCCGGATCAGATTCCGCTTCGCTTTACCTGTCCGGGAGAGGGGTGTGTCATCACCCAGGCGCGTCGATCTCGCGTCACGCCTTGCGCCAAACACCTGAAAGGCCCGACCGCAACGCTGCGGATCGATGCCTGTCGGCGGTTCGGCTCAGAACGCCTTCAGCACCTGCTCGGCGTGCTCCACCGACACCGGGCCGGCGAAGCAATGCGAGACCAGGGCGCGGTAATCCTGCCAGGGCTGCGAGCCGGTGAAGTCCTTGGTGTGGGCCTCCAGCGTGTCCCAGTGGATCAGCAGCCGGTAGCGCTGCGGATGCTCGATCGAGCGCCGGACCTCGAAGTGCCGGCAGCCCTTGGCCTCCTTGAAGATCGCCGAGGCCTTCGTGATGCCGGCCTCGAACTCGGCCTCCAGGCCGGGCTTGATCTCGATCTGCGCGATTTCGAGGATCATGGTCTGACGTGCCTTTCAGGTCCGGAGGGGACGGCCGAGCTTGGCCGCCAGGATGCGGTGGGGACTCAGGGACGGGTCGGCCTGGGCGGCGACCGGCAGGTAGGCGGTCTGCTCCAGCATGTAGCGGCCGCCCATCGCCCCGTGCATCACGAGGTCGGAGAAGGTCACCCAGGTGTCGCCGGGGCGGAACTCCACGTCGGCCTGGGGGGCCGAGGCCTGATAGGTCTCGTCCTGCTTGAGGGCGTCGTGCAGGTGCAGCATCAGGTGGTCGTATTCCGAGCGCTTCGCCTTGGTGACGCGCAAGGCCGCCAGGAGCCGCGCCGAGAGCGGCGAATAGCCCGGCAGGCGCGGCAGGAATTTCTCCGCCATCGCGCCGAAATCCTCGCCGACCCGCCAGCGCCGCGGCTCCCCCGCCGGGTTGATGTTGCGGAACACGCGCAGGATCCGCTTCTCGCCGATCGGGTTCGACGGGAAGGCGTCGACGTGCAGCCGCGTGTCGTCGCGCCGCCAGCTCAGCTTGCGCTGGTCGACGTCGAAGGGGCGATACGAGGTGCCGGCGAGGCTGACCCGGTCGGCATAGGCGGGCAGGTAGGTGCCGATCAGGTCCCGGGCGAAGGCGCGATAGCGGATCAGGAGCTGGCGCAGGGCCTCCTGCTCCTCCGGGGTGCCGGCGGCGCCGCGCAGGGGCGCCGCCTCGCCGCGGATGTTGACGTTCTTGGCCTTGCCGTCCGCGAAGGGCCGCTCGGTGAAGCGGCGCTCGAACGCCGTGAACGGGAACGGCAGGTCGGGGAACAGCAGCACCGCCCCGGCCTCCAGCTCCCGGGCCAGGGAGCCGGGCGTCTCGCCGGCAGAAACTCTGCGGATCGGACTGATCATCGTGCCGGGCTGACCCTGCCGTGTCGGATGCCGATCGCTGTAGCGGAGCGGCCGCGGGGAGGCCAGAGCCCGCATTTCCGGTGGATGACCCGGGACCATCGTGGGGACTGGTCCGGCCCGCCTTGCGAAACCCCGCCGTTCCCGCCACGTTCTCCGGGACATGACCGGCTCTAGACCCGGCGGAGGATGGCGCCGATGGCGACCCTGAAGGAATTCGAGGAAGCCCTGCGCGAGCACGGCATGAACATGGCGCTGGCGCTCCTCGAGCGCCTGCGCGAGCGCGACCGCGCGACCCGCACGGTCAAGCCGGCCCGGCGGCTCACCGGCCAGAAGATGACCCCCGAACTCGCCCGGTCGATCCTGGACCTGCACGCCACGACCGGCATGACCCAGCAGGAGATCGCCTTCAAGGTCGGGGTGAATCAGGGCCGGGTGAACGAGGTGATCAAGCGCGGCAAGTGGCTGACCGACGATCCGACCGCCCCCGAGGCGGTCGCCCGCGACAAGGCGGTCGCCCGGATGCGCGGCGACCCGAAGCCGAAGAAGCCGCCCGTCGCGCGGGCCGCCGCCAGCCGACCCAAGGAGCGCAAGGCCGCGCCGCCGAAGGCACGCAACCAGGGGCAGCTGGCGCTGGGGGACCTGTAGGAGGCGTCCGAGGGGGCATTTCCCTTTCCCACCCCCTCCCCTCATCCTGAGGTGACTGCGAAGCGGGCCTCGAAGGAGGGCTCCAGCCAGCCGCGCGATTTCTGGAGGGCTTCTTCGAGGCCTCCGCTCCGGCACCTCAGGATGAGGTGGTTTGATGGAATGACGGTCCCGGGGCGCGCGCCCGCTCACCCCGCCGGCGCGAAATGCCCCCGGTAGCGCGCAGCGATCACCTCCACCGGCAGCGTCACGAACACGTCCGTCGTGCCGAACTGCCGGTCGATCACCGCGCCCTCGCCGAAGGTCGCGCCGAGGCGCAGGTAGCCCTTGATCAGGGGCGGCAGCGCCTGCAGGGCGGCCTTCGGATCCACCGCCTCCTTCGGCAGCCGGTCCATCGCGACCGCGCGCTCCGGCAGCGGGCGGACCCGCCATCCCTCGGGGGCGCGGGCATGGTGGTGCAGGAAGGCCAGCGGCAGCGCCAGCCGGTCCGGATCGGTGCCCTCCAGGCTGGCGCAGCCGATCAGCGCGTCGATCCGGTGGTGCAGGACGTAGGCGTAGATCCCCTGCCACAGGAGCTCCACGGTCCGCTTGCTCCGGTAGGGCTTGAGCACGCAGGAGCGGCCCAATTCCAGGATCCGCCGGTGTCCCTGCGCGGCGAGCAGCGGCGCGAGGTCGTACTCGCTCTCGGAGTAGAAGCCGGCGTGGCGCTCGGCCACGTCGCTGCGCAGCAGGCGGTAGGTTCCGACGACCTTCGGGCGGGGCTTGGCGAAGGGCTTCTTCCGCTTGGGCGGCGTGTGATCGAGGACGAGGAGGTGGTCGCAGAGCGCGTCGTAGCCGTCGACGTCCCGGCGCGACAGGGCCGTGAGCCCGGAGGGCACCGCCGACATCTCCTCGTAGAACACCTTGTAGCGCAGGCGCTGCGCCCGGCGGATCTCGGATTTCTTCCGGGCCAGCCGCACTTCGAGGTTGCCGATGCGGCCGAGGCTGCGTCCCTCGAACGGCTCGGGCAGGCGGATCGCCCGTGCGTCCGAGAGCACGTCGGCGATGCCGGTCGGGCCGCTTTCGAGGGCGCGGAGATGCGCGTGGCGGCGGCGCAGCTTCGCGATCGGCGCGCCGACGCCCCATTGCACGCCCTTGTGCCAGCCGGCACCGAGCGCGCTGTAGGCTCCGCGGGCGAGATTGGCGACCATGATCCGGTTCACTCCGGGTGCGTCGTGCAGTGTCCCATCGGAAACAGAGCACGACGTGGACACGCCATTATGACAGCCGCCACACGAAAGCGCCCCGGCCAGGGGCCGGGGCGCTCTTGAACGGTCGCGGGGCGCAGGCGGCGCGCTCAGGCGGCCTGCTGGACCGAGTCATTGCGGACGTCACCCTCGATCACCGGGGCGCCGGCGCGGCCCGCCGTGGCGATCTGGATGCGGCGCGGCTTCTTCGCCTCCGGCACCTCGCGGACGAGGTCGATGTGGAGGAGGCCGTTCTCCAGGGCCGCACCCGTCACCTGGACGTGGTCGGCGAGCTGGAAGCGGCGCTCGAAGGCGCGGGCCGCGATGCCCTGATGCAGGAACTCGGCCTTGCCTTCGGCCTTGCGCTCGCCCTTCAGCGTGAGCGCGTTCTCCCGCACCTCGATCGACAGGTCGGCCTCGGTGAAGCCGGCGACCGCGACGGTGATGCGGTAGGCGTTCTCGCCGGTCCGCTCGATGTTGTAGGGCGGGTAGGTGGGCGCAGCCTCTGCGCTAGCGAACTGGTCGAGCGCGGAAAACAGCCGGTCGAAGCCGACGGTCGAACGGTAGAGGGGCGCGAGATCGAACTGACGCATGACATATCCTCGTGTGAGCAACATGCAACTCCGGTCCGCCCCGAGGGGCCGGACCCGTCTTTCGTGCCGCCTGACGGCCGGCACGGACACGATATCGGAGGGGGAAAATCGGCGTTCAAGACCCCCGGCCGGAGGGAAAAGCGAGATTTTTTCGCTACGCTCGGCCGGTGCGTGGCTTTGCGTCAGGGGGGTCCATGGGACGGTTCGAGGGGAAGGCCGGGGGTGAGCCGCTGCTGACCCTGCGCGACACGCCCGACAATCCGGTCCCGCCCGGCGGAACCCTGATCGCGGTGGGCACGCGGGACGATTGCACCCTGCGGGCGGCTTACTGGCAGGCGACGACGCGCACCTGCCGGGGCACGGTCTGCCTGCTCCAGGGGCGGGCCGAGTTCATCGAGAAGTACTACGAGACGATCGGCGACCTGCGCGCCCGGGGCTTCGCGGTGGTCGCCTTCGACTGGCGCGGCCAGGGCGAATCGGACCGGCGGGTAGACGATCCCCACAAGGGCCATGTCGCCCGGTACGACGATTACCGGCTCGACCTGCGGGCCGTGGCCGAGACCGTGCTGATGCCGCTGATGCCGGAGCCGCATGTCGGGCTCGCCCACTCGATGGGCGGATGCATCGCGCTCATCGGGGCCCTCGACGGCTGGCTGCCGTTCCAGCGCCTCGTGACGGTGGCGCCGATGCTGTCGATCCGGATGATCCGCTGGCCGGCCGGGGCGTCCCTGCTGTCGCGGGGGCTGGACCGGCTCGGGCTGGGGAGCCGCTACATCCCGTTCGGGAAGCCGGTCTCGATCGCCACCAACCCCTATCCGGGCAACCGCCTGACGCGGGACCCCGTCCGCTACGCCCGCAACGCCGCGGCGGCCCGGCAGGTCGGCGCCGGCGCGGTCGGCGACCCGACGATCGCGTGGCTCGCCGAGTCGTTCCGGGCGATGGCGCGCCTGCGCGATCCGCGGGCGGCCCCGCGCATCACCCTGCCGACCCTGATCCTCGCCGCAGGCACCGACCCGGTCTGCGGCACCCCCGACACCGAGCGCTTCGCGGCGCGGCTCAAGGCCGGGCACATCCTGGTGCTGCCCGATTCGCGCCACGAGATCCTGTCCGAGCGCGAGGCGATCCGGCAGGATTTCTGGGCGGCCTTCGAGGCCTTCGTGCCGGGCTCACCCCTGCCCTCCCACGCGGAGGTCGCCACGCACGCCGCGGTGCCGGTGGCCTGACGGGTTTCGAAAGGGCTCAGCCCTTTCGCGGGTGCAGGGCGGAGCCCGCTGGGTTCGGGCGAAGCCCGACATCGGGGCTCCGCCCCGATACCCCGCCAAAGGGCCGAGCCCTTTGGGATCCCGGACGCGTCAGCCGCCCAGGTCCGGGTCGATGTCGCGGGGACGGACGAACCGGTCCAGACGCCCCTGCCCCGGGGCGATGTCGGCCCAGCGGTCGGTGTCGAAATCGATCACCACGTACGCGGCGGTGGGGAATTCGAGGCCAAGGCGGTTGCGGGCGGCACGGGGCCCCTCCCCGGCCAGGTCCGATGCGAGGTCGCCCAGGCCCGGATTGTGGCCGACGACAATCACCGTGGCGGCGCTATCGGGCGCCTCCCGGATCACCCGCAGGATCCGGTTCGCCGGGGCCTCGTAGATCTCGCGCTGCCAGCGGGTCTCGGGGGTGCCGAGCGCGGCCGCCATTGCCTCCCAGGTCTCGCGGGTGCGCTGGGCCGTCGAGACCAGGGCGAGGTCCGGCCGCAGGCCCTCCTGCGCGAGATGCTCACCCACGGCCGGTGCCGCCCGCCGGCCGCGGTCGTTGAGCGGACGCTCGTGGTCGGCGACGCCCGCCGGACGATCCGACTTGGCGTGCCGCAACAGGATCAGCCTGCGCATGACGTCAGCCCCTGGCAAGAATTCCGGACCGGCGCCGCGGTCTCCCGACGCCGGTTAGCCGAAAGCGCGGCGCGCGTCAGCCGCCCCGCTGCTCGCGCCGCATCATGAAGGCGAGCTTCTCGAACAGGCTGACATCCTGCTCGTTCTTCAAGAGCGCCCCGTGCAGCGGCGGGATCAGCTTGCGGCTGTCCTGCTCGCGCAGGGTTTCGGGGGCGATGTCCTCGGACACAAGGAGCTTCAGCCAGTCGAGCAGTTCCGAGGTCGAGGGCTTCTTCTTGAGGCCCGGCACCTCGCGCATCGCCAGGAAGGTCCGCAGGGCCTCCTCGACGAGGCGGTGCTTGATGCCCGGATAGTGGACGTCGACGATCCGCTGCAGCGTCTCGGAATCGGGGAACTTGATGTAGTGGAAGAAGCAGCGGCGCAGGAACGCGTCCGGCAACTCCTTCTCGTTGTTCGACGTGATGATCACGATCGGCCGGCGCACGGCTTTCACGGTCTCGCCGGTCTCGTAGACGTGGAACTCCATCCGGTCGAGTTCGGTCAGAAGGTCGTTGGGGAACTCGATATCGGCCTTGTCGATCTCGTCGATCAGCAGGACCGGCCGCTCGGGCGCGGTGAACGCCTCCCAGAGCTTGCCGCGCCGGATGTAGTGGCCGATCTCCGAGACCCGCGGGTCGCCGAGTTGCGAGTCGCGCAGCCGCGAGACCGCGTCGTACTCGTAGAGCCCCTGCTGGGCCTTGGTCGTCGACTTGATGTTCCAGACGATCAGCGGGGCGTTCAGGCCCTTCGCGATTTCTTCCGCCAGCACGGTCTTGCCGGTGCCGGGCTCGCCCTTCACGAGGAGCGGGCGTTCCAGCACCACGGCGGCGTTGACGGCCGCGGTGAGGTCGGGGGTCGCGACGTAGGTCTCGGTGCCGGAAAAGCGCATCGCGGTCTCGGACAAGCTGGCCTGGGGTCACGGGTAGCGCGGGGTGCGGCCCGCCCGCAAGCGCTACCCTTTCCCGGACAGGTGGAGCGAAGCGGAACCTGATCCGGGATCCAGCGCAAGACGTCGCGGAGCGTCCCTCTGGATCGAACGGAGCCGCTGGCGCGGCGCTCATTGTGCTGGATGCCGGATCACCCTCCACTGCGTTCCAGGCGTCCGGGAAAGGGCGCGGTGGCCGGCCCGCCTCAACCCTTCTCGTGCCAGACGCAGTTGCGCGCCAGGATCTCCAAATTCACGTCCGACTTCTGCGGCTGCGGCAGGGTCTTGCCGTCCATGGCGAGGTCGATCTTGATCTCCACCTGCCCCTTCGTCTCGTTGGAGCGGCGGGAGAAGTAGCAGTACTGCTGGTAGGGCTGCTCGGCGTTGTCCTTGAAGTTCCAGCCGGTCACGATCTGCCCGTCGAGATAGGGCACCTGCTTGAACACCGTGAAGGTCGTGTTCACCGCGGCCTTGGAGGCCGGGGCGGCGTCGCTGCCGAGCTGCGCCTTGGTGGGGGTCGGCGTGCCGGTGGCGGCCTTGGGCAGGCCCTCGAGCTTGAGCGTGTTGTCGGTGAGCGTGACCTCGCCCTTGGTCTTCAGCGTCACGTCCGAGAGCGCCGCCTGCATGGCGGCGGCGATCTTCTCCGCCGCGGTGTCGAACTGGTTGAGCGTGGCCCAGCCATAGGCCGCCGCGCCGACGCCGATGCCGGTGAGGCACAGGAAGGCACCGAAGCCCAGGGCCCGGAACAGGAAGGCCCGGGCCGCGACGTAGCTCGAATCCGCCCGCAGGCGGGAGTTCACCTGCTGAGCGAGGGCGACATTCTCGGGCGTGCCGCCGGCGACGTAGTTCATGCGCCGGCTCCCGCGGCAGGCAGGGTCGGGCCCTGGGCAGTCTGTCCGGGCAGGGCCTGCTGGCCCGGCACCGGCCGGTTCATCGGGATCACCGCCCCGGAGGCGTTGGCCGCGTTGGCCGCCCGGGGCAGGATCGGCTCAGGATGCGAGCGCAGGGCGTCGGCGATCGCGTCCAGCATGTAGGGGGCGGCCTCGGGATTCACGGCGGCGCCGAGGTCGTCCTCGTCCATGAAGGTCCGGCGGGTCGAGACCGCGCAGAGGGCCAGGATCGTGGACGCGAAGGCGGCGCAGATGGCCGGCACGAACACGAAGATCCGCAGGAAGGCGTGGACCTGGCTCTCGGTCACGTCGATCGGATCGACGCCGTACACCATGGCGGTGAAGGAGTGGAGCTGCGAACGGTTGACCGCGTTGCGGTAGCCCTGCTCGGCATCGGCGACCCGCCGGTCGGCGGCCCCCGGATCGAGCTCCGTCCGCGCCTTACGGGCCTCCTCGAGGTTCTTGATCAGGGCGGCGCGGTCGGCCGAAGCCTTGCTGACCTGCGCCGACAGGGCGGCCACCCGCGGATCGGCGAGGCATTTCAGGTTCTGGTACTTCCGGCCCTTGCTGTTGGTGCCGAAGACCCGCTCGCAGCGCTGGGCCGGCAAGCCGGCGAGCTGCTGGGCGTTGTCGGCCGAGCGCTTCTCGATCTGGTCGAGCTCGGCCGTGTACTGCGCGACGCGCTCGTCCGCCGCCTTGATGCGGTCGCCGATCGTGGCGCGGTCGGCCTGGGCGTCCTTCAGCGCGGTCTTGGCCTTGGCGGCCTCCATCAGGCGGGGATGGAACATCATCTCGCCGAGCTGCGACACCGACTTGGTGGTCACGCCCGCCGCGAAGATGATGCCGAGCACCGCGAGCGCGCGCACGAAGTACGAGCGCTGCGTGCGGGCCAGGATGCCCAGCGGCACCCGGCACAGCTCCACCGCGGCGTAGACCATCGGCGCCAGCAGCATGAAGTAGAAGGCGTGCCAGTCGCCGTCGCTGTAGACGCCCGCGAACAGCCACGCGCCCCAGAGCGAGGCGCCGATCACCATGAACTCGACGAGGTAGGCGATCGCCACGTAGCCCCACTTGACGCGGTAGCCCCGGTCGACGTGGCGCTGGTGGCGCCAGCGATCCGATTCCAGCTTCCACTCGCGCTGCTCGCGCTTCCGGTCGCGGTTGGGGGGTGCCTTCGGACCCGCAAAGATCGATTTGATGGAGATCATCGGCCTCGTCGCATCCATCGGGTCCGGTTCCGGGCACAGCCAGCCGAGCTTAACCCCGGATTAACTCCTGCGTGTATGCGCGCATTGTGCCGATTTTGGGCCGCGCTGCACGCCTGCACTGTCACCTGTATCGTACAATGACAGGCCGCGACCCGGGTGGCCGAAATGTCTCACCCGGTTCATGGTTCCGGCTTGTGTCGCAGCACACCTACCCCGGGCCGGAATTCGATTGCCCCCCGTCGGCCAGGGACCCATGATCGCGCAGCCGTGATCGGCACCCCCGCCGCCGCCAGAGACGAGGTTCGATCCGCCGCCGATGCCAGAGGTCCATCCGGGTTCCTACAAGGAAGCGATCCTGTTCCTCGTCACCGCGGGGATCGTGGTGCCGCTGTTCCATCGCCTGCGAATCTCGCCGGTGCTCGGCTTCATCGGCGCCGGCGCCCTGCTCGGACCCTACGGACTCGGCCGGCTGGCGGAGGCCTATCCGTTCGTCCACCTCTTCACCATCGGCAACCGGGCCGAGATCTCCCACCTCGCCGAATTCGGCGTGATCTTCCTGATGTTCATGATCGGGATCGAGCTGTCCTGGGAGCGCCTGCGAACCCTGCGGCGGCTGGTCTTCGGACTCGGCTCCCTGCAGGTCGGCTGCTCCACGCTCATCCTGGCGATGATCCTCTACGGGCTCAACGTGCCGCTGGTCGGCGCCGCGATCGTCGGGATCGGGCTCGCCCTGTCCTCCACCGCGGTGGTGCTGCCGGTGCTGGCGGAGCAGAAGCGGCTCAACGCGCCGACCGGGCGCACGAGCTTCGCAGTGCTGCTGTTCCAGGATCTGGCGGTGGCGCCGGCCCTGTTCGCCATCGCGGTGCTCGGCCGCGACGACGGGGGCGACAAAGGCTGGGCGCTCGCCATGGCGCTGGGCCAGGCCGCGGTCGCGCTGGTGCTGATCGTGATCGCCGGCCGCCTCGCCCTGCGCCCGCTGTTCCAGCTGGTGGCGCGCACGCGCTCGACCGAGCTGTTCATGGCGGCCTGCCTGCTCGTCATCGTCGGCACGGCCCTGACCGCGGCGGCGAGCGGGCTGTCGATGACGCTCGGCGCCTTCGTGGCCGGCCTGCTGCTCGCCGAGACCGAGTACCGCCGGGCGATCGAGGCGACGATCGACCCGTTCAAGGGCCTCCTGCTCGGCGTGTTCTTCGTCTCGGTGGGGATGAACCTCGATCCGGCCCAGCTCATGGCGACGCCGGGCGCGATCCTGAGCCTGTCGCTGGCGCTGGTCCTGATCAAGGGGGCCGTGGTGGTGATGGCGGCCCCGGTGATGAAGATCCCCCGGCCGGTGGCGATCGAGACGGCGTTGCTGCTCGGGCCGGGCGGGGAGTTCGCCTATGTGCTGATCGGCGGCGCCATGGCGACCGGGCTGGTGCCCGAGGAGGTCGGCGCCGCGGCCCTCGTGGTGACCACCGTCACGATGATCATGATTCCGGCGCTGGCGGCGATCGGCCGGCGGCTCAAGCTGCGGGCGACCGCCCAGGCCCAGGCCGCCGTGGGGGCGCAGGCGCCGCTGCCCGAGCGGGTGGAGAACCGGGTGATCGTGGCGGGCTTCGGCCGCGTCGGCCGGCAGGTCGGCGAGATGCTGGAGCGGCACAAGATCCCGTATCTCGCCCTCGACATGGACCCGGCCCGGGTCGCCGAGCAGCGCCGCACCGGCAAGCCGGTCTATTTCGGCGATTCCGGCAACACCGAGATCCTGCGCCACTGCGACATCGCCTCGGCCCGGGCCCTGGTGGTGACCCTCGACAATCCCCGCGCCGTCGAGGCCGCGGTGACGGCGGCCCGCGCCGAGCGGCCGGACCTGACCATCGTGGCCCGGGCCCGCGACGCCCGCCACGCCACGGCGCTCTACGAACTCGGCGTCGACGACGCCGTGCCGGAGACGATCGAGGCCTCGCTGCAACTGTCCGAGGCGGTGCTGGTCGATGTCGGCGTGCCGATGGGGCTCGTCATCGCGTCGATCCACGAGCGTCGGGACGAGTACCGCGCCCTACTCAAGAAGCGCGAGAACGAGGCGAAGCCGATCTTCCGGGCCCGCCGCACCGTGGGCAAGGCGCTGGGCAAGCCCGCCGCCGTGAAGCGGGAGCCCGAGCCTCAGGCGGCGGCCGGCCAGGAGGCCTAGGGCCGCACCCGATCGCGTTGCAATCGTGCGCAGCTCCAAGCCTTTGTCGTGACGCGCTCTCTTGCGTCGAACCGGTGTCCACTTCGGCGGCGAGCGCTTTAAGCCGGGTTCCGGAAGCCGAGTCCCGGATGATTCGGCAAGTCCTCGAGGCCGAGCCGGCTTTCTCGAACGTCGGAAGGCGTCGTTTGGCTCGATGCGCTCAGCCTTGGCTCAGCCGGCGCCTGACCCAGCGGAATGCCCGCGTGCCGGACCCGGCCCAGCGTGGGCGTGCTTCCGCTGCGCCTGTGCGCCGATCCCGCGTGGTTCGACCGAGAGACCATGCCGTCGCCGGCGGCGCGTTTGAGCAACCGCGGGTCGTGCCTCTGCGGCTGTATCGGTCCATTGGCAGCGCTGTATTGTTTTGTAAATAGATAAATAATTGTTTCGAAATTTAGTTTTTTTCAGTACATCGTCTAATATTTATATCAGATTTTATCAATATGTTCCTGAAATTCTGCAATCAATTCTAGTGCATTCGCGGATCAATCGGAAGCCTCGGTGTCGTTAATGCAAATGTGGGTTGTCTGATATTTTTAACCACTGTAACGTGTTCCTCACGGGCCGTTCTATATCGGCAGGCGAAACCCGTGAGGGCTGGAACACGTATCGTGATGTTGAGGGCTGCGCATCGAATGCAATCGACCGCGACGAAGGCCCAGCCGTCGCGCGGGAGGCTTGATCCGATCGGTCTGCGCGGCATCGGGTGCGGCCGCAATGTATGAAGGGGACGGTCGGTTTCCCCGGATCGGCGGCAAGCGCGATATCTCCGCCTACGCGACGCAGAAGATGAGCACCGACGAAGTGCCGATCGGCGCGCGCTTCGATTACTGGATCGATGCCTGCCGAAGCATGTTCGGTGGTTTCGAGTTCGTGGACGTGGAGCGGAAAGGATTTCACGCCGCGCTGAACATGCTGACCGTCGACAACCTCGCGATCGGTCATTACGTCGGCACGCCGCACGCCATGAACCGGACGAAATCACACATCCGGTCTTCGGATAACGATACCTATCTCGTCATCCTGGCCTCCGAGCGGGTCTTCAATCTGAAGCACGGTCGATACTGCCGATCCAATCCCGGCGGGATCTCGCTCATGGACAACACCCAGCCCTTTCTGGGTGCCCATCCGGAAGGCCTGGACATCATCAACGTCTTCATTCCGCGGGCCGTGCTGGAGCGGGCGGTCGGGCCGGCCCGGTCCCTGACGGGCCTGTCGATCGACGCGACGCAGACGAGCTATCCGATCATCGCGTCATACCTCGCGACGCTGATCAAGCACGGCGGGACGCTCGATCCGGAACGGCAGGCGCGCATGGCCGCGGTCGCCGTCGATCTCATCGCGGCGGGTTTCTCCGAGAAACTGCAGTCCGACCCGCCCCGGTCCCTGAGCGGCGCTGCTATCGTCACCCGGGCGCAGGCCTTCATTACCAAGCATATCGGCGTCGAGGGCCTGTCGATCAACGACGTCGCGGCGGCGCTCAACATCTCGGTCCGCCGGCTTCAGGAGGTGGCCAGCGCGGAGAACATCGCGCTGATGGACTGGATGTGGGAGCGGCGCCTGCAATTGGCGCGCACGAAGCTCGCCGACCCGGGCCACCTCTCCCTGCCGGTCGGGCTCATCGCGTATCAATGCGGGTTCGCCAGCCAAGCCCATTTCTCCCGCCGCTTCAAAGAGCGGTTCGGTCAGACGCCGACGGAGTACAAGGCGGCGTCCAGCGTCACGCGGGCCGCGCAGACGATGCGACCGGCCCTGTCCGCCTCGCGGTGAATGAGCGGCGCCCGGAGACCGTGGGATCCGTCAGACGAAGGCGGGCTGGGCCTCTTCAACCTTCGGACGGCGCACGATGCGGCTGCGCGGCGCCGGCTCGAACCCGTCGGCGAAGCTGCACTGGTAGATGAGCTCGTCCGCCGGCCCCAGGCCGGTGACCAGCGGCACCGTCACGGTGTCGCCGGAGAACCGCCAGCCGCGCGCGCCCTTGTCCCAGTAGAGCCAGACCGTGCCGGGATAGCCCCGGAGGGTGAACACCGCGGCCTTGCGGGACAGGGCCTGCACGGCCCGCGGCGCGTACATGCCCTTGTCCCGGTAAGCCTGCCGTGTCGCATCGGGCTGGCGGTCCATGAAGGTGTTGCGCACCAATTGAATCGTGGCGCCCGGCTTCCCGAGAAACCGCTTGAAGTCCGTCAGATTCCGCAGGATGACCGCCATTGCAGGTCTCCTCGCTTCCGCTTCACGGACCGCGTCACCGCGTCCGCGCCCACTCGATCCGTCGAGTTGAGCGATTCCCGTGACTGATTGCGTGACTGTCCGAGGGGTGCGGCGGCACATATCAACAGATTCGACGAGTTATGCCCAGATTCCGCGAATCGAGAGCGCGGGGAGACTCGCCGCGCTGCTGGTTTCGCTTTGCCGCAAGGCGGTGAATCCTGTCGACCATTCGCGAAGACTCGCGGGCGTCGCCGGAAAGTCCTGCCAAGCTTGGCGTCGCCGGGTTCGATTCGCCTGGACTTGACCCGCACCGCCAACTGGCGCGTTTGTCACGCATGCTGCTGCAGTTCTTCACGGCCCTGCGGGACGCCAAGGTCCCCGTCTCCCTGAAGGAGTACCTGACCCTGCTGGGCGGCCTCGACCGGGGGCTGGCCGGGCACGACGTCGAGGCGTTCTACTTCCTGTCGCGCACGGCGCTCGTGAAGGACGAGGCGCATCTCGACCGGTTCGACCGGGTGTTCGGCACCGTGTTCAAGGGGCTCCAGACCCTCGGGGAGGCCGTCGAGCCCGCCGCCATCCCGGAAGAGTGGCTGCGCAAGCTCGCGGAAAAATACCTGACCGAGGCCGAGAAGGCGGAACTCAAGGCGCTCGGCTGGGACAATCTGTTCGAGACCCTGAAGCAGCGGCTGGCCGAGCAGAAGGGGCGCCACCAGGGCGGCTCGAAGTGGATCGGCACCGGCGGCACCTCGCCGTTCGGGGCCTACGGCTACAATCCGGAGGGGATCCGCATCGGCCAGGACGGCAACCGCAACTTCCGGGCGGTCAAGGTCTGGGACAAGCGGGAGTTCAAGGACCTCGACGACCGGGAGATCGGTGCGCGCACCATGCGCCTCGCGCTGCGGCGCCTGCGCCGCTTCGCCCGGACGGGGGCGGCCGAGGAACTCGACCTCGACGACACGATCCGCGCGAGCGCCCGCCAGGGCTACATCGACGTGAAGCTGCGGCCGGAGCGGCGCAACGCCGTGAAGGTGCTGCTGTTCCTCGATGTCGGCGGCTCGATGGACTGGCACATCGAGCAGGCCGAGGCCCTGTTCTCGGCGGCGCGCTCGGAGTTCAAGCACCTCGCGCATTACTACTTCCACAACTGCCCCTACGAGGCGGTCTGGACCGAGAACCGGCGGCGCCACGAGGCGAAGACGCCGCTGCTCGACGTAATCCGCACCTACGGCAGCGACTATCGGGTGGTCTTCGTGGGCGACGCCTCGATGAGCCCCTACGAAATCGCCACGCCCGGCGGTTCGGTGGAGCACTGGAACGAGGAGGCCGGCGCCGTCTGGATGCAACGGCTCCTCGACCATTTCCCGAAGGCGGCGTGGCTCAACCCGGTGCCCGAGACGCACTGGGGCTACACGCAGTCGATCGGCATGGTGCAGCGGCTGGTCTCGGGCCGCATGTTCCCGCTGACCCTGGAGGGGCTCGACGCGGCGGCGCGGGCGCTGGTGCGGTAGGCCGTCCCCTCCCGCACACAGGAGAGGGAGGGCGTCGCATTTCAGCGCTGATGATCGTCTACGAGCCGGATCGTGGCGCCCCGTCGCGCCGGACGCGATCCTACCCCTGCTGCGACGGCGTCGTCACCTTGAGCCCGTCGAGCGCCGGGGTGATCTTGATCTGGCAGGACAGGCGGGAATTCTCGCGCACGTCGCTGGCGAAATCGAGCATGTCCTGCTCCATGTCCTGCGCCTTGCCGACCGTCTCGATCCAGTCGTCCGCGACGTAGACGTGGCAGGTGGCGCAGGCGCAGGCGCCGCCGCATTCCGCATCGATGCCCGGCACGTTGTTGCGCAAAGCCGTCTCCATCACGGTCGCGCCGACACTGCCTTCGACGGTCCTTTCCGTCCCGGCGTGGTCGACGTAGGTGATCTTGGGCATGCTGAGGCTCCGGGCTCGCGTCGGGCAAAACCAGTCCAACGGGCGGCGTGACTGCTTGGCGGTTGAACCCACGGAATGCAAGCGCGGCGATTGACACGCGTCCCGGATCGATCGCCGCATCGCGGCACGCCCCGTTTCCGGACGGGCGCGCGGTCCCCGGACGCGGGCGACGCCCTCAGGCCCGCCCCTCCGCGATCGCGCAAAGCGCCGCCTCGGCCGCGTCCGCCAGATCGTCGAGGGGCGCCTGTCCCGCCCCGCGGAAGGCCCTCTCCGCGGCATCCGCCAGCGCGTGGATCCGCGCGGCCCCGACTCCCGCGGACGAGCCCTTCAGGGTATGGGCGAGGTCGGCGCGCGCGGCCCGGGACAGGGCGGGATCGGTCAGCCGGGGCAGGATCGACCGGCACTGGCCGGCGAACAGGTCCAGGACCTCCCGGGCGAGATCGGCGTCGCCGCCGGTCTGGGCGTCCAGGGCCGCCAGGTCGATCACAGAGGCGATCGCAGGGTCGGTCAGCGGTCGGCCGGCGCCCGCGGATTCGGTGTTCTCTGGGGATTGCGGATCTGATCCACACAATTCACCCCCTGATTCGCCGGCGGGGGATCGCGCCGGACCCCTCCCCTGCGGCACGATGTGGAGGCGGTGAGCGGCAGGGTCGGTAACCATTCGGTTAACGTTTTCTGGGGCCGACCGGGGGCTCGGGTATCGGCAATCGCTGCCCGGGTCTAATCTTGTAATGGTAAACGGGGTGTTGCGTCTCCGGCATCAGCCTCCCCCAAGGTGCCGGTGAACCCGTGTCACGAGGCGTTGAATGGCGATCGAGAAGAAGCTGAAGGACCCGGCCGAGGCCGCGCTCTCTGCGATCGAGCAGGCGCTGAACCTCGACGCCCTGACGCCCAGCAGCCTGGACGGCCGCGCCGAGCCGCGCCTGCCCGACGTCGGCGACACCGATCCGCTGCTCGACGGGGGGCTCGACGCATCCGGCCGGACCATGCCGCCGCGCCTCGACCTCGATCCGCCGCTCGCCTCCGACCTGCCCCCGCCCGGCCTCGAGCGCCCGCGCCGCGAGGGCGGGCTCCTGCCCCCCGACCGCTCGCTCGTGGCCAACGACGACCGGCGCAACATCGGCATCCTGCAGCAGACCCTGCGGGTGCGCTCCTCGCCCAAGCCTTATCTCTTCGCCCTCGCCGCCGGCCTCGCCTGGATCGGCGCCCTGGTGCTGATCGCCTGGGTGAAGTCCGAGGGCGACCTGCGCGGCGTCGTGGCGGGGCTCTCCGCCCTCCAGGCAAGCGTGGGCGCCGCGGCCCTGTTCGGCCCGGTGGTGCTGTTCGTGATCGCCGCCATGCTGGCGGTGCGCGCCCAGGAGATGCGCCTCGTCGCCCGCGCGGTCGGCGAGGTCGCGGTGCGTCTGGCCGAGCC
This sequence comes from Methylobacterium guangdongense, assembly GCF_038442355.1. NCBI lineage: Bacteria > Pseudomonadati > Pseudomonadota > Alphaproteobacteria > Hyphomicrobiales > Methylobacteriaceae > Methylobacterium > Methylobacterium guangdongense. The sequence continues at coordinate 71,241 of NZ_JBBXMX010000009.1, forward strand.
CGAGAGCTTCTCGACCGACGCGGTGCTGACCATGTCGCAGACCGTGCGCCGCGAGGTGGCGGCGGTGGGCGACGGCGTCGAGCGGGCGCTCGCCCGGGCAGGCGAGCTGGAGACCCTGGTGCGCGGCGAGATCGCCACCCTGGAGCGCGCCTATTCCGACAACGAGATCCGCATCCGCTCCCTCGTGGAGGAGCTCGTCGCGCAGCGCGAGGCGATCGTCACCAACGCCGACCGGGTGCGCAACGCCATCACGGGCTCGCACCAGAGCCTGAGCCAGGAGCTGGAGGGTGCCTCCGACCGGATCGTCACCGCCCTGAACGGCGCGGGCGAGCGGGTGACCGGGGCCCTGGAGACCCGCGGGGCGGCGATCACCGCCTCGCTCGGCGAGGCCGGCGACCGGGTGGTCGGCCTGATGAGCGCCCGCGGCAGCGACCTGATCGACACGCTGACGGCCACCAGCGAGGCGGTGCGCGGCAGCCTGCAGGAGGTCGGCGAGGGCCTGACCCGCGCCTTCGAGGGCCGGGCCGGCGAGGCGACCGGCGCCTTCGAGGCCGCCGGCACCGCCCTGGCGGGCCGCCTGTCCGAGAATGCCGGCACCCTGGCCCGCAGCATTGAGGAGACCGGCGCGCAGGTCGGCGCGGCGCTCGAGCGCCAGGCCGGCGCGGTGCGCGAGAGCTTCGAGCGCTCGGCGACCGGGCTGGAGAGCGTGTTCCTGTCGCGCGGCTCCGAGCTGACCGACCGGTTCGGCGCGATGGGCGCCGAGATCACGGCGCGCTTCGCCGAGACCGGCACGGCCCTCGCCCAGGACATCGCGGGCCGCGGCACCGCGCTGCGCGCCGAGATCGAGACCACGGGCCTGTCGGTCGCCGAGGCGATCGAGGGCCGCGGGCGCGACGCGCAGGCCGCCCTGGCGCTGGCCGCCGGCGGCGCGGGCGAGACCCTGGCGGCCCGGGCCGGCGCGGTCCGCGACGACCTGATCGGCGCCGCCGAGCGGATCGCCGACGCGCTGACCGAGCGCGGCGGTGCCGTCACCGCGCGCATGGACGGCGTCGCGGCACGGCTCGACGAGACCGTGACCGTGCGGGCGGCCGATCTGGAGACCCGCGTCGCAGCCGCGGCCGAGCGGGCCGGGAGCGGCATCGCGCAGCGGACCGAGACGGTGGCGGCCAACCTGGAATCCGCCTTCGCGGCCCTGGGCCGGGGCTTCGAGACGGGGGCGGCCGACGCGGTCCAGTCCCTGCGCGGCACGGTCGAGCACCTGTCGGGCGCGATCGACGGCCGCACCGCCGAGGCGGTCGCGGCGCTGCGGCGCGGTGCCGAGGAGGCGACCACTGCCCTGCACGGGACCGCCGAGGCCGCCACCGGCGCGGTCGAGGCCCGGACCCTGGAGGCCGTGCACGTCCTCGAGCGGCGTCTCGCGGACTCCGCCGCCGCCCTGGCGGCGCGGACCGAGGAAGCCGCCGAGACGCTGCGTGCCGCCGCCGAGCAGACCGGCACCGCCGCCGAGGCGCAGACCCGGGACGCCGCCGCGCGCCTCGCCGCCGCCCTGGAGACCCTGCGCACGGCTTCGGCCGAGGTCGCCGGCACCGTCGAGGCCGAGACCGCCGCCCTCATGGCGCGGTTCCTCGAAGCCGCCGACCGCGCCGGCACGGATCTCGGAACCCGTGGTACGGAGGCGGTCTCCGCAATCCGCACCGCCCTCGACGATCTCAACCGCGAGCTGTCCGCCCGCACTGGCGATGCCACCGGCAGCCTCGCCGAGGCCGCCCGCGCGATCTCGGCCGACCTCGCCGCCCGGATCGGCGAGATGGAAGCCGCCTTCGGCGCGCATGGCCGGAGCGTCGCCGACCTGCTCGCCGGCCATGCCGACGAGACCCAGGCCCGGATCAGCGGCACCGGCCGCGACATCGTGCTCGCCGTGGCGAGCCAGGGCGCGCGCATCGCCGACACCCTCAGCCAGACCGGCGCGAGCTTCACCGAGACCGCCGACGGCCGCGTCCGGGCGATCGACGAGACCCTCGGCAGCCGCCTCGCCGCCCTGCAGGAGACCATCGCCCGCGGCGACATCCTGGCCGATCGGATCGGCCGCGACACCGCGGCGCTCGGCGAGACCGTCGGTGCCCGGCTGGAGGAGATGGACCGTCTGCTGACCGGCAAGGGGCAGGCCGTGGCCGAGACGATCACGGCCCGGGCCCAGGAGGCCGGCAGCCTGATCGAGACCCATCTGGGCAGCCTGGAGGAGCGCTCCGCGAAGCGGGCCGCCGAGATCGGCGCGGCCGTGGCGGAACTCGTCGGCCATATCGACAGCCATCTCGGCACCCGCGCCACCGCGGTCGACGAGACCCTGCGCGCCCGCACCGACGAGATGGCGCGCATCATGGACAAGGGGCATCGCGGCCTCGTGGAGATGCTGGAGGGCCGTACCTCGGGCCTCGGGCAGGACATCGCCCGGCATACGGGCGAGATCGCGCGGCGGATCGAGGAGAGCGCCGGGCAGTTCGATACCGGCGTGGTCAGCCGTCTCCAGGCGATCGCCGAGACGCTGGACGAGCGCGCCCGCCTCGTGGACGAGAGCTTCGGCGTCCAGGCCTTCGAGGCGATCCGCGTGATCGAGGCGCGCACCCGTGCGGTGGACGAGGAGCTGGCGGGCCGGACCCGCGACCTCGTGGCGATGATCGCCGACCGGACCGGCGGCCTCGACGGTGCCATGGCCGAGCGCGTCCGTGCCCTCACGGCGACCATCGCCGAAGCCACGAACGGCCTCGACGGCGCCATGGCGGAGCGCGTCAGCGCCCTCACGGCGACCATCGAGGGGGCCACGAACGGCCTCGAAGCCGCCCTGTCGACCCGTGGCGAGGCCCTCGTCCGCCTGGTGGACGAGCGCACCGAGAGCGCCGACGCGACCCTCGCCGCCCGCGCCGAGGCGGTTCGCGCCGCCTTCGCGGAGCGCGCCGACCTGCTGACGCGCGAGATCGACCAGCGCATCGCCACCCTGTCGGGTGAGTTCGACGAGAAGGGCCGGGCGGTGTTCGGGGCGATCGGCAGCCGGATCACCGAGCTGGCCCGCCTGTTCGACCGCGGCGGCACGTCGCTGTCCGAGCTGATCGAGCAGCGCGGCGAGAGCGTGCTGGCCAAGCTGCAGCAGACCATCGCGGATGCCGAGCGGATGCTCGACGACGGCGAGGGCCGCCTGGGCCACACCCTGTCGAGCCGCACCGCCGACATCAGCGGCCTGCTCGACGACGGCGTGCGCACGGTCCACACCCTGCTGGACGACCGCACCAACCAGATCCGCGTGATGCTGGACGGGCATGCCGGGACCCTGGCCGCCACCCTCGACGGCCGCATGGGCCCGATCAACGACGCCCTGGACGGCCGTGGTCAGGCGCTCGTCGCCGCCCTGGAGGGCGTGTTCGGCACCGCGTCCGGCGCCCTGGACGACCGGACCCGGCAGCTCGGCAGCCTGTTCGACGAGCGCCTGGGCCATCTTGAGACACTGGTCGAGGGGCGCGGCAACCGCCTTGCCGACACGCTCACCGCCCGGGCTCAGGCCCTGCGCACCCTGTTCGAGGAGGCGCAAGGCGCCCTCGACGCCCTGGTGGAGGGCGGCGGCGGCCGCTTCGCCGCCACGGTCGACGCGCGGATCCAGTCCCTGCGCGCCGTGCTGGAGGAGGCCCCGGCCGCCGTCTCGGCGCTGGTCGAGACCCGCGAGCGCCAGCTCGCCGCCACCCTCGACGCGCGCACGCAGCGGCTCCAGACCCTGTTCGAGGAGGCCCAGGCCTCCTTGCGCGACCTCGTGGACGGGCGCGGCCAGGAGGTCGCCGACGCGATCGCGGCCCGGACCGAGGGCCTGCGTGCGACCCTCGACACGGCGCCCGCCCAGATGGCGGACGTGCTGGACAATCGCCTTTCCGACCTGCAGGGCCTGTTCGAGCGGGCGCAGGGCGAGATCGATCGCCTCGTCGACACCCGCGGCCGCCAGATCGCCGGCACGATCGAGCACCGGACCCAGGCGCTCCAGGCGACCATCGACAAGGCGCACCCGGCCATCGCGGGGCTGCTGGAGACGCGCGAAGATCAGATCTCCGAGACCCTGCGCGCGCGGACGGGCGAATTGCAGGCCCTGTTCGACCGGGTCCAGACGCGCCTCGGGGCGATCGTCGAGGGGACCGGCCGCGACGTGTCCGAGCGGGTTGATGCCCGCATCACCGCCCTGCGGACCACCTTCGAGGAGGCCCGCGCCGCGATCGAGGGGCTGCTGGATGACCGCAGCCAGGCCCTGATCGACACCGCCCATGGCCGCACCGGCGCCCTGGTCGAGGTGTTCGACACCCGCCTGCGCGCCCTCGACGAGCTCGTTCAGGACCGTTCGGCGTCCCTGGCGCAGTCCGTGGCGGCGCACAGCGAGGCCCTGGCCCACGACGTCGATGCCCGTGCCGACGCCTTCACCCAGCGCATCGACAGCCGGATGCGGCTGTTCGCGACCCTGGTGGCGCAGCGCGCCGACACCCTGGCCAACGCCTTCGACGACCGCCACGAGGCCTTCGCGAGCCTCGTGGACGAGCGCACCGCGCACCTCGTCGCGGCCCTCGACGAGCGGGCCCGCGCCCATGCCGATCAGGTGGATGCCCACAACGCGGCGCTCGCCGAGACGCTCGGCCGGCGCGAGGCCATCCTGGGCGGCCTGATCGATGCCCGCATCGAGGCGCTGGGCGCCGCCTTCGAGCGGCGCACCGACGCCCTGGGCTCCCTGGTGGATGCCCGCGGCGAGGCCCTGTCGCGCCGCCTTGCGGAGAGCGCCGAGGCCCTGGTGCGCGCCATCGAGGACCGGGGCGGCGCCCTGCTGTCCGGCCTCGACGAGAGCGGGCGCCATGTCGGCGACGCCCTGGAGGGCCATGTCGAGCGCCTGCGCGGCGCCATCGACGGGCCGATGCTCGACCTCGCCCGCGCCCTGGCCGACCGGGCCGAGGCGATCGAGCGGGCGCTCACCGAGACCGGCATACCGCTCGCCGAGGCCCTGCGGGAGCGGACCGAGGAGCTGGCCGTGCAGTCGCGGGCCTCGGCCGAGCTGCTGCGCGCCGCCGTCGAGGACGGAGCCGGCCGCACCCTCTCGGAGCTGTTCGAGACCAACGACCGGATGGGCCGCGAACTCGGCAGCCTGCTCCAGCGGATCGAGGCAGCCAACCGCGCCCTCAGCGACCTCGTGGCCGGGGCCGACACCAATCTCGGCGCGATCGAGCAGGGTCTGGCGGGCCGGATCGAGCAGGTCCAGACCGCCCTGGAGCGCATCGCGGCGGAGACCGGCCGGGCCAGCGCCGGCGTCTCGTCGCAGGTCGAGGCCCTGCGCGGAGCCGCCGATGGCGCGCTGAGCGAGGCCTCTCGCCTCGCCGAGACCCTCGACGGCCGCGGCCGTTCGCTCAGCGAGCAGACCGGCGCGCACGTGGCCGCCCTCGACCGGGCCGCCGCCTCGCTCGCCGCCATCGAGGAACGGCTGGGCTCGACCCTGTCGGGCCGCGAGACGGCGCTGACGCAGGCGCTCTCCGCCTTCGAGGCCCGTGCCGCCGCCCTGGAGCAGAACGGCAAGGTCCTCGAGCAGACGATCGAGCAGACCCTGCGCGCCGCCGAGGAGCGGGCCCGCAGCGTCGGCGAGACCCTGACCCGGTCCGCGCAGGGCGCCGGGGCCTCGGTAACGAGCGCCTTCGCCGACCTGAAGGACAGCGCCAGCGCCGAGGGCGAGAAGGCCGCCCAGGGCGTCCGGCAGGCCCTCGAGGAGGCGGCGCGCGACATGCGCACCGGCTTCCAGGAGGCCCAGGCCAGCTTCGGCGACTCGTTCTCGGCGCTCCGCGAGATGGCGGGCTCGATCCGCGGCGAACTCGACGCGACCCGCGCCGAACTCGCCAAGGGCGTGCTCGAACTGCCCCGCGAGACCCAGGATGCCACGGGCGAGATGCGCCGGGTGGTGGCCGACCAGATCAAGGCGCTCAACGAGCTCTCGTCCCTGGTCTCCCGCACCGGCCGCTCGGTCGATGTCGCCCAGCCCCAGGCGCAGCGGCGGACCGCGGAGGGCGGTGGGCGTTCCGTCGCGGCGCCGGCCGCGCCTCTGGCCGCCCTTGCGCCTGCGCCCACCGCGACGGCGCCCGTCGCACCGGCGCCCGCGCTGCCGGCGCTTCCGTCGGCGCCGCGCCCCGCCTCGGGGAGCACGGCCCGGATCGAGGCTCCGCGCCCGGCCGCCACGCCCCGCGCCGCCGCTCCGACGCGGGCCGGCACCGGCGCCGGCGCCGGCGACAAGCGGGGTTGGCTGTCCGACCTGCTGACCCGCGCCTCGTTGGACGATGACGAGGAGGTGCCGGCACCGGACGCGCCGGCCCCCGCCGCGTCGGCCCGCCGGACCCCGGTTGCGCCTGCCGAGACCGGGCGGATCGCCCTCGACACGATCTCGACCGACATCGCCAAGATGATCGAGCATCGGACCGCGGTCGATCTGTGGGAGCGGTACCGCCGGGGCGAGCCCAACCTGTTCGACCCGCGGATCTACACGCCGCAGGGGCGGACGACCTTCACGGAGATCCAGCGCCGCTACCGGGCGGACGCGGAGTTCCGCCGCAGCGTCGACCGCTACGTGAGCGAGTTCGAGCGCCTGCTCGGCGACGTGGTCAAGAACGACAGCGACGCCAAGCGGACCGACGCCTATCTCACCTCGGAGACCGGCAAGGTCTACACGATGCTGGCCCATGCCAGCGGGCGGTTCGACGGGGCGTAGGAGCGTCCCCGCGGGTTCCGGCTCTCCCTCCCCCCTTTGCGGGGGAGGGTGGCCCCTGTGCCGGCAGGGCCGGGCGAGGGGAACCCGATTCAGGACGGGACGGAGCAGGTTTGAAGGCCAAAGCCGTCTTCCGCGCCGCCGCCCCCTTCCGCTCGCCTCACAGCAGCCCGAGGCCGACCAGCTCCCGCCGCAGGGCTTCCGGCATTTCGGCGAGATCGCCCGAGGCCTCGGCGCCGAGGTCGGCCGGTGCGTCGCGGGCCGTGAGGTAGCGCCAGCCCTGGAACGGGCGGTAGGGCCGCGGCGCCACCGGAACGAGGTGCGGATCGAAGACCAGCCGGCAGCGCGGAATATCGTCCGCGCCGGTGAGCGGTTCGATGGCGGTGATCGCCTGCCGGCAGGACAGCGTCCCCTTGATCACCCAGTAGATCGAGCCCTGGCCGGTGATCTCGCGGTGGCGCTTCGGCAGGGTCCGGGTGACGTGGAACGGCGCGGCGGGCCGCCCGTCCCGCAGCGCCTCGGCGCGGAAACGGGCCTGACGGGCCTCCAGCTCGGCGATCGAGGCGGGGCCGACGCAGAGCTTGATCAGGTGCAGGGCCACGGGCGCGCGGTCTCGGAGATCTCGGCGGGGCGCCCCTGATAGAGCATGCGGCGCCAAAGGGGGATCCGCTTTTCTGATCCGCTCAGGCGAACAGCGCCAGCCGCTGCTCCGGTGTCAGCGCGTCGATCTCGGCGAAGCTCAGCGCCGCGTCCGGCTCCGACGGTTCCAGCGCCTCCGCGGCGAAGCCGGCCCAGTCGAGCTCGGGCGCGTCGGCCACCGTGCTCTCGACCACGGCGGCCTCCGGAGCCGCGCGACCGGTCTCGGGCTCTCCGATCTCGGGCTCCCCGGTCTCGGCCTCGACGGGCTCGGGTTCTTCGGTCTCGGGCTCGACGGGCTCGGGCTCGCCCGCGACCGGCAGGAACACGAGATCCTCGTGCAGCGGCAGGCTGCCCGGCCGGGCGACCAAAGCTGCGGCCGTGACCGCCGGGAGTTCCATGCCGATGTAGCGGTCGATGTCGCTCTGGCAGAGATCGGAGGCGCCGATCTCCGGGCCTCCGGCCTCCGTCAGCGGCGGGACCGGCTCGGCCTCCTCGCCCCAGATCGCGATCATCGCCGACAGGCGGTCTTCGAGGTAGCGCAGGGTGTAGACGATCCGCGCGGTGCGCTGCGCGGTGAGGTCCTGGAACGAGCAGGCCGTGTAGATGGCGGTGGCGTGGTGGTCGAGGGCGTCGCAGGCCGCCTCGTCGGCGCCCCGCTCGCGCAGCGTCCAGGCCGCCTCCTGGATCGCCTCGGCGCAGCCGAGGATGTCGGAGGTCGCCCGCTCGGTCTCGCGCACGATGCCGTCGAGGGCGAGCGACGCCTCGGTCAGGCGGGTCTGTTCGTGGTTGGCGGCGCTGATCGCGGCGATCTCGGCCTTGGTCCGGCTGATCGCGTCGGCCATGTCGACGAGGTTGCCGCGCAGGTGCCCGAACGCCCCGTGGCCGCGATCCTCGGTGACGGTCCGCTCCAGGCGGGCGATCGCCCCGAGCAGCATCTCGGTCTCGGCCCCCCGGTTGCGGCGGGCATGCTCGGCCAGGAACCAGCGCCCGCGCTCGGTGACCGAGAGGGCCGCCTCGATGGCGTCGTACTCGGCCGAGGCGTTCGGGCTCTGGGTTGCGGGACCGGACATGGGTTTCCCTGAACGCGGGTGCTGTTGTCCCGATGGGCGGGCCGGCCCTCGGATGACGGCCATGCGGGAGCGCCAATTTGACAGGATCCGTTTAACGGGCGCTTACGGTTGCGGCCCCCCGCCGGGCTCTCGCCCGAAACGCCCTCCCCGCCCCTCCCGCCGAGCCCCGTCTTGCCCCGCCCGTCCGGCCCGGCGCGCCTGTCGCTGCTCTACGCCGTCGTCTTCACCGAAATCGGCATCGCGATGCCGTTCATGCCGCTCTGGCTCGATGCCCTGGGGCTCGATGCCGCGGTGATCGGCGTGCTGCTCGCGCTGCCGATCGCCACCCGGATCGTCGCGACCGCGCCGCTGATGAGCCTGCTCGACCGGGGGCTCGGGCCGCGCCGGATGATCCTCGCCGGCAGCCTCGCGCTGAGCCTCACCTACGCGCTGATGCCGGGGGCCGCCGGGATCGGTTGGCCCCTGCTCGCCGTGTTCATCGTGCTCAACGCGGTCGCCGGGGCGCCGCTCGTGCCCTGCATCGACTACCTGACCCTCGCGGCCGTGCGGCAGGACAGCCGCCTCGCCTATTCCCGGATCCGCATGGCGGGTTCCATCGCCTTCCTGCTGGCGAACCTCGCGGGCGGGTTCCTGCTCTCGGCCCTCGGCGGACAGGTGGCGGTGCCGCTCCTACTCACCGGCCTCGCCCTCGGGGCGGCTCTGGTGGCGTGGCGCAGCCGCTCGGTGACGGGCCTGCCGCGGGGCGAGACCGGGGTCGGCCGCCCGAAATTGCCGGTGAAGCTCTGGCTCTGCATCGGCGCCGCGGCGGCGATCCAGGCGAGCCACGGGGCGATCTACGGGTTCGGCAGCATCTACTGGACGAGCCAGGGCATCCCGGCGGCGTGGGTCGGGTCGCTCTGGGCGGTCGGTGTCCTGTCGGAGATCGTGCTGTTCGCCGTCATGCCCAGCCTCCCGGCCGCATGGCGCAGCCCGGTGCGGCTCCTGAGCCTCGGCGCCGCGGCCGCGATCCTGCGGGCGATCGGCATGTTCCTGATCGGCGACCGCCTCGCCGCCCTGGTGCCGCTGCAGGCCCTGCACGGGCTGACCTTCGGGGCGACCCAGCTCGGCGCCATGGCGGCGGTCTCGGCCTATGCGCCGGATGGGGCCCGGGGCCGGGCGCAGGGTACGCTCAGCGCGGTCAACGCCAGCATCGCCGTGGTCGCCACCCTGGTGAGCGGCCTCGCATACCGGAATGGCGGCCCCCTCGCCTTCCTGGCGATGGCGCCCCTGGCCGCCGCCGGCCTCGGGCTGGCGCTGGCCTCCCGCGGCGCGACATCGGACACGGATCGTCAACCGTAATGTCGACATAACCGCCCGGCAGGGTGGTGCCTCGATTGAGGAGAGAGGGTCTTGCTGAGCCAGGACACTGTTCCCGCCGGCGCATCGGTGCAGGACCGGCCGGCGGACGGCCGGCTGCAGCTCGACGGCCGCTGGACCGCCGACCAGGCGCCCGCCGTCGAGGCCGCGGCCGCGCGCATCGCGGCGTCCGGCCGGGCGGCCCCCGTGGCCCTCGACCTGTCGGGGATCGAGCGCCTCGACACGCTCGGCGCCTGGGTCCTTGAGCGGACCCGCGCGGAGATCGAGCAGGCCGGGAACGCCCTCACCTATCACGCGGTCCGGCCGGAGCACCGGACCCTGCTCGGCGAGGTCCGCCTGCGCGAGCCGGAGGCACCGCCGCCGCGGCGGCACGGCGTGATCGTCGGCGCCCTCGACGCCACCGGCCGCCAGACCGTGCGCGGGGGCCAGGATCTCGTCACCGCCCTCGCCTTCCTGGGCGAGCTGATCGCCGCCTGCGGCCGCGTCGCCGTGCGGCCCGGGACCTTCCGGGGCAACGCCCTGATCAACCAGATCCAGCAGGTGGCGCTCAACGGCACACCGATCATCGTGCTGATCTCGTTCCTCGTGGGCGGCATCGTCGCCCAGCAGGGCATCTTCCAGCTCCAGCGCTTCGGCGCCCAGACCTTCGTGGTCAACCTGATCGGCCTCTTGATCCTGCGCGAGATGGGCGTGCTCCTCACCTCGATCATGGTGGCGGGCCGCTCCGGCTCGGCGATCACCGCCGAGATCGGCTCGATGCGGATGCGCGAGGAGGTCGATGCCCTGCGCGTCATGGGCCTCGACCCGGTCGAGATCCTGATCGTGCCCCGGGTGCTCGCCCTGATGATCGGCCTGCCGATGCTGACGCTGATCGGCGACCTCGCGGCCTTGGCCGGCGGCGGCCTGACCGCGATGCTCTACGGCGGGCTGACCCTCGACCAGTTCCTGGTCCGGCTCCAGGCGGCGGTGGGCGTCCACCACGTGATGGTCGGCCTCATCAAGGCGCCGTTCATGGCGCTGACCATCGGGGTGATCGCCACGATCGAGGGATTTGCCGTGGAGGGCTCGGCGGAATCCCTCGGCCGCCGCGTCACCGCCTCGGTGGTGAAGTCCATCTTCATGGTCATCGTCCTCGATGGCCTGTTCGCGGTGTTCTTCGCCGCGATCGATTTCTGAGACCGCCCCCGATGTCCGCCGCGATGTCTGCCCCGATGGACGCTCAACGCCCGATCATCCGCGTCCGCGACCTCGTGGTCGGTTTCCGTGACCGCAACATTCTGAAAGGCCTGAGCCTCGACATTCGGCCCGGCGAGATCCTGGGCTTCGTCGGCCCCTCCGGGCAGGGCAAGTCGGTGCTGACCCGCACGATCCTGGGCCTCAACCCGAAGCGGGCGGGCACGATCGAGGTGTTCGGCCGGGACGTCGATGAACTCACCTACGCCGAGCGGCGGCGCATGGAGCAGCGCTGGGGCGTGCTGTTCCAGCAGGGGGCGTTGTTCTCGGCGCTCACCGTCAAGCAGAACATCCAAGTGCCGATGCGCGAGCACCTGAACCTGTCCGAGCGCCTGCTCGACGAGTTCGCCCGCCTCAAGATCGAGATGGTCGGCCTGAAGCCCGATGCCGCCGACAAGCTGCCCTCGGAGCTGTCGGGCGGCATGATCAAGCGGGCGGCGCTCGCCCGCTCCCTCGCCCTCGATCCCGAGATCCTGTTCCTCGACGAGCCGACCTCGGGCCTCGACCCGATCGGCGCGGGGGAGTTCGACGACCTCGTCTCGACCCTGAAGGAGACGCTGGGCCTGACCGTCTTCATGGTCACCCACGACCTCGACAGCCTCTACACCGCCTGCGACCGCATCGCGGCGCTCGGCGACGGCCAGATCATCGCGGCCGGCACGATCGACGAGATGCTGGCGAGCGACCATCCCTGGCTGCGCTCGTACTTCCACGGCAAGCGCGCCCGGACCATCGCCACGGGCGGCACGGCCCTGCATGCCTGAGCGCCGTCCCCGTCCCATTCCGCTCCGATCCTCCTTGAGGACCGGGGCCAGACGCCCGGCCGGATCCCCGCCGGGCAGACACACAGGCTGAGCGCATGGAAACCCGCGCGAATTACGCCCTGATCGGGGCCTTCACCATCGCCGTCATCCTGGCGGGCTTCGGCACCGTGCTGTGGCTCTCCGGCGGCTCGTCCCGGCAGGTCAGTCAGACGGTGCGGATCGTGTTCTCCGGCTCGGTCGGAGGGCTCTCGCGCGGGTCGAGCGTGAACTTCAACGGCATCAAGGTCGGCGAGGTCACCGACATCCGCCTCGCCCCGCAGGATCCGCGCCGGGTGCTGGCCCAGATCAAGGTCGAGCCCGCGACGCCGCTGCGGGCCGATACCCGCGCCCGGCTCGACTCGGCGATGCTCACCGGCGTCTCGGTGATCTCGCTCTCCGGCGGCAATGCCGACGCGCCCGCCCTCACCCCGATGGCCAACGGCGAACCGCCGACCATCTTCGCCGATTCCTCCGACATGCAGGACATGATGGCGCTCGCCCGCCAGGTGGCGCAGCGGGCCGACGACATGCTGGCCCGGCTCGATCGGCTGGTCTCGGCCAACGAGGGCGCGATCAACCGCTCGCTCACCAACGTCGAGACCTTCTCGAAGACGCTGGCCGATGCCGGGCCGAACATCTCGGCGCTGGTCAAGGCGGTGGACGGGGCGAAGCTCGGCCACGTGATCGACAACGCCGACCGCTTCTCGGAGGCCCTGTCCAAGTCTAGCCCCGACATCGAGGGGGCCGTGCACGATGCCCGCTCGCTCGCCGCCAAGCTCAACGCCTCGGCCGACAAGATCGACGCGGTGCTCAACGGCGCCCAGGGCTTCCTGGGCTCGGCCTCCGGCCAGGAGGGTTCCAGCACCTTCGCGGAGATCCGCGCGGCGGCGATCTCCGTGCGCGACGCCGGCAAGGCGTTCCGGGTCATGTCGGAGAACCTCGACAAGCGCACCGCCAGCATCTCGTCCAATTTCGGCCGGCTCAGCGGCACCGGACGCCGGGAGGTGGAGGCCCTGTCGGGGGACGGCCAGCGGACGCTGAGCACCCTCAACCGGACGGTGCGCAGCCTGGAGCGCGACCCGAGCCAGGTGATCTTCGGCGGCAAACCATCGTTGCCCGAATACAACGGCGGACGCTGAAATGGTCCTCCGCCGGGTCGATGTGTCCCGGCGCACGGCACGGACGGCGGTGCGGGGTAGTTTTAACGGCATAGCTTATACAACCCCGCCCTCCGTCGGCGGGGTCTCTCAGGTCATGTGTATGGTCCGCTCGTCCCATATCGCCGCTGCCGCGCTGCTCGCCGCCCTGCTGGGCGGCTGCGGCGGCGGCGCGGCGCCCCTCACCTTCGATCTCGCGGCCCTGCCGCAGGCCGGGCGGCCGGTGGCGGCGGCGCGGTCGATCGTGGTGTCGGAGCCGGTGGGCATTCAGCCGTTCGAGGCGGACCGGATCATCGTGCGCGAGGGCGGCGGGTCGCTCTCTTTCCTGGGCGGCGGCCAATGGGCCGACCGCCTGCCCCGGCTGATCCAGTCCCGGATCATCCAGAGCCTAGAGAATTCCGGGCGGCTGCGCTCGGTGAGCCGGCCCGGCGACAAGGTCGTGGCCGATTACCAGCTGATCAGCGAGATCCGCGCCTTCGACGTCCAGGCGGCGACCGGCGAGGCGGTGGTGGATCTGGCGCTGAAGCTCGTGGCCGACGGCACCGGAAAGGTGACGGCCGCGCGGATCTTCGTGGCCCGGGTGCCGGTGGCCAAGATCGACGCCGGCACCGGCGCCCGCGCCCTCGATCAGGCGCTCACCACCGTGCTGGCCGACGTGGTACGGTGGGTGAATACGGGGCGGTGAGCCCGATCACTCCATCACGGCGGCCTTCATGATCACCACCATGGTGGCCCGGGCCGGGCCGTCGGTGCAGCGCACGAGGTGGGGCCGGTCGCAGCGGTAGCGCAGGGTCTCGCCGGCCCGCGCCCGCTGCACGATCCCGCCGATCTCGACCTCGAACGCCCCCTCGGCGACCGACAGCGATTCCACCGAGCCGCGCTGGTGCGGATCCGAATCGAGGACGCCGCCGGAATCGGCCGTCACCTCGTACCATTGCAGCCACTCGATCGTCTTCAACCAGCCGATGATGGCAAGCCGCACCTTCCCGTCTTCGGAGACGAGGATCGGCGTGTCCGCCCGGGAGGTTTTCTCGATGAACGGCTCCTCGTCGTTCGCCGCCAGTACGCGTTCGATCGAGACGTCGAGGGCCTGGGACAGCCGCCAGATGGTGGCCAGCGTCGGATTGGTCTCGTTGCGCTCGATCTGGCTGATGATCGACTTGGCCACGCCCGATTGCTCGGCGAGTTCCGAGAGGGAGAGGTTGTAGGCCTTCCGCAGCCGCTGGATGGTCTTGCCGAGCTGTCCGGACAGCGCCTGCGCGCCTGTCAGCAGGTCGCGTCCACGTCCCCGGTCTGGCCGTTCCGCCTGATCCTGCATCGTCACCGGCCCGCCTGCGCCGTTCCATTATCCGAACGATCGTGCGCTTCTTCAAACGCAATCGTCATCCGGTTGCAAGGCGGCGGACAGCGCTTCGGCGCGCCGATCTACCCCCAAAGGCCGTGGAAATGATGGACCGGCCCATGCCCGGCGCCGATCGTAAGGTCATCCGCGGCACCGAGGGCCGCCGTGAGATAGGTCTTGGCCTCCGCCACCGCCGCCGGCACCGTCAGGCCGCGGGCCAGACCGGCCGCGATGGCGGACGAGAGGGTGCAGCCGGTGCCGTGGGTGTTGGCGGTGGCGATCCGCGGCGCGACCAGGGTGCGCAGGGTCCCGTCCGCCGTGACCAGATGGTCGATGCTCTCGCGGCCGGTCCCGTGCCCGCCCTTGATCAGCACCGCCCGGGCGCCGAGCGCGACGAGCCGCCGCGCCTGGGCGGCGGCCATGGCCGGATCCTCGGCGACGGATTCGCCGAGCAGCACCGCCGCCTCCGGCAGGTTGGGGGTGATCAGGTCGGCCCGCGCCAGCAGCCGGTCCCTGAGAATCGCCACGGCGTCGTCGGCGATCAGCCGGTCGCCGCTGGTGGCGACCATCACGGGGTCGAGGACGACGGGGATTGTTTGGGCATGGCGCGCCAGCCCCTCGGCCACGGCTACGATCACCTCGGCCCGCGACAGCATGCCGATCTTCACCGCCGTCACAGCGAGATCGGAGAAGACGCTGTCGATCTGCCGGGCGACGAAATCCG
Organism: Methylobacterium guangdongense; assembly: GCF_038442355.1. Lineage (NCBI taxonomy): Bacteria > Pseudomonadati > Pseudomonadota > Alphaproteobacteria > Hyphomicrobiales > Methylobacteriaceae > Methylobacterium > Methylobacterium guangdongense. The sequence continues at coordinate 86,322 of NZ_JBBXMX010000009.1, forward strand.
CCGGCACGTCGTGGATGCCCTGGACGCCCCGCGTATTCTGCGCGGTGAGCGCCGTGATCACGCTGGCGCCGTAGACGCCGAGCGCCGAGAACGTCTTGAGATCGGCCTGGATGCCGGCGCCGCCGCCGGAATCCGAGCCCGCGATGGTGACGGCGATCGGGGTCGCGCTCATCGGGCTCGCTCCGCCAGGGCGGCGTCGATCCGCGCCCGCAGATCCCGGGCGCGCTGGCGCACCGGTTCCGCGCCGAACAGGGCGGTGATCACCGCCACACCGTCCGCCCCCGCGGCGACCACGGCGGCGGCGTTGTCAAGCCCGATCCCCGCGATGGCGCCGAGCGGCAGGCCCGCGCCCCGGGCGAGCCGCGCCCGGAAGGCGATGCTGGCGAACCCGTCGAGGCCGACCGGCGGGTCGGGATTGTCCTTGCTGGTGGTGGCGAACACGCCGCCGATGCAGGCATAGTCCACCGGCAAACGGTACAGCTCGTCGGCCTGGGCGGTGTTCTTCACGGTGAGGCCGATGATCGCCTCCGGCCCCAGGAGCCGGCGGGCATCGGCCGGGTGGAGGTCGCCCTGGCCGAGATGCACGCCCTCCGCCCCCGCCGCGAGGGCGAGGTCGACCCGGTCGTTGACCAGCACCGGCACCCGTCCGCCGACCGCCTCCCGGATCGCCCGGATCCGCGCCAGGGCGGCGCGGGCGTCGGGGATGTCCTTCTCGCGGTACTGCAGCAGGGTGCAGCCCCCCGCGACCGCCTCGGCGCCGAGCCGCGCCAGCCGGTCGCCGTCACCGCCGCACACGCCGACATCGAGCAGGCCGTAGAGCCGCAGATCGACCGCCGGTCCCCCGGTCGGTGCGGCGTTCGCGCTGGCTGGCATCGCTCTCGCTCGGGCTCCATCCTGGCCATTCGGAGGGCCCCTGTTTGGTCAGGCGCCGCCGCCTTGGCAAGCACTCATGATGTTGCGCCCTCGGGTCCTGCCGCCGCCCGAGCGTCATACGGCGGCGTTGACGCGCGGCGGTCCTGCCCCCCTATAGGCGGGATCCGCGGGCGGACGCCGGGGCGTGCGGAAACGATTGGCCCCAAAGCGCATTCGACAGGCGAGGTGGTCGAGGGACAATGGACGGTGCCGCGGTGCAGACGGGTGCGCGCGGGGCGCAGGCCCTGCCGGAGCGCTCCTCCGTGGGCCTCGTCGCGGTGATCGTCGCCGCGACCAGGGGGGAGCCGCGCGCCCTGACGATCCGCGTGCCCGATCAGGCGCCGGGCCGCGGCGACGGCCTGCCGGCCGGGCCGCTCGTCCCCGAGCACGCCACCCTGGAGCGCGGCCTGCGCGCCTGGGTGGAACGGCAGACGCACCAGCGCCTCGGCTACGTGGAGCAGCTCTACACCTTCGGCGATCGCGACCGCTCGGGTGCCGCCGCGCAATCGGGGGTGCACTCGCTCTCGGTGGCCTATCTGGCACTGGTGCGCGAGGAGCGGCCGGCCGGCCTCGCCGAGGCCGCGTGGCAGAACTGGTACCGCTACCTGCCCTACGAGGATTTCCGCCAGGGCCGCCCGCGCCAGCTCGACGCGATCGAGGCGCGGCTCGCCGCTTGGGCGGCCGAGCCCGCGGATTGCGCCGCCCGGACCCGCCGCCTCGACCGGCTGGGCCTGACCTTCGGCATGAACGGCGGCACCTGGAACGAGGAGCGCGTGCTGGAGCGCTACGAGTTGCTGTTCGAGGCCGGGTTGATCCCGGAGGCCGGCGGCAATGCCGGGCCGGCGCTGCCGAACGACCCGGCCGGCGTGCCGATGGCGTTCGACCACCGGCGGGTGCTCGCCACGGCGATCGGCCGGCTGCGGGGCAAGATCAAGTACCGCCCGGTGGTGTTCGAGCTGATGCCGCCGGAATTCACCCTGCTCCAGCTCCAGCGCACCGTGGAAGCGCTCTCGGGGACGCAACTGCACAAACAGAATTTCCGCCGGCTCGTGGCCCAGCAAGGGCTGGTGGAGGAGACCGAGAGCGTCACCAGCGGCGCCGCCGGGCGGCCGGCGCGGCTGGTGCGGTTCCGCCGGGAGGTGCTGCTGGAGCGCCCGGCCCCGGGCTTGCGGCTGCCGTCGCGGCGGGTGGGGTGACTGGGACGTCCGGTCGACGCTTATCCGTCAGGCGACAGCCTTCGCCACGATGTCGGGATGCCGCCCGATCACCCGCACGTGGCGATGGCGAAATCCGGCGCGGTGGTCCGTGCCTGCTCCCAATCGCGCAGCGTGCCGATCGGAACACGGAACCGGCTGGCGAACTCGCTCTGCGACAGGCCGAGCCCGGTCCGCGTCCTGCGGATCAAGCGGGCGCGCTGGCCGCGGTCCAGCGCCTCGGCCGTCGCGTCGAAATCCGCGGCATCGGCCGGGTCAGCCGGCAGCGCGATAGGCTCGCTCGTCACCCGTGTTGCTCCTTCTCACCGAGGTGAAACGGGGCTGGTCCGCGCGCCAGCAGAATTTCCGTATGATCATCAACGGTCGCTCTCAACGCCACGGCTAGGGGCATGGCCTTCGACAGGCCGAGGTCATCATCCGGGCGCAGGATCGCGCCCTGGTGCCCGGCACCGCAGGAGAACCCGCATGACAGCCAAAACCGAAAAGCAAAAAATGCTGGCCGGTGAGCCCTATCGGCCGGGCGACCCGGAACTCGCCGCCGATGCGCGGCGCGCCCGCGCCTGGATGGTCCGCTACAACGCCACCCTGGCCGCCTCCCCGGACGAGCGGCGCGTCCTCCTGCGCGAGCTCCTCGGCCATGTGGGCGCGGACGCGGTGATCCGGCCGCCATTCTTCTGCGATTACGGGCAGCACATCTCGGTCGGCGACGGGGTGTTCCTCAACTTCAACTGCGTGATCCTCGACGTCGCCCCCGTGTCGATCGGCGCCCTCACCCAGGTCGGCCCCGGCGTGCAGTTCCTGACCGCCGACCATCCGCGCAATCCGGAGCTGCGGCGGGCGGGCGTCGAATCCGGCCGGCCGATCACCGTGGGGGCGAATGTCTGGATCGGCGGCGGCGCGCTGATCCTGCCCGGCGTCACGGTGGGTGACGATGCCATCATCGGCGCGGGCGCGGTCGTCACCCGCGACGTGCCGGCGGGCGCGACATTCGTCGGCAACCCGGCCCGGCCGCTGCCGCGGGGCTGAGGGCGGCCCTATCCGTAGGTGTGGTCGTCCGCCGGGAAGCGCCCGGCCCGGACCTCGTCCGCGTAGGCCTTCACGGCCTCCTCGATATGGCTGCGCAGGCTGCCGAACTGGCGCACGAACTTCGGCGTGCGCTCGGACAGGCCGAGCATGTCCTCCAGGACCAGGATCTGCCCGTCGCAGACCGCCGAGGCGCCGATGCCGATCGTGGCCGCCGTCACTCGGGGCGAAGTCGCGATCGCCCGGGCCACCGGCTCGACGATGCCCTCCAGCACGATCGCGAAGGCCCCAGCGTCGGAGATTGCCCGGGCATCCTCCAGCAGGCGGCGCTCGTCGTCGGGGGCGCGGCCCTGCACCTTGAACCCGCCCATCGTGTTCACCGCCTGCGGGGTGAGCCCGATATGGCCCATCACCGGCACGCCGCGCTGGACGAGGAACGCCACCGTCTCGGCAAAATGCGCCCCGCCCTCCATCTTGATCGCGCCGGCGCCGCTCTCCTTCAGCACCCGGGCGGCGTTGAGGAAGGCCTGCTCCTTGCTCGCCTCGTAGGAGCCGAACGGCATGTCGACCACGACGAGCGCCTTGGACGTCCCGCGGATCACCGCCTGGGCCTGGAGGATCATCATCTCCAGGGTGACGGGAATCGTCGATTCCATCCCGTGCATCACCATGCCGAGGGAATCGCCCACGAGGATGAAGTCGCAATAGGGATCGACGATGCCGGCGGTGTGGGCGTGGTAGGCGGTGAGCGCGATGATCTTGCGCCCCTCGGCCTTGCGCTTGCCGATATCGATCGCCCGGAGCCGGCGCGACTGCACGACCTGCGACATGGTTCAGATCCCTCTATCGGCGCCGCCTCTCTCCCTCCCCCCTCTGCGGGGGAGGGTGGCCCCCGAAGGGGGTCGGGAGAGGGGAGCAACGGTGCAGAAGAGGGCTGCGCCCGTCATCCAGGCACCACCCTTTTCTGAACCCGGGTTCCCCTCTCCCGACCCCTGCCGACGCAGGGGCCACCCTCCCCCGCAGAGGGGGGAGGGAGGGCGCGCCGGTGGCCTGCGATTCCTCTTACACCGTCGGGCGCCGCGGGTCAGCGCCCCGCCTGCGGTTCGCCCGCCGCTTTCCAGGCGGGGTCGACGCGCAGATTCGCCGTCTCGTGCTTGTCCTGCCAGCCCTCGACGCCCTCGGGGAACCAGCGGATGCCGGTATAACCCTTCCGCACCAGCCGCTTGGCGGCGTTCCAGCTGCCCCAGCACTCGACGTGGCAGAACACCACCACGGGCTTGGCCCTGTCGCCCCCGGTCAGCTCGGCGACGCGATCGTAGAACACGGCCTCGCGCTCCGGCGCCAGCGGCTCGGCCCCGGCCTCCGGCATCCAGACCGCGCCGGGGATCGAGGGATGCACCGGCAGCCAGAGGCGCCCCGCCGGAAAGTTCGACGGCTTGCGGTCGGGGGCCGCCACGTCGATCAGCACCGGCTTGTCCGGCCCCGCCATCAGGGCGGCGACCGACGCGGCGTCCACCACCGCGGCCCCCTTCAGGGTCTGCGGCGTGTAGCCATGCGGCGCCCCCGCGTAGAGCCCCTCCGGCTCGGGCACGTTGACGGGGGAATCTGCCGGGGCCGCGGCGAGGCAGACGAGGGCGGCCAGCGCCGCCGCGATCCGACCGATCATGCGTCCCTGACCCATCGCTCAGTTCGTCGGGCTCGGCGGGGTGAAGCTGTGCTGCCAGTGGCCGCCCTGGTTGTCGGAGGCCGCCACCTGGATCGGCTTGCCGTCCGGCTTGAACGCGAAGTTGATCACCGGATTGGACGAGATCGAGATGTCGCCCGTCAGGGTGAAGATCTTCTGGTCGCCGGCCGAGACGGTCAGCTTGTCGATGTAGCGCGCCGGCGTGTAATCGCGGGTGACTTGGTTCATCTGCATGCCGGAGAAGTTCGGGTGGCGGACCATCAGCGTCGCCTCCACGGGCTTGCCGGCGCCCGTCTCGGCGAACTTCATGCGCATGTCGCCCATGCCCTTCATCGCCTCCTCGTCGCTCATGCCCATCGGGGCCGAGCAGCCGCCCGACGCCTTCACGAACTGCTTGGCCTCGTAGAGCTTGCCGTCCTGCGTCTCCACCACGGCGTGCATGTCGGTGTAGTTGTTGACCCGCACGCGCAGCTTCAGCTCCGCCGGGTCGGCGGCCGGGCCGAACTCGAACTTGGCCGCGTAGGGCGCCGGGTTGTCGTCGATGATCAGCGAGACCGCCTTGATCTGCCCGTCATTGGGCATGGTCAGGGTGATCGGCACCAGGGCGGCGTCGAGCGCGCGCGCCGGGGCGTCGATCTTCACGAGGCTGTCGGTCTGCGCGATCTGGCGGTCGCCGAAGATCGACTTGGCGATTTCCTGCCAGCGGGCGGCCCGCTCCTGGTCGGTGTCTGAGGCGCCCGCGGCCCAGGCCACGGGGGTGAGCGCCGTCGTCGCCACGGCGAGGCCGAGGGCGAGGCTGGAGAGTGTCTGTCCGATCCTGAACATCATGGCGTGCCTCCCGATGATTGCGAATATGGGGACGTCAAAAACTTATTCCCACTCGAGTTCCTGATAGGCCACGGTGACGTTGCGGCCATTGTAGGTGTCGAACAGGGCCCACTTGTCCCGCTGATCCCGGGCGACGGTGTCGACCGCCTTCTCGATCGGGACGTCCTTGGCGATCGCCGCGCGGGTGCCGTCGCGCAAAGCCGTCAGGTAGCCGGTGAGATCGGCGAGCGCCGGGGCGAGGTCCACCGATACCGGCCCGTGGCCCGGCACGGCGCGGCTGGGGCCCATGGCCTTCAGGCGCTCGGCCTCCTTGAGCCAGCCCTTCAGGCTGCCGTCGAGGGACGGAATCCGGTTCACGAACAGCAGGTCGGCGGGAAACAGCAGGCCGCTGCCGGACTCGATCATCGACAGGTCCGAGGTGGTGTGGGCCGGTCCGTGCGCCGTGAAGGTCAGGCGGCGGTCGCCGAGATCGACCTCGGCCGTGTCGGCGACCGTCAGGGTCGGGTAGACCACCGGTCCGGTCTGTTCCGCGCCGAGCAGGTCGATCAGGCGCTTGCGGTAGAACTCGCCCCGGGCGGCGAGCGCCTCGGTGAGCTTGGCGTGGCCGATGAAGACCGGCTTGTCCTCCACGAAGGCGCCGGCCCCGAAGGCGTGGTCCGGATGGACGTGGCTCAGGACCACGTGGGTGATCGGCTTCGCCGTGCGCTTGACGATCTCGCCGCGCAGCCACCGGCCGTCGGCCAAGCTGCCGCCGGATTCCGTCACCAGCACGCCGTTCTTGCCGATGATGAAGCCGATATTGGCGATGGCGTCGGCGTTCTCGGGCGTGGCGTCGGCGATCAGGCCCTTGCGCATGAAGATGCCGGGGCCGACCTCCTCCATCGTGAAGGATTCGGCGGCGCGGCCGAGGGTCGGCAGGCAGCACAGGCACAGGCCCCCGAACAGGGCGCTGCGCCGCGACAGCACGCGGCCTCCTGGAAACGCCCTCGGATGGACGGCGGAAGCCGTCATGCCGAATCCTCCTGTTCTTCTTGTCTACCATTAGGTAGGTAGATTTCTCGCCCGTCAAGTGGCACACAGGACGCGGGATGGGCGAAGGCCGCACGTTCGCGTGAGCCGTGCCCCGGACGAGGCCACCATGAGGGACACCCGCGCCGAGCTGCTGATCCAGGCCGAGACCCTGGTCCGGGGGCGTGGCTATGCCGGCTTCAGCTACGCCGATCTCGCGGCGGCGGTGGGCATCCGCAAGGCCAGCATCCACCACCATTTCCCCAGCAAGGTGGATCTCGGCGCCGCCCTGGTGGCGGCCTACGCGGCCCGCTACGCCGCCGCCCTGGAGACGATCCGCTCGGACGTCGCGGACGGGCCGGGGCGGATCGAGGCCTATGGCCGGCTCTATCTCGGCGGCGTCGAGCAGGGGCTCGGTTGCCTCTGCGCGGCGCTGGCCATCGAGGGCGAGGCGCTGCCCGAGCGCCTGCGCCGGGACATCGCGGCCTTCTTCGCGGATCATCTCGCGTGGCTGGAAGCGACCCTGCGCGCGGGCCAGGGGGATGGCAGCGTCCGCGCCGGGACGGATCCGGCGGCGCTCGCCCGCTACGTCATCGCCACCCTGGAGGGGGCCCTGCTGATGGAGCGTCTGTTCGCGAGCCCGGACGCCTTCCGCGGGACGCTGGCGGTGCTGGTCGACGGGCTCAGGCCGCGCTGAACCGCGCGAACCCGTCCGCCCGCAGGCGGCAGGCCGGGCAGGTGCCGCAGCCGTAGCCCCAGGCATGGCGCTGCCCGCGCTCGCCGAGGTAGCAGGTGTGGCTCTCCTCGACGATCAGGTCGACCAGCGCCCGGCCGCCGAGCGTCTCGGCCAGTTCCCAGGTCTGCGCCTTGTCGAGCCACATCAGGGGCGTGTGCAGCACGAAGCGGCGCTCCATGCCGAGATTCAGCGCCACCTGGAGCGCCTTGATGGTGTCGTCGCGGCAATCGGGATAGCCGGAATAGTCGGTCTCGCACATGCCGCCGACCACGTGGCGGATCCCGCGCCGGTAGGCGAGCGCCGCCGCGAAGGTCAGGAACACGATGTTGCGGCCGGGCACGAAGGTGTTGGGCAGGCCGGACGCCTCGTAGCCGATCGCGGCCTCGCGGGTCAGCGCCGTCTCGGACACCTGCCCCAGGGCGTCGAGGGCGAGGGTGTGGTCGTCGCCGAGCCGGGGCGCCCAGGCGGGATTGATGCGGGTCGTGCCCGCCCGCAGGGCCGCGCGCCGGTCGAGCTCGACCCGGTGGCGCTGGCCGTAATCGAAGCCCAGGGTCTCGACATGGTCGAACCGGTCGAGGGCCCAGGCGAGGCAGGTCGCCGAATCCTGCCCGCCGGAGAACAGAACCAGGGCCGACCGATCGCCGGCTGTCTCAGTCGCCATCGTAGTCCGCCCACGACATCGGGGTCTCGGCCACCCGCACGCGGGCGAGCCCCGGCAGGTCCGGCCGCAGGCGATGCCAGATCCAGGCCGCGATGTTCTCGGCGGTCGGGTTCTCCAGCCCTTCGATCTCGTTGAGGCAATGGTGGTCGAGCCGGGCGAGCAGCGGGCCGAAGATGCTCTCGATGTCGTAGAAGTCGATCACCCAGCCGGTCTGCGAATCGACCGGCCCGGCGACCGTCAGCTCGACCCGGTAGGAATGCCCGTGCATCCGGTGGCAGCGGTGGGTCTCGGGCACGTTCGGCAGCCGGTGGGCCGCCTCGAAGGTGAAGGCCTGGGTGATCTTCATGAGCGGGGTTCGCGGGCTGAGGAGGATCGCGTACCCGCCATAACGCCGACGGGCCGTTCCACGCAAAGGCGCGCGGCGCCGGCCCGTGTCGCAGACCCCGCGCCTGCCAGGCGAGGCGGGCTGCCGGATCGACCGGTCAGGCCCGGCCTGTGTACTGGGCGCACGCCTCCGACCATTGCGCGTACCACGCCTTGAAGATCCGCAGCTGCGTCTCCGCGTAGTGGCGCTGTCCGGGGCTCAACGCGTCGGAGGCGTTGAAGTGCAGTTCGTATTCCGGGTTCCCCTCCAGAACCATCAGATACTTGTAGTAGAGGACGAGGTCGGTCCCCTCGTCGAAGCTCGACAGGATTGCGAGCGCCGCATCGAGTTCCAGCGCCCGCCGCCGGGCCAGGACGTCGCCGGTGGCCGCCGTCTCGCACAGGGACACGAGGTGCAGCACCTCCCGCGGCAGAACGTTGCCGATGCCCGTGATGGCACCCCGGGCGCCGCAATTGACGTAGCCGTGCACCACCTGGGTATCCACGCCCACCATCAGGGTGATGTCGGGCGACTGGCCGGTGATGTGCTCGGCCGCGTAGGTGAGCGACCGGGCGCCGCCGAATTCCTTGAAGCCGACGAGGTGCGGGTAGCGGGCGCGCAGGCTGAAGAACAGCTCCGCCCGGGTCTCGAAGCCGTAATAGGGGCTGTTGTAGATCACCGAGGGCAGGTCCACCGCCGCCTCCAGGATGCCGGCGAAATGGGCCTCCTGCGCCGCCGCGGAGCTGCCCCGCGACAGGACCCGCGGGATGATCATCAATCCTTGCGCGCCCGCCGCCTTGGCGTGGGCGGCGAGCGCCGCCGCCCGCTTCGGGTTCTGCGCACCGGTCCCGACGATGACCGGGACGCCTTCCGCGAGCAGCCGCTCGACGCCTTCCATCCGCTCCTCGTCGGTCAGGAGCGGCCAGTCGCCCATCGAGCCGCAATAGACGACCGCCGACATCCCGGCGGCGACGAGCTCCTTCCCCTTCCGGGCCAGCGCCTCGAAATCCGGCGCCCGATCCGGTCCGCAGGGCGTCATGAGGGCCGGAATCGTGCCGGAGAAGATCTGTCGGTCGGAGGCCATCGGCTTTTCGTCCGGTCGGAAGAGGGATCGGGGCCGCGGCAGGGGCGCGCCGGACGGCGGGACTCTCCATGGCAGTCCCAGACGATTCGGGCAAGAATTTTATACAATCATCTGCGGCGGGGCGGGCATCCGGGTCTCGCCGGACGACTCGCCGAGAAAGGCCATCAGCGCGGTGGCGACGTGGCCGATATGGTCGACCAGCAGGGCGCAGGCCGCCGAGACGTGACCGTTCCGGCAGAGCCGGACCATCTCCCGGTGCTCGCGGTCGGCCCGCTCCAGTTCCGCCGCATCCGTCGAGAGCTGCAGGCGGGTGTAGCGGTCGCATTCCGCCAGCAGGGAGCCGACGAGGCCGAGGGCGCGGGGGCGGTTCGCCCGGCTGTACAGGAGGAGGTGCAACTCCGTGTTGAGCGTCCCCCAGCGTGCCGTGGCGCCCTCATGCAGGGCCGCCGCATAATCGTCCAAGAGCCTGTCCGCGCGCTCGAAATCCGCCTCGGTCAGCAGCGGCGCGGACAGCGCCAGAAGGCGTGGCTCCAGGGCGCCGCGGAGTTCCAGGGCCTCGGCCGCATCGGCGGGCGAGAGCGGCGCCACCATCGCGCCCCGATGCGGATGGATCCGCACCAAGCCCTCGGCTTCGAGCTGGAACAGGGCCTCCCGGACGGGGATCCGGCTGGCGCCGAACTCCGCGGCCAGCCCGTCCTGGCGCAATTGCGATCCGGCCGGATAGCGCCCGTCGAGGATGCGCCGCCGAATCTCGGACCCGATCGAACCCGCCATGGTCCGGTTCTTCATCGTCTCGCTCCTCGTCCGGCTCGGGCCTCGCAGGGCCCTTGACGGCGGGCCTGAGGCTTGAAATTGTATAAAATAACCTGGGCTTCGAGGCCCGATCACGAGAGGGGTCGACTGCGATGACGCTCCACCGCCGCCAGCTTCTGGCGGGCACCGCCTCGGCGCTCGCCGCCGGCCTCGGCCGCCCGTCCCGCGCCCGGGCCCAGTCCGGCGGCAGCGTGCTGCGCTTCATTCCGTCGACGCCCCTGCCCTCCCTCGATCCGATCGTCGCCACGAGCTACGTCATCCGCAACCATGGCTATCTCGTCTACGACACGTTGTTCGCCACCGACGAGAACTTCCGGATCCAGCCGCAGATGGTCAGCGACTGGCAGACCGCGCCCGACGGCCTGCGCTGGACCTTCCATCTCCGCGACGGCCTCAGCTTCCACGACGGCTCGCCGGTCGAGGCGAAGGACTGCATCGCCTCCATCGCACGGTGGGCGAAGCGCGATGCCTTCGGCCAGACCCTGGCGGGCTTCGTGGAGGGGTACGGCCAGGAGGATGCGCGGACCTTCACGATCGCGTTGAAAAAGCCGTTCCCCCTGCTGCCGGCGGCTTTGGGCAAGCTGTCCTCCAACGTGCCCTTCGTCATGCCGGAGCGCATCGCGCTTCAGGACGCCTCCAAGCCGATCGCTGACGCCACGGGCTCCGGACCCTGGCGCTTCGAGGCGCGGGAATGGATCCCGGGCCAGAACGCGATCTACACCCGCCACGCCGCCTACCGGCCCCGCGAGGAGGCGCCCTCCTGGGCGGCCGGCGGCAAGGTCGCCAAGGTCGACCGGATCGAGTGGCTCGCCATCACCGAGGCCTCGGCGGCGGTCGGCGCGATGATCCAGGGGGCGGTCGACTGGTACGAACAGCCGCCGATCGACCTGATCCCCGTCCTCAAGGACAAGCCGGGCATCGAGATCCGCAACGTTCCGCTCGGGCTGATCCTGCTGATGCGGTTCAACCACACGCAGCCGCCGTTCAACAACCCGGAGATCCGCCGGGCCGTGATGATGGCCATGAAGCAGGACGACTACATGCAGGCGGTGGTCGGCAGCCCGGACTATTACCGGGAGGCCAAGACCTTCTTCACGCCGGGCTCGCCGATGTCGACCGGTGCGGGCGGGGCCGCCGCCATGCAGGAGGATCTCGGCAAGGCCAAGGCGATGCTGGCCAAGGCCGGCTACAAGGGCGAGAAGGTCGTGCTGCTGGCCCCGGCCGACCAGCCGATCGCCTACAACCAGTCGCTGGTGACCCAGGATCTGCTGAAGCAGCTCGGGATGAACGTCGATCTGGTCTCCACCGACTGGGGCAGCTTCATCGCCCGCCGCGGCAATCGTGGGCCGGTGGATGCCGGGGGCTGGTCGGTCTTCCACACGCTCTGGTCGGGGGCCGACGTGCTGAACCCGGCCCTGCACCCGCTGATCCGGGCCAACGGCTCGGCCGCCTGGTTCGGCTGGCCGGACGATCCGACCCTGGAGAGCCTGCGCAGCGACTGGATCGCGACCGGAGACGAGACGCGCCAGAAGGCGCTGGCCGCGCAGATCGAGGAGCGGGCCTTCACGGTCGTACCCTACGCCCCGGCCGGTCTGGTGCAGCAGCCGATGGCCATCAGCACGAAGCTCAAGGGCATGGTCATGGCGCCCGTGCAGTTCTTCTGGAACATCGAGAAGACCGCCTGATCGGGGATTCCAAAGGGACCAAGTCCCTTTGGTGGGGTGTCGGGGTGAAACCCCGGCAAACAGGTCTCCGGCCCCTTTCGGGGCTGAAGACCTGTTTTGCAGGGCTCTGCCCTGCACCCGCCAAAGGACTCGTCCTTTGGAATCCGGGACTTCCCGGACGCGGCGACGGCTCGGCGGATCAACCGGTGGGCGCCGCCTGCTTCCCGGACACCCCCGCCTGCGCGAAGGTCGCCATGCCGGTGTGGCAGGCGAGGGCTCCCTTGAGCAGGCCCATCGCCATGCCGGCACCGGACGCCTCGCCGAGCCGCATGCCGAGCGCCAGCAGCGGCACGAGGCCGAGCCGCTCCAGCACCTCCGCGTGAACGCCCTCCGCCGAGACGTGGCCGGCGAGGCAATGGTCGAGGGCGCTGGGGTCGGCGGCGTGCAGCACGGCGGCGGCGGCGGTCGCCACGTAGCCGTCGATCACCACCGGGATGCGCTGCAGCCGGGCCGCCAGGATCGCCCCCGCCATGGCGGCGATCTCCCGGCCGCCGAGGCGGGCCAGTACCTGCAGAGGATCGTCGAGATGGCTGGCATGGTGGGCGAGCGCCGCCTCCACGGCCGCGACCTTCCGGCTCAAGCCCTCCCGATCGACGCCGGTGCCGTGGCCGACCCAGTGGGCCGGGTCGCCGCCGAACAGGGCGGCGTAGAGGGCCGCCGCCACGGTGGTGTTGCCGATGCCCATCTCGCCGATGCCCAGGCAATCGGTGCCGGCCGCCACCGCCTCCATGCCGAACGCCATGGTGGCGACCGTTGCGCGCTCGTCGAGGGCGGACGCTTCCGTGATGTCGCCGGTCGGCATGTCGAGGGCGAGGTCGAACACCTTGAAGCCGAGTCCGTAGGCCGCGCAGATCTGGTTGATCGCCGCGCCCCCGGCCGCGAAATTGTCGAGCATCTGCCGGTTGACCGCGTCCGGGAAGGCCGAGACGCCCCGGCGCGTCACCCCGTGGCTGCCGGCGAAGACGCAGACCAGCGGCCGGTCGAAACTCGGCGGCGCCTTGCCCTGCCAGGCCGCGAGCCAGGACACGAGGTGCTCCAGCCGCCCGAGGGAGCCTGCGGGCTTGGTCAGGGTCGCGTCCCGGGCCGCGACGGCCTCCTGGGCCTCCTGGTCGGGGCCGGGCATGGCCTTGAGCAGGTTGCGGATGTCGTCGAACGGGCCTGGATCGGGCATGGGCCGATGATTTCCTGTGGGTGCCCGCGGACGGGGAGACGGAGTCGGAGCGGGCCGCGTATACTGGATGGGCGCGCCCTGTACGAGCATGGCGGCGGGCGGATGCGGGAGACCGCGATGGACAGGCAGACCGGCGGAGAGGCCGACTGGCCCGGGCGCGGCGCCCTCTACGACCTCGCCGGGTGCCTGCGTTTCTACTCCCGCCTGCCGGTGCCGCAACTGCCCGGCGAGCCGGACCCGCATCGCAGCCCCGACTTCACCACCCTCCCCCGGATGCTGCCCCTGGCCGGCCTCGTGCTCGCCCTGCCGGCCGCCCTGGTGCTGGCGGCGGCGTGGTGGATCGGGCTCGGGCCGTTCCTGGCCGCGACGCTGGCGGTCGCGACCCTGGTGGTGGCGACCGGGGCGCTGCACGAGGACGGACTCGCCGACGTGGCCGACGGCTTCGGCGGCGGCACCACCCGGGAGCGCCGCTTCGAGATCATGCGCGACAGCCGGATCGGCGCCTATGGCGGGGCGGCCCTGGTCCTGTCGCTGGCGCTTCGCATCGGCGCCCTGGCGACGCTGCTGGACCGGACCGGCACCGCCGCCGTCACTGCCCTGATCCTGAGCGCCGCCCTGTCGCGGGTCGCCGCCCTGGCCCCGATGGTACTGCTTGAGCCGGCGCGGCCGGGTGGCCTTTCCGCCTCGGTCGGGCGCCCGAGCCGGGCGAGCCTCGCCACCGCCGGCGGACTCGGTCTGGCGCTGGCGATGGCCGCGTGTCTCCTCGATCTGCCGCTCGGCGGCGTCGCGCTGATGATCTTGTGCGCGGGCCTCGCAGCCTGGGGCCTGACCCGGCTGGCGCAGGACAAAATCGGCGGCCAGACCGGAGACGTGATCGGCGCCTGCCAGCAGGTGGCGGAGATCGCCGCCCTGGTGGCCCTGGTGGCTGCGGCGGCAGATTAGCCCATCAGGGGAAAGGTCATCACCCGGCCACGATCCGTCCGCCAAGGTTTCTCGATGCCGCCCGCGCCAAAACCCTCCTCGCCCTGCACCAAGGTCTGCGTGCTCGACGCCGCGACCGGCCTGTGCTGCGGCTGCGGCCGGACCCGCGACGAGATCGCCGCCTGGGGCGGGCTGTCGGAGGTCGAGCGCCGGACCATCATGGCCGGGCTGGAGGCTCGGATGCGCGCGGCGCACCTGATCCCGCCCGGGGGGGCATTGCCGTCATGATCTACCTCGGGCTCGCCGCGATCGCGCTGGTCCTCGTCGCCCTCGTGCTCAGCGACGGCAGCGACAGCGTCGGTGGCATGCTCGGGCCCGATCAGCTGGCAAGCCTCGCCTGGACCGGGACGATCCTGATCCTGGTGGTGGCCGGGTTCTGGCGGCAGTTCACGGCGCAGCTCGGCGCGAACCTGCGGGCGCTGCTCGCCTGGGCGCTCATCGGCCTCGCCCTCGTGATCGGCTACACCGAGCGCGACCGGATCCAGGGCGTGAGTTCCCAGGTGCTCGGCGCGGTGCGGCCCGGAACCGCGACCACGCGCGCCGACGGCGCCGTCACGATCGTCCGGCGGGCCGACGGCGACTTCCGGGTCGACGCCGAGATCAACGGCCGCGCGCAGCCGTTCCTGTTCGACACCGGCGCGAGCAGCGTCGTCCTGACCGCAGAGAACGCCGCCGCCCTCGGGCTGACCCCCGCGGCTTCCGAGTTCACGGCCCGCGTCTCCACCGCCAACGGCATCACCTACGCGGCGCCGATCCAGCTCGACTCCCTCGGCGTCGGCACGATCACCGAGCGGCGGGTGAACGCCATGGTGGCCAAGCCCGGGGCGCTCACCGCCAATCTCCTCGGCCAGACCTTCCTGACGCGCCTCTCGGGCTACGAGGTCCGCGGCGACCGCCTGATCCTGAGCCCTCCGTAAGACCCCTCGCTCAGGCGGCCTGCGCCTCGGGCGCCGCCCGGGCGACGAGCGCCACGGCCTCCCGCAGGGTCTCGAGTCCGGCCTCGGGCCGCATGCCGTGCGTCGAGAGGTGGCGCCGATAGGCGCGGGCGCCGGGCCGGCCGTTGAACAATCCGAGCATGTGCCGGGTCACCGCATGGAGGCGCTCGCCCTGGGCGAGGACCGCGGCCACGTAGGGCTCGAACGCTTCGACCGCCGCGAACGCGTCGGCTGCCGGCGCGGGCACGCCGAACACATCGGGATCGACGCCGAGCAGCAGTGCCGGCTCGGTATAGGCGGCGCGGCCGACCATGACGCCGTCGACCTCGGCGAGGCGCGCCTGCACGGCGTCGAGGTCGCGCAGGCCGCCATTGACCGCGATCGGCAGGCCGGGCAACCGCTGCTTCAACCGCGCGGCCCGGCCGTAATCGAGGGGCGGCACGTCGCGGTTCTCCTTGGGCGAGAGCCCCTGAAGCCAGGCCTTGCGGGCATGGACGATCAGCCCATCCACGCCCGCGGCCACCAGGGCGTCGGCCAGGGCGTCGAGGGCCACCTCGGGATCCTGATCGTCGACGCCGATCCGGCATTTCACCGTCACCGGCACGGCGACCGCCGCCTTCATGGCGGCGAGGCACGCGGCGACCAGGGCCGGCTCGCGCATCAGGCAGGCGCCGAAGCGGCCCTCCTGCACCCGGTCGGACGGGCAGCCGACGTTGAGATTCACCTCGTCGTAGCCGAAATCCACGGCGATCCGCGCCGCCTGCGCCAGATCCGCCGGGTCCGAGCCGCCGAGCTGGACGGCGACCGGATGCTCCACCGCCGAGAAGCCGAGCAGGCGCTCGCGCGGCCCATGCAGCACGGCGCCGGTCGTCACCATCTCGGTGTACAGGCGTGCACGGGCGGAGAGCGTCCGATGGAAGGCACGACAGTGCCGGTCCGTCCAGTCCATCATCGGCGCAACGCTAAAGCGCCATCCGCTGAGATTCTTGGGTTCTTCCGGTCCGCCAGTCACTTGCCGTCGCTTCCGTGCTGTACCACCGCGGGCGGCGCGATGGGGATCATCGTCGCGCGCGCGGGAGTACGAGACGACGGGGTATCACGCACAAATCGTCGTCGAAAGGGACGGCCTGGTTCACTGCGGGACCCAGACCCCGGACAGACGGGCGATGATCAGGCTGTGCGCAAGACTGGCTTTCGCTCCTTACCTCGCGCCAGTTGAACGTCACAACGGTCTGAGACCGCCAAGGTTTCAGTTGTAGTGCGTTACGACGGCACACCCGCCGATGACAGTGGGATCACGGGGGTTCTCCCGGTGTTGTACCATCCAGAGATCAGCTCTCAAGCATCGGTGAGTCAGATGAACCGGACCGTTTTGACATCCCTAACCCTTGTCGGCGCACTGGCCTTGCTCCCGGCAACGGCCGATGCACGCGGCTTCGGCGGGGGCTTCCACGGAGGTGGGTTCCATGGGGGCGGCTTCCACGGCGGGGGCTTCCGTGGGGGGGCCGTCAGCGGCAATGCCCTCGCCGGCGGGGGCTTCCGGCCCGGCGCCGTCGGTATCGGTGTGCGCGGAACGGGATTTCGGGGCGGCGCGATCGGCGGGAATGCCTTGGCGGGCGGCGGCTTCGCCGGGCGCGGCTTCGGCGTCGGCAATCGCGGCTTCCGCGGTGCCGGCTTCGTTGGCAATCGCGGCTTCGCCGGGCGTGGCTTTCACCAGGGTCGGCGCTTTGGCTATGGCGGACTCGGATTGGGCGTGGGTTTAGGACTCGCCGGCGCGGGCCTCGGCTACGGATACGGCGCTTTCGATAACGGCTACTACGGGACAGACTTCGGACCCGCCGGGTACGGTTACGGCTACGCGCCGGCCGGCTACGGGGCGGATCTGGGAACCGAGACGGATGTCGTGCCGACGAACGACAGCGTCGGCTACTGCGTCCAGCGCTTCCGGTCCTATGATCCGCGCACGGGGACCTACCTGGGCAATGATGGTCGGCGTCATCACTGCCCGTAAACGATTCCGCGACGGGAAGCCCTGAGCAGAAGGCCCCGCAGCCGCGATGCTGCGGGGCCTTCCGACTGCGCGCCCGAACTGGCGAACACCCACGCCAATACGCCGGGCCCGTTTCCTAGGCGCGCCAAGCAGGGTTTGCGGGCCGATGATCCGCCCTGCCCCGATGGGCTTACGGGGCGGGGGAGCGTCGGATCTCACCAACGATGCGCTGCGCTGATACGCGGCTCAGGGCGGCTCAGGCGCTAGGACTGCGTCTTCAGGTAGGCGATCACGTCGTTGATCTTCTTGTCGTCCGAGTAGCCCTGGAAGATCATCTTGTTGCCCGGCACCTTCGCCTTCGGGTTCTTCAGCCACTCGTGCAGGTTGGCCTCATCCCAGGTGATGCCGGAATTCTTCAGCGCCGCCGAGTAGTTGTAGCCCTCGTAGGTGCCGGCCTTGCGGCCCACGACGCCCTTCAGGTCGGGGCCGACGCCGTTCTTCTGGAAGTTGTGGCACGCCTTGCAGGGCGCGAACGCCTTCTCGCCCGCGGCTGCGTCTCCAGCCTCCTGGGCCTGCGTCGAGAACGGAATCAGGGCCGCGACAATGACACCAAAAACGAACGACCGCACAGTATTCCTCCCGAATTTCAGCGTTCTATGCCGGATGACTCCGAAAACGCGGCATAGTGGGTGGTTAGACGTTGGGGCCTTCGACTTAATCCGGATCGCTTCAGTGTGGTCGGGCCTTCCGGTTCGCGGTGCGGACGAAAAAGCCCCGCACGGCGGCGGCCGGCGGGGCTAAGGTGGTTGCGTTCACGGATGATGGACGCGCCAGCAGCCCGTTTAATCCAGGGCGGGTGACTCTTTCGGGAGAGCCGCCGGCTGGCCGGCGCCAGCGCTCAAGCTGCTCTGCAGGCTGCCAGCGCCCATCCCGTGGATCATCCGTTTCACGTCGTGGACCATGGGGTCGTAGAGACCGATTTGCATGGGCCAGGAAATCGATTGACCCGTTGACCGGTATTCAGCCTGCGCAAAGGTGGAATTGGTGCTCTTGCATCTGGCAGATCGACTGTCCGCCCTGTCGAGTCGTATTCTGAGAATTCCGACATGTGACATTCATCTTCTGATATTCTAGATTTTTCTAGAAAAATAAGATCTGCTTCCCTGCGGCGGGCTCCTCTGCAAGGGCATTTGTAGGTCAACAAAATGTTCGTGGTCGATTATTTCAAGTCCATGTTCGTCATGACGATCGGGAAGGGAATATTTTATATTCTTTCCGGGTGCATGCTGATCTTCACCGTCATCATCGGTCTGCAGCTGCTGTCCGTGGAGCAGATGATGCTGGATGGCCGCAAGACGGCGATCCGCTATCAGGTCGAGGCTGCGCGCGGCATCGTCGCCGCCATGGCCAAGCAGGCCGAGGCCGGGACGATCTCCAGCGACGAGGCCAAGCGCAGGGCGGGCGACGCGCTGCGGGCGATGCGCTTCAACGGTCAGGATTACGTCTTCGTCTACAGCGCCGCGCCGGGCAATCTCGGGCGCAACGTGGTGCATCCGGATCCCAAGATCGAGGGCACCAAGTCCCGCGACGACGCCGCGACGATGCAGACGTTCGTGGGCGCGATGATCACGCGCGCCCGCGAGGGCGGTGGGTTCACCGCGTACCGTTGGCCCCATCCCGGGCAGACCGAGCCCGCGCCGAAGATCTCCTACTCGCTCGCCTTCGAGCCCTGGCAATGGACCATCAACACCGCGCTCTTCGTGGACGACGTCGAGGCCGCGGAGCGGGCGCGGCTGATCGAGACGCTGCTGTGGCTGGTTCCGCTCTACCTCGTGGTCGTGGTGGCCGGAATCCTGCTGGTGCGGAGCATCACCAAGCCCTTGTCCGCGTTCACCAATGCGCTGCGCCGGCTTGCGGCGGGCGAGATGGGCGTCACCATCCCGGGCCTTCGTCGGCGCGACGAGATCGGCTCCATGGCCCAGGCCGCCGGGATCTTCCGGGACAGCATGATCCAGGCGCAGACGCTGTCGGCGGAGCAGCGCGCCGAGCAGGCCAGGCGCGAGGCGCGCGGCCTCTATATCGAGGATCTGGCCCGTGGCTTCGATCACAGCGCCAGCACGCTTCTGGAGGAGGTCGATACGGCGGCGACCGGCATGCGGCAGGCCTGTCAGGCCATGTCGCAGACCGCCGTCGAGACCGCCACCGAGGCCGGCTCGGCGGCGCAATCGGTTCGGCAGGCTTCGGCCAATGTGCAGACCGTGGCGTCCGCCACCGAGGAGCTGACGGCCTCGATCGCCGAGATCGGCGGCCAGGCGATCCGGTCCGCGGAGATCGCCGCTCAGGCGGTGGCGGAGGCCGGGCGCACCGATCAGCAGATCCAGGGGCTCGCCACCACGGCCGAGCGGATCGGGGAAGTCGTGCGGATCATCTCGATGATCGCCGGGCAGACCAACCTGCTGGCCCTGAACGCCACGATCGAGGCGGCCCGCGCCGGGGCGGCGGGCCGGGGCTTCGCGGTCGTGGCCGCGGAGGTGAAGGCCCTGGCCGATCAGACCGCCAAGGCCACCGATGAGATCACCGCGCAGATCGGCGCCATCCAGCACGAGACCGCGGTGGCGGTCGGGGCAGTCCAGTCGATCGGTCAGACCGTCGGTGCGATGAACGCGATCGCATCCGCCATCGCGGCCGCGGTGGAACAGCAGCGGGCGGCCACGGGCGACATCTCCCGCAACATCGAGGAGGCGTCCCGCGGGACAGACGCGGTGAGCGGCACCGTGGCCTCGGCTGCCGCTGCGGCGGCCGAGACGCGGCGCGTGGCCCAGGAGGTCGGCGTGGCGGCCGGCGGCGTGGGCCGGAGCGCGGAGGCTCTGCGTGCCGCGGTGGTCCGCTTCCTCGCCGACATGCGCGCCGCCTGAGAGGCGCCGGTTCCCGATCCAACGACCCGTTCGACGCGGAATCGTGGGTTCCCAAAGGGCAAGCCCTTTGGCGGGTTCTCAGGGCAGCGCCCTGAGAGCGGGCGAAGCCCGGCACCGGACGAAGTCCGGCACCAGGGCTCTGCCCCGGACCCGCGAAAGGTCGACCTTTCGAAACCCTGACGGGCGCTCAGAGCACCGGCATCGCTCCCGCCACCGTGACGAGCGCCCCCGACGTGTAGCTGCTCTCGTCCGAGGCCAGCATCACGTAGGCCGAGGCGAGCTCGGCCGGCTGGCCGGGGCGGCCAAACGGCACTTGGCTGCCGAACGACGTCACCGCGTCCTGGCTCATTCCGGCCGGGATGAACGGGGTCCAGATCGGCCCGGGCAGAACGCCGTTCACGCGCACCCCCTTTTCGGCCAGCAGCTGCGCGAGGCTCAGCACCATGTTGCTCAGGGCGCCCTTGGTGGCGCTGTAGGCCATGAGCGTGGGCATCGGGTGCTTCGAGTTCACCGAGGAGGTGAAGATCACCGAGGCGCCCGGCTTCAGGTGCGGGAGTGCTGCCTTGGTCACGTAGAACGGACCGAACACGTTCGTGCGGAAGTGATCCTCGAAGATGGTGTCTTCGATGGCGTCGAGGTCCCGGTTCGGCTGCTGGAAGGCGCCGTTGTTGACCAGGACATCGAGGCGCCCGAACGCCTCCACGGTGCGGGCGACGATCGCGCGCCCGTAGGCGGGGTCCTTCAGGTCGCCGGGCAGAAGCAGGGCGCGCCGGCCCGCCTTCTCGATCCACTGGCCGACCGCTTCGGCATCCGCCTGCTCGTCCGGCAGGTAGGAGATCGCGACGTCCGCCCCCTCGCGGGCGAACGCGATGGCGACGGCGCGGCCGATGCCGCTGTCGCCGCCGGTGATCAGCGCCGCCCGCCCGGTGAGCTTCCCGGAGCCCGCATAGCTCGCCTCGCCATGGTCGGGCTCCGGCTCCATCCGGCCGGTCTTGCCGGGGAAACTCTGCGGCTGCGCCGGGAAGGGCGGGCGGGGATACTTGTGCAGCGGATCCGTGGTCACGGGTCGTCTCCGGTTGGAATGCCGGTCCAACAACGGGAGCTCCGGGGTGTTCCGGGCCGCGTCGCCGTGCCCGCCTCGGCGGATCGCGGGTCCGGTGCTGCACCGGGGATGGAGATCGGGCCGGGCTCGAGGCCGACACAGCTCAGCAACAGGGGCGCATCAGTCTCGGAGACGAGGAGGCGCCACGATGATTGAATTCCAGCCGGATGATCGGGCCGCCCGCATGATCGACCGGGTCCTGCTCTGCGCCGCGATGCTCTCGCTCACCTTCGGGGTGGCCACCGGCCTCTGGGGCCTGCTGCAATGAGGCCGCCGCAGAGCGCGGTCGCGGGCCGTGACCGGTGATCCGGATCGGCCGCGCGGGGCGGCGCGGATCCGACGGGATCGCCGGTGTGCTGATTGGTGCGGGGCTCGCGCTGCTCGCGCTGGCGCTCCTGTTCGCGGGCTTTCCGTGACCGGCCGCCTCGGACCATGGCCCGGCGCGGGCGATCGGTCGTGATGCTGAACCGCGCCCTGGTGGTGGTCGCGCTGCTCGCGGTCGCTGCCTTCCTGATCTATCTGGCGGGCCTTGCCCGCGATGCGCTGTCGCCGAACGAGACTTACGCGGCCAGTATCGGGTTGACGCTCGACCAGTGCGTCTCGGCGCAGGACGGCCTCGCGCCCGATGAGGCGCGCGCCTATTGCCGGCGTCCCGTGCCGAAGCGCCTGTGAGGCTGCGGCGGCCCGAGTCCATGGACGCTTAACGTCCCGGGCGCGGGGCCCCGGGACGATCCACCAGATCGACCCTGGCAGCTCAGGCCAGGGCTGCGGCCGGGTCGCCGTACGGCGCCGGGACGGTCTCCGCTCCGGCGGGCGGTGGCTCGGAGCCGGGCCCAATCACCGGGCGATCGGGCACGGCTCCAAACCGTCTTCGACCTAGCTGCCGAACTTGTAGTTCAGCCCCACGCGGCCCAGCACGCCCTCGTTCTGGAAGCGCGTGACGTAGGCGCCCTGGCCGCGGCCGACCGCCGGCAGCAGCAGGGTGCTGCGGCCGAGATTGTAATATAGCGCCTCGGCCTTCACCGTCACGGCGTTGGAATGGAAGACGTTCAGGAACGAGTCGGTCGGCAGGGCGTACTCGACGCCACCGCCAGCCGCGTAGCCGGTATCGACGCGCGCGCGGCTTCCGAAGAAGACGGCATCGCCCTGCGGCGCCTGGAACGCGGCCTGATCCCTGACGGACGCATAGGCGAAGCCGCCGGTCCCGTAGACCAGGACGCGGTCGAAGGCGTAGCCGACGCGGCCGCGCACGGTGCCGAGGAAGTCGCCCGACTGCCGATAGGCGCTGATGCCGCCCTGCTGGCCGACGACGCGGCGGGTGCGGTTCAGATCGGTGTAGTTCGCGTTGATCTCGGCGCCGACCACGAAGCCGGAGCCCGGGGTGAACTGGTAGTTGTAGCCGAGCTGCCCGCCGCCGGTGAAACCATCCTGCGGCAGGGGCAGGGCCCCGGGGCGGTTCCCAGTCCGGACGCCGGTGTTGCCCGGGAAGACGCCCGCGGTCCGCACCGTGTCCTGGGTGGTCGTGATGTAGCCGGCGTTGATGCCGAAATACGCGCCCGTCCAGGTGAAGATCGGTACCGGGATCGGCGCGGGCGGGAGCGCGCGGCGGGGCAGATCGGCGGCCGAAGCCGCAACCGTCAAGCTCGCGAATGCCGCCGCAGAGAGGATAGCCTTAATCATGTGGACCGTTCCAGGGATGAGAACCTGGAACGGATGTAACAATGGGCCGGCTTCGACGCTGTGATTGAGCGGCAACAGTTTAGGTCAGAGCATATTGAACAAATATCTGCCAAGCACAAGAATGTATTGGCTCTATATCGCGATTAAATCTCGGTTTCTGCTTGCATTTCGAGGCATACGACCTGGCTTCAAAGAAAGGACGATTTCGAAATACGGCCTCGTTTTCGCAGGGGGGGCGAGCGGACGCCGAGCCCCACGGGCCACCCGAGACGCGAACGGCGCCCGATCGGGCGCCGTTCCGCATGCTGGATGTCCCTGCTTCGGCGCTACGCACCGCGTCGACCTGCTGTACGTCCCTTGGGAGCGCTCCCCGTTGAAGCCGATCCGGCTCGGCCAAGACCGCAGGTCACGACACAGGCTTAGGGGCGCGACCGGACCCGTTGCACGCGGGTACGGCCCTAATGACCGTGGCCGCAGCCCGGGCCATGCACGTGACCGTGGTCATGGCCGTGGTCATGGCCGTGATCGTGGTCGTGCGTGTGAGCGTGGTGATCGTGGCCATGATCGTGATCATGCCCATGACCGTGGTCGTGGGCTCCGTGGTCGTGGGCTCCGTGGTCGTGGGCTCCGTGGTCATGATCGTGATGCGCGTGTCCATGATCGTGGCCATGGTGATCGTGACCGTGGCCATGGCCGTGATCATGCCCGCAGGTGCTGTGATCGTGGGCCGTGCGCTCGGGCCGGAAGGGCCGCGAGACCGGGTTCGCGAGACAGCCCTGACCGCGCACCAGCTCGGCCGTGGCGGCGCTCGCCGGAACGAGGAGCCCGTCCGCGGCGATCTCGGCGGGCACGTGGCTGCTCCCGAGCTGCCAGGCGAGGCGCATCAGCCGGGCGGGGTTCTCGGCGCGCACCTCGAACAGGTCCTGCGCGGCGGCCCGCACCGCGACGAGCCGGCCATCGTCGAGGCGCAGCGCGTCGCCGTCGTCCAGGGGGGCGGCCTTGGTGAGCGCCACCGTGAATCCGAGCCCGCCCTCGGCCACCAGCGTCTCGGGCAGCGCGGACCGGCCTTCATGGTCGAGGCTCACCGTATCGGCGACGCGGTCGGCGCGCACCGCGGCCCGGCGGACGATCGTGGTGGCTTTCGGCATGGGCGTCGGCATGAGATCGGACCCTCGGACATGGCGCCGCAGCGCCCGGTTGGGGCGCCGCCGCAGGAGGCGAGGCATAGGGCGAGACGGGAACCGGGTGCAACTCCAGTCATGCCCGGATGGAACCTTAGCCGTAGGGTCGCTATTGCATCACTGCTAAGCTCGGGGCGATCCGCCACGACCACGGCTATCGGCCGGACGGATACACAGACCGGTTGCACAAGGGAGATCTGGGGACCATGAAAAAGCTGACTGCCGCCGCCCTCGCCACCATCGCCGCCCTGTCGCTCGGCGCCTGCAACACGCCTGAGGATCGGGCGCTCGGCGGAGCCGGCCTCGGTGCGCTCACCGGTGCGGCGATCGGCGCGGCCGCGACGGGCCGTGCGGGCGGCGCGCTCGCCGGCGCGGCGATCGGCGGCGCGGGCGGTGCCATCGTGGGCGCCTCGACCGCACCGCGCTGCCCCTACGGCACCTACCGCGACGCCTACGGCAACATCTACTGCCGCTAATCTCAAGGGTGGGCCGGGCGCGTCCCGGCCCTTCCGCGGCGGCTGAGGAGCGGGTATTTCCGCGCTCGGCCGGGGCGTCCCGGCGCCGGACCGACGCCGCTCCCGATGATCGCACCGCGCGCACGCTTCACCCCTGACCCGGATCGCCCATGACGTCGGCGGCCGAATCGCAGGGTGTCTGGGGCAAGATCGGCGGAGCCGGAATCGGCCTCGCGATCGGTGGCCCCCTCGGGGCGCTAATCGGCGGCGTGGCCGGTCATTTCCTGATGGACCGAGTCGGCGCGCCCTTCGGCCGGACGCCCCGCGACGTGGTGTTCACCACCGGCCTCGTGGCTCTGGCGGCCAAGATGGCCAAGTCCGACGGCGTCGTGCTGCCCTCCGAGGTTGAGGCGTTCGGCCGGGTCGTGCAGGTGGAGCCCGCCGCGCGGCCGGGCGTCGAGCGCCTGTTCGATCTCGCCAAGCGGACCACGAACGGGTTCGAGGCCTATGCGCGCCAGCTCGCCACGACCTTCGGCGACGAGCCGGCCCTCCTCGAGGACGTGCTCGACGGCCTGTTCCAGATCGCGGGGGCCGACGGGGCACTCCACGAGGCGGAGGAGCGCTACCTCCGGTCGGTCTCCAGCATCTTCGGCTTCGACGAGACCGCGTTCCAGCGGATCGCCGCCCGGCACGTGCGGCTGCCGGACGATCCCTACGCGGTCCTCGGCCTCGACCGGGACGCCGACGCGGCGACCTTGAAGGCCCGGCATCGGGAACTCGTGGCCGAGCATCATCCGGACCGGGCGCTGGCCCGCGGCCTGCCCACGGAGGCGGTGGCGATCGCGACCCGGCGCCTCGCCGCGATCAACGCCGCCTACGACCGGATCGTCGCGGAACGCGGGGTGTCGTGAGGCCGGATCCGGCCCGGGCGGCCGAATCCGGGCAGCCCGCGGTGCGGATTGGATCGTGGGCGGAGAGGCGTTCCGGCGATCTTCAAGTCTCCGGCATCGTGCGCCTTCGCCGGGGCAATCCGAAGGCTGTTGCGCGTCCTGCGATGAACCAAAGCAAAGGATGCGAATTGGTCCGCCGCGTCTCGCCGAGCCGGGAGAGGATCATGGCAACACAGTCTGCTCAGTGGATCGAGGGCATGGAGGCCAGGAAGGCCGGTCAACGTGCCGACAACAATCCCTATGAGGCCGGCTCCCAGCAGAGTGCCGATTGGCTGGATGGCTTCACCTACGACGAGCCGGAGCAGAACGTGGATCGTCCCGAGCCCGGCGAAGGCTAGTGCTCAGACGCACTCACTTCGTTCTTGCGAGTGAGTACTCGCTCATTGTTCCAGCATCAATCTTTCCAGACTCGGCTGAAGCCTCCGTCTTGATCGATGCACCAGCGTCCGTCCCTGTTCGAGCGGGGCCGCGGGTGTCGGCGGATGGTCCCCCCCCGCAGAACCGGTGGATTCTCCGGCGCGCCATCGTCGTGCGTGACCGGAACCACGATGCCGGCGCCGGGCGGGCCATGCGGCCGCCGGTCTACGGTTGCCGCTGACGGTCCGGTGCCTCTCGACGCGAACCGTGGCACAAGCGCGCCATGACGCTGACCCCCGACAGCCCCCTCGCCCGCCGCGTCGCCCCCTCGCCGAACCACGGCGAGCGCCGGGGCAGCCGGCCCGACATCCTGGTGCTGCACTACACCGGCATGGCCAGCGGGGCCGCCGCCCTGGCGCGGCTGCGCGATCCGCTGAGCGAGGTCTCGGCCCATTACCTCGTGTTCGAGGATGGCGGCATCGTCCAGATGGTGCCGGAGGCGCGCCGGGCGTGGCATGCGGGTGCGGGCATGTGGAAGGGCGAGACCGATATCAACGCCCGCTCCATCGGGGTCGAGATCGTCCATCCGGGCCATGCCGGCGGGCTACCGCCCTACCCGGCGGCGCAGGTCGATGCGGTGATCGTGCTGGCCCGGGACATCCTCGGCCGCTGGCCGATCCCGCCGGAACGGGTGCTCGCCCATTCCGACATCGCCCCCGAGCGCAAGGAGGATCCAGGGGAGACGTTTCCATGGGACCGCCTCGCGGCGGCGGGCATCGGCCACTGGGTGCCGCCCGCCACCCTGCGGGACGGGCGCTTCTTCGCCCAGGGCGATGCCGGCCAGCCCGTGGAGGCCCTTCAGGCGATGTTCGCCCTCTACGGTTACGACCTGCCGGTCACCGGGCTGTTCGACGCACGCACCCGGGCGGTGGTCACCGCGTTTCAGCGCCATTTCCGGCAGGCGCGGGTGGACGGCGTGGCCGACGCCTCGACCATCACCACCCTGCGGGACCTGATCGCGGCCCTGCCGGCGCAGGGCTGAGAGCCCCCGATACCAGGGCTCTCCCCCTGGACCCGCGAAAGGATCCAGTCCTTTCGGACCCGGACTTCAGGCCCTGTGGGCCCGCGCCGGGTGCGGGTGTTCGGACTCGTCCGGAACCGCGGGGGGGTCTTTCCGGGTGCGCCACAGGCTGTAGGCGACGCCCGCCGCCAGGAAGGTCAGCGTCACCACCAGGGAGACCCACGGCGGCACCGTGACGAGGCCGAACGTGTCGGCGACCACGATCTTGGTGCCGATGAAGATCAGGATGAAGGCGAGCGCCGTCTTGAGATAGGCGAAGCGATCCACCATCGCGGCGAGCGCGAAGTAGAGGGCGCGCAGCCCCAGGATCGCGAAGATGTTCGATGTGTAGACCACGAAGGTGTCGGTGGTGATCGCGAAGATCGCCGGCACGCTGTCGACCGCGAAGATCACGTCGGCGCCGTTGACCAGCACCAGGGCCAGCGCCAGCGGCGTGAACCACAGGGCGACCTTGCCGGTCTTCGGATCGGTCTTGCGGATGGCGAAGCGCTGGCCGTGCAGGTCCGGCGTGACCCGGAAGGTCTTCTTGAACCAGCGCACCACGGCACTGTTCTGGAAGTCGCCTTCGTCCTCCTCGCCCGAGATCAGGATCTTCAGGCCGGCATAGATCAGGAAGGCTGCGAACAGCGACAGCACCCAATGTACCTGATGCACCAGGGCGGCGCCGAGCCCGATCATCAGCCCGCGCAGCAGCACCGCCGCCAGGATGCCCCAGAGCAGGACCCGGTGCTGGGCGGCCCGCGGGATACCCAGAGCGGTCAGGATCATGGCGATGACGAAGACGTTGTCCATGGACAGCGACTTCTCGACCACGAGGCCGGTGACGTATTCCTCGCCGGCCTGGGGCCCGAGATACCACCAGATCCAGCCGCCGAAGGCGAGGCCGAGGGCTAGATAGAAGCCGGTGAGCAATAGGCTCTCCCGGACGCCGATCTCGTGCTCCTTGTCCCGGTGCAGGAGGCCGAGGTCGAAGGCGAGCAAACACGCGATCAGGACGTGGAAGCCGAGCCACATCCACAACGGCTTGCCGAGCCATTCGATGGTGAGAACGTCCATCATACGCGGGACCTGATGCTGATTCCGAATGGAAAGCATCGGCTCCGACATCACGGGCGCTGGGAAGCGCCCGCCAGAGGGGCCCGCAGCCGATGAGGCCGAGGTAAGCGGTGATCCGGGCGAATCAAGGGCAGACGCGCGGCCACGCTTCGCGCAGGGCGGCTTACGCCTCCGGCGCTTCCGGCGCGCCGCTCATCCGCGGCGTGCCCTGGCCACCCAGCGGCCGCTCCTCCATCAGCGCCAGGAACGCGAAGGCCGCCAGCAATCCTAAGCAGGCCGCCCCGAACACGTATCGGAAGGTCAGGGCGAGCTGCGCCGGGTCGGCGCCGCGGATCAGGCTCTCGACATCGTGCCCCCCGGCCCCGCCCGAGGCGCCACCCAGAACGATCGTGCCGAAGGCCGCCACGATCAGCGCCCCGCCCAGCGACCGGAAGAAATTCATGGAGGCCGTGGCGATGCCGAGCTGGTGGCGCGCCACCGCGTTCTGGATCGCGATGGTCGAGAGCGGCAGGATCGTCCCGATCCCCATGGAGAGCAGCGCGAACAGCACCTCCATCAGCCAGAACGGCAGCGCCCGTCCCTGCCACGCGATGACGGCGCAGCAGGCGATGCTGACGCTCATCATGATGAGCGGCACCCGCTTGTAGTGCCGGAAATAGATCATCGACCGGCCCGACAGGGTGGCGCCCGTCACGGTGCCGATCATGAGCGGCACCAACGCCACGCCGGACTCGCTCGCCGAGAGGCCGATCACCCCTTCGAGGAAGATCGGCACGTAGATGGTGAGCCCGATGAAGGTGCCCATGGCGAAGCAGGCCGCGAGCGTCGCGCTGTAGACCACTTGGTTGCGCAGCACCTCGGTGGGGATCAGCGGCTCGGGTGCCGTGGCGAGCCGGGCCGCGAAGCCGCCGCCG
The DNA here is from genome assembly GCF_038442355.1 of Methylobacterium guangdongense. Classification (NCBI taxonomy): domain Bacteria; kingdom Pseudomonadati; phylum Pseudomonadota; class Alphaproteobacteria; order Hyphomicrobiales; family Methylobacteriaceae; genus Methylobacterium; species Methylobacterium guangdongense. The sequence continues at coordinate 115,141 of NZ_JBBXMX010000009.1, forward strand.
AGCACGAGGGCCAGGGCGAGGAGGCTCAGCACCGGCGCCGAGCCCCAGGGATAGCGCACGCCGCCCCAGCTCAGGGCGAGCAGCAGGGCGATCGAGCCCGAGACCATCAGAGCGGCCCCGGGCCAGTCGAGCCGATGGCGCCGCTCGTGGCGGGGCAGGCGCTTCAGGTTGGCGTTGGTCAGCGCGAAGGCGAGGATTCCGATCGGCAGGTTGATCCAGAAGATCAGCGACCAGTGCAGGTGCTGGGCGAAGAAGCCGCCGAGCAGCGGTCCGGCCACCGAGGCCGCCACGAACACCCCGGCGATCACCACCTGATAGCGCGCCCGCTCCTTGGGGGACATGATGTCGGCGAGGATCGTCTGCGACAGCGCGATCAGCCCGCCGCCGCCGATCCCCTGGAGGCCCCGGGCCAGCGCCAGCCCCACCATCGTGGGGGCGAGCGCGCAGGCGACCGAACCGAGCACGAAGGTCGTGATGGCGATCAGCAGCATGATCCGCCGGCCGTGGATGTCGGACAGCTTGCCGTAGAGCGGCGTCACCGCGGTGGAGGCGAGCAGGTAGGCGGTGACGATCCAGGGCAGGTTGGCGGCGTCGCCCAGAGCCAGCCCGATGGTCGGCATGGCGGTCGCCACGATGGTCTGGTCGAGGGCCGCGAGCAGCATCGCGGTCATCAGGCCGTAGACGATCGCGCGGATCTCAGCCTGGCCGAGCTGGGCCTGCGCGGCGGGAATGCTCGGACTCCCGGTGATGGCGACGGGGCTGGCCACGTGTCTGAGCCTCTGTGGTTTCGGGAAGCGCGGCCGAGCCAGGCGCGTCGAGTGCGGCAGCTTCGGGGATGAAGGAGAATTTTTTTCTGCCGGTCCGGGTTCCGCGGCTCGACCACGGCCCGCTCACCGCGGCCCCACCCTTGACAGGACCGGCCTGCCTGCCCCTCTCCCGGCGGATGCCGCAGGACAGGGACGAGATCGCCATCGTGGGCGGTGGGCCGGCCGGGCTCGCCGCGGCCGAGGTGCTGGGCGAGGCCGGCCGGGCGGTCACGGTCTACGAGCGCATGCCCTCGGTCGCCCGCAAGCTGCTGATCGCCGGGCGGGGCGGCCTCAACATCACCCACAGCGAGGTGCGACGGGACTTCCTCGCCCGCTACCATCCGCACGGCTACCTCGACGCCGCCATCGCGGCCTTCCCGCCCGAGACCCTGCGGGATTGGTGCGCGGAGCTCGGCGAGCCGACCTTCGTGGGATCGAGCGGGCGCGTCTTCCCGCGGAGCTTCAAGGCCTCGCCCCTGCTGCGGGGATGGCTCGCGCGGCTCGAAAGCCTCGGCGTCCGGATCCGGACCCGGCACCGGCTCACGGCCCTGGGCGCGGCGCTGGCCTTCGAGACCCCGGACGGCCCCATCGAGATCCGGCCCCGGGCGACCCTGCTGGCGCTCGGCGGGGCGAGCTGGCCGCGGCTCGGCTCGGACGGGCGCTGGGTGCCGCTCCTCGAAGGGCTCGGCGTCGCGGTCGCGCCCCTGCGGCCGGCCAATGTCGGCTTCGCGGTGGCGTGGTCCGATGTGTTCCGGCAGCGCTTCGCCGGCGCGCCGCTGAAGCGCATCGCCCTCGCCTGCGACGGCGCCATGGCGCGGGGCGAGGCCGTGGTCACGCAGGACGGCCTTGAGGGCGGTGCGGTCTACGCCCTGTCGCGGGTTCTCCGAGAGGCGATCGCCGCCCGGGGCAGCGCCGAGCTCGTCATTGACCTGCGGCCGGACCTCACCCGGGACGCCCTCGCCCGCCGCCTGTCCGGCGCCCGGCCCGGCGATTCCACCGCGACCCGGCTGCGCAAGGCCGCGGGTCTGCCGCCCGTGGCGGTGGGCCTCCTGCGCGAGACGGCCGCCACCCTCCCGGCCGATCCCGGGGCGCTCGCCGGGCTGATCAAGGCCGCACCGCTCACCCTCACCGCCCCGGCACCGATCGAGCGGGCGATCTCGACGGCGGGCGGTGTCCGGCTCGACGCCCTCGACGGGCGGTCGATGCTGCGGGGGCATCCCGGCCTGTTCGTGGCGGGCGAGATGCTCGACTGGGAGGCCCCGACCGGCGGCTACCTGCTCCAGGGCAGCATCGCGGGCGGCCGGGCGGCCGCCGCCGGGATGCGCGACTGGCTGGCCGAAACCGGCGGCTGAGGTCGGCGACCCGCTCCGACAATCGAGTTTTCGTTCTCAAGGCCGAGCCAGGATGGGATTCCCCTCGCCCCGCTTGCGGGGAGAGGGATGCGACGACCTCGTCGTCGGGGCATCGAGGCGGCAGCCGAAGGTGAGGGGGCGATCCCGGAAGAGACTCGCCCGGAATCGCCCCCTCACCGCCGCTCCGGCTTCGCCTCCGCTTCCCGCAGGCACGACAAGGTGCCTGCGGGCCGTTCCCCGCGCGCAGGGAGAGGGGGCTCACGTCCGGCTCTGCTGAAACCGGGCCCTCTGTCGGACTACGGCCGCGTGCAGAAGCCCACGATCCCGGCGGCCTCCCCCGGGCAGGTGGCGCCCTCCCCGTCATAGGTCGGCGTGCCGGCCTTGAGGCAATGGGCGGTGACCAGCGTCTCCCCGGCCTCGCAGGTCACGGTGCAGCCGCCCGCGCAGTCGGATTTCCGCACCGGCCGCAGGGCGGCGGAGGCGCCAGCCTCGCCGCGCGCACCCGCCCCGCCCGCCGGACCGGCCTGACCTCTCAAGCCCGGAGCCCCCTGGCTGCCCGAAGCCCCCTTCTCGCCCGGCTCGCCCTTCGGGCCGGGGGCGCCCTGGGGACCAACAGGACCCTGGGGGCCGGTATCGCCCTTCGGACCCGCTTCGCCCTTGGCACCCGTTTCGCCCTTCGGGCCCACTTCGCCCTTGGGGCCCGCATCGCCCTTGGGGCCCATCTCGCCCTGGGGACCCTGATCCCCCTTCGCCCCCGTCTCGCCGGGTGGTCCTGCGACCCCCTGCGGGCCGGGCGGGCCCGGAGGACCTTCGGGGGCGCAGTTCGCCACCACCGCCTCGCGCTCGTCCGGTTCGGATTTCAGCGTCACCACGCAGGTCGAAGGCCGATAGGGAAGGCGGAAGACGAACCGTCCGCGCCGGTCGGCCTGGATCGAGATGTCGTCGTCCAGCACCACGATGGCGCCGGGCTTGCGCACCGAGCCCGAGATCCGCAGGTCGCCGGCCTCGATGCGGGCGTCGTAGACCATGATCGGCTGGTTCGGCTGCTGCGCAGGCCGGGCCTTCGCCCGGTCCCGTGCCTGTGTCGGACGGCCCGGACTTCCAGGATCCGCCGGCTGCTGGGCCAGCGCCGCCCCCGACAGGGCGAGCAGGAGCGTGAGAGCGAGGCTTGAGCGCATGCGCAGTCCGTATCGACCGCGTCCGGCACGCGGCAGCCGACTTGTGGGCTCGCTCTGCGATTGCGGTCAACCGTGACCGTTGAAACCGGCGGCGAGGGCCGATTCCACAGGCGTCCACATCCGTCCACAGGCCAAGCTGCTGCGGGAGCGCAGGATTCCAAGGCCCCGCGGAAACCGTTTGAACGTGTTCCTGTTATGTTCCTATCGTCCGTCATGACCGGAGCCGACGGAGATGGGGCTGGACCCTTCGGACGAGACTGGGCGCGATCCTGGGCGCGATTGTGGGCGGACGCCCGCGCGCGGCGAGCCGCGGGCACGGCTGGCGGCCCTGCGGGCGCAGCTCGCGCCGCCGGACGAGGGACGGGTCCTGCGCCCGGTCCTGCCGCTCGGCCTGCCCGCCCTCGACGATCACCTGCCCGGCGGCGGCCTCGCCCTCGGGCCGCCGCACGAGATCGCGCCGGCCGGGCCCGCGGACGGGGTCGCGGCCCTCGGCTTCGCCCTCGCACTCTGTGGCCTTCACCTGTCCCGGGTGTCCGGGCAGGCGCTGATCGCCGCCGCCCCCGGCGAGCCCCTGCCCTACGGCCATGGGCTGATGGGTCTCGGCCTCGATCCCGGCCGCCTGCTCCTCCTGGAGGCCGGCAGCGACGGCGAGGTGTTTCGCGCCCTGGAGGCGGCCCTGCACGCCCGCGCCCTGGCGGCCCTGATCGGGCTCCTGCGGGACGGGCTGCCGCTGAAGCCGGGCCGGCGCCTGCAACTCGCCGCCGAAGGCCCCGACCCGCCGCTCCTGCTGCTGCTGCGGCCCGGGGAGGCCGAGCTGCCCAACGGGGCCGCCACCCGCTGGCGGATCGCCGCCGCCCCCGCGTCCCGGGACCGGTTCGGCACCCTCGACAGGCCGCGCTGGCGGGCGCGGCTCGAACGCTGCCGCAACGGGCGCGGCGGTGACTGGCTTCTGGAGTGGGACCATGCCGCGCATCGTCTGCATCTGCCTGAGCCACTGGCCGGTGACGCGGCTGCGTCGGGCCGGTCTCGCGCCTGAGGGCGGGCCAATGGCGGTGGCCGCCGAGGGGCCGGGCGGCCTGCGGCTCCTCGCCCTCGATCCGGCGGCCCAGGCTCTGGGCCTGCGGCCCGGCGAGCCCCTGGGGCGGGTCCGGGCGCGGATCGGCGTGCCGCTCCAGGTCTACCCCGCCGACCCGGCGGCCGATCGGGACGCCCTGCTGCGCCTCTGTCGCTGGGCTTGCCGCTACGCGCCCGTCGTGGCGCCGTTCGGCCCGGCCGAGGCGTCGGAAGGGCTCTATATCGACGTCGCCGGGGCGAGCCATCTGTGCGGCGGCGAGGCGCACCTCCTCGACGATCTGGCGGGCCGTCTCGCGCGGGCCGACATCCCGGCGCGGATCGCGCTCGCCGACACCCCCGGCGGCGCCTTCGCGCTGGCCCGCCACGGCGCGGCCGACCGGATCGTCGTGCCGCCGGGCGGGGCCGCCGGGGCGCTGCGAGGCTTGCCGGTGCAGGCCCTGCGCCTCGATCCCGGTACGGTGGCGGGCCTGAAGCGGCTCGGCCTGCGCCGGATCGGCGACCTCGACGCCCTGCCCCGCGGACCGCTGGCCCGCCGGTTCGGCGCGGCGCTGCTGCTGCGGCTCGATCAGGCCCTGGCGCGCCGGCCCGAGCCCCTGGCGCCGCTCACGGAGGCGGCCGACTATGCCGCCGCCCGCGGCTTCCTCGATCCGATCGGCCGCCAATCGGACATCGTCCGGACCGCCCACGACCTGATGGCGGAGCTCGCCCCCCGGTTGGAGCGGGACGGGCTCGGCGCCTGCGCGCTGCGTCTCGCCCTGCACCGGGTCGACGGGGCCGTGCGCGCCCTCGATCTCGGCCTGTCCCGGCCCGAGCGCGATCCGGAGCGGGTCGCCGCCCTGGTGTCGCTGCGCCTCGACCGGCTGGGGCGTGCCCTCGATGCCGGCTTCGGCTTCGAGACGGTGGACCTCGCCGTGACGGTGACGGGCGCCATGCCGGCCCGCCAGACGGATCTCGGCGCGGCATCCGCGGGCGATGGAATCGGGTTCCTGGCCGACGCCCTGGCGCAGCGGCTCGGTCGGGCGCTGCTCCGGCTCGAACCACGGGCGAGCCATCTGCCGGAGCGGGTTGAGCGGGGTGTTCTTTGGGTGGCCGGAGGGGGGGCGGGATCGTCAGTGGATAAGGGCATCCGCTGGACGCGGGCGCATCTCCCTCCCCCCTCTGCGGGGGAGGGTGGCCCGCGAAGCGGGTCGGGAGAGGGGAGCGACGGTGCAGAATACGGCGCGGCCTTCACGTCGGGCGAGCCCTTGCCTGAAGCGTTGCTCCCCTCTCCCCCCCTGCTTCGCAGGGTACCCTCCCCCGCAGAGGGGGGAGGGAGGGCGCGTGCCATGACATGCCCCCTCGCCTCCCCCTGGCCCGACCACCTCCCGCCCCGCCCCCTGGTGCTGTTCCCCCGGGGCGAGGCCGCTCTCGACGTGCTGTCCACCGTGCCCGAGGGGCCGCCCCGGCGCTTCCGCTGGCGGGCGCAGATCCACCGGGTCGCCCATGCCGAGGGGCCGGAGCGGATCGCATCCGAGTGGTGGCGCGAGCCCGGCGAGCCCCGCGACTATTACCGCGTCGAGTGCGAGGCCGGGCACCGGCTCTGGCTCTATCGCGACGGGCCGCACGCCCCCGACCGTCCGGCGGCGTGGTACGTCCACGGGCTGTTCGCGTGAGCGGCCTCGCTTACGCCGAACTCGCCGTCACCACGAACTTCTCCTTCCTGCACGGCGCCTCGCACCCGCAGGAATTCGTCGTGCAGGCGGCGGCCTACGGCCTCACGGCGATCGGCATCGCCGACCGCAACACCGTGGCCGGCGTGGTGCGCGCCCACGCGGCGGCCCGCGCTCTGGAGGGCAGCGCGATCCGGATCCTGCCGGGGGTGCGCCTCGTCACCGAGGAGGGATTCGAGGCCGTCACCTACCCGATGAACCGGGACGCCTGGGGGCGCCTGTGCCGGCTGCTCACCCTGGGCAACCGCCGGGTCCGCAAGGGCGAATGCCGCTTCGCCTTCGCCGAGATGCTGGAGGCCGCCGAGGGGCAGATCTTCATCGCCATGCCCCCCGCCCGGCGCTTGTCCGATGGGTTCCGGGCGCGGCTGGAGGCGCTGTCCGCCGCGGCGCCGGGCCGGACCTTCCTGGGGGCGAGCCATGCCCGCCGGGGCGACGAGCGGCGGCGCCTCGGGCTGCTCGCCGAGTTGGGTGCGGCCGCCGGCGCCCCGATGGTCGCGGTCTCGGACGCGCTCTATCACCATCCCGAACGGCGCCCGCTGCAGGACGTGGTCACCTGCATCCGCGAAGGCTGCCGGATCGGGGAGGCCGGCTACCGCCTGGAGGCCAATGCCGAGCGCCATCTGAAGCCCGGCGCCGAAATGGCCCGGCTGTTCGCCGACCACCCGGCGGCGCTCGCCCGCACCGTCGAGATCGCCGAGGCCTGCGACTTCAGCCTGTCGGAACTGCACTACGAGTATCCCGACGAGCCGGTGCCCCCGGGCCGCACGCCGCAGGCCTACCTGGAGGAGATCACCTGGGAGCGGGCCCGCTGGCGCTATGCCGGTGAGATTCCGTCCTCCGTCGCGGCGACGCTCCACGAGGAGCTCCGGCTCATCGCCAAGATGAACTACGCCCGCTACTTCCTGACCCTGTTCGACGTCGTCGAATTCGCCCGCAGCAAGGGCATCCTCTGCCAGGGCCGCGGCTCGGCGGCCAACTCCGCAGTGTGCTTCTGCCTGGGCATCACCGCGGTGGACCCGTCGAAGCACCGGCTGCTCTTCGCCCGCTTCATCTCGGAGAACCGGGGCGAGCCCCCCGACATCGACGTCGATTTCGAGCACGAGCGCCGGGAGGAGGTGATCCAGCACCTCTACGCCCGCTACGGCCGGGAGCGCGCCGCCCTCTGCGCCACCGTGATCCATTACCGCCCGCGCATGGCGATCCGCGAGGTCGGCAAGGTGCTGGGCCTGACCGAGGACGTGACCGCTTCGATCGCCGACACGGTCTGGGGCTCCTGGGGCACCGGCATGCCGGACCAGCACGTGCGCGAGGCCGGCCTCGACCCGGAGAATCCCGCGATCCGGCAGGCGCTGGATCTCGCCCACCAGCTGATCGGCTTCCCCCGCCACCTGTCGCAGCATGTCGGCGGCTTCGTGCTGACCCGGGGCCGCCTCGACGAGACCGTGCCGGTGGGCAACGGCGCCATGGCGGATCGCACCTTCATCGAGTGGGACAAGGACGACATCGACGCGATCGGCCTGATGAAGGTCGACGTGCTGGCGCTCGGCATGCTGACCTGCCTCAAGCGCGGCCTCGACTTCCTGGAGCGGGACCACGGCACCTTCTACGCGACGCTCGCCGATCTGCCGCAGGAGGATCCCGAGACTTACGCGATGCTGGCGCGTGCCGATTCCGTCGGCGTGTTCCAGGTCGAGAGCCGGGCGCAGATGTCGATGCTGCCGCGCCTCAAGCCGAAGGAGTTCTACGACCTCGTGGTGCAGGTCGCGATCGTGCGCCCCGGCCCGATCCAGGGCGACATGGTCCATCCCTACCTGCGCCGCCGCTCCGGGATCGACCCGGTGGAATACCCGGCCCCGCATCCGGACCACGGCCCGGCGGACGAGCTGGAGGAGGTCCTGAAAAAGACCTACGGCGTGCCCCTCTTCCAGGAGCACGCCATGCAGATCGCCATCACGGCGGCGGGCTTCACCCCGGCCGAGGCCGATGGGCTGCGCCGGGCGATGGCGACCTTCCGCCATGTCGGCTCGATCGGCGGGTTTGCGGACAAGTTCGTGGGCGGCATGACCCGCCGGGGCTATCCGCAGGACTTCGCCGAGCGCTGCTTCGCGCAGATCCGCGGCTTCTCCACCTACGGCTTCCCGGAGAGCCACGCGGCGAGCTTCGCGCTCCTCGTCTACGCCTCGGCCTGGATGAAGTGCCGGCACCCCGACGTCTTCCTGGCCGCGATCCTCAACGCCCAGCCCATGGGCTTCTATCAGCCGGCCCAGCTGGTGCGCGACGCCCGCGCCCATGGGGTCGAGGTGCGGGGCGTCTGCGTCAACGCCAGCGACTGGGACTGCACCCTGGAGCCGGCGGGCGACCCGACGCGGCACGCCGTGCGGATCGGCCTGCGCGTCGTGCGCGGCCTGCCGGAGGCCGCGATGCGCCGGCTCGTGCGGCTGCGGGCCAACGGCTATGCCAGCATCGAGGGGCTTCAGGCGTCCCTCGCCCTGCCCCGCAACGCCCTGGAGCGGCTGGCCGAGGCCGACGCGTTCCGGTCGCTCGGCCTCGACCGGCGCGCCGCCCTCTGGATGGTCCGCACCCTGGAGGGGACCTCATCCCGCAAGGCGGCTCAAGCTGATGGATCCGAGCGCCGCGCCCATCTCCTCGACGCGCCCCTGCCGCTCTTCGCGTGGCACGCCGATGACGGCCTGTTCCGCCACGAGCCGGCGGTGGAGCTTCCGGCCCTGGCCCAATCCGAGGCCGTGGCCGAGGATTATGCCGCCACCGGCCTGTCGCTCCAGGGTCATCCGGTCGCCTTCTTCCGGGGGCGGCTCGCCCGGATCGGCGCGATCCCGGCCCGGGCGCATTGCGATCCTGCCCTGGCCCAGGGCGCGCGGGTCACGGTGGCGGGGCTCGTGCTGATCCGCCAGCGGCCGGGCACCGCCAAGGGCGTGGTCTTCCTGACCCTGGAGGACGAGACCGGCATCGCCAACGTGATCGTCTGGAAGACGGTGTTCGAGGCCAACCGGCGCATCGCCATGCAGGCCCGGTTCCTGGCCGTGCGCGGCCGGATCCAGCGGGCGGACGGGGTGGTCCACCTCGTAGCCGAGGGGTTTCGCGATCTCACCGCATCGCTTCGCGATCTGCGCGAGGCCGGGATGAAGCTGCCGCCCGAGACTACGGATTTCGGCGTGGCACAGGACCGGCGGGTCTATCGAAGCCGGGATTTCCACTGAGGCCCGATGATAACCTGAAATTGCGGGTGGTGCGGCGTTCTGTCTAGCTAAGTTTGGAATGAAAGCATGTCAGTCCCGAACTCTTGCCGCACCTGATCCGTTAAGGTCGCAGGCCGCGGCAGCGCGGCCAGGATTCGATTGCCGGAGGTGACGAACGCTGGGCAGGAGAGAGCAGGTTCGATGGAACAGCCCGACGCTTGGCACCAGACAGACCGGCTCGACGCCGAACAGGGCAAGGGCGACCCGTTCGCCGCCGCGGTCCGCGCCACGCGGATGCCGATGATCATCACCAATCCGCGCCTGAACGACAATCCGATCGTCTACGCCAACGACGCCTTCCTGCGCATGACCGGCTACGGCCGGGACGAGGTGATGGGCCGCAACTGCCGGTTTCTCCAGGGCAAGGAGACCGACCGTGGCGCCATCGCGCTGATCCGCGAGGCGGTCGAGGCCAACACCGACATCGCGATCGACATCCTGAACTACCGCAAGGACGGGATGCCGTTCTGGAACGCGCTCTATCTGAGCCCGGTCGTCAACGAGGCCGGCCAGGTGCTGTTCTTCTTCGCCTCGCAGCTCGACGTCACCGACCGGGTGGACGCGCATCTGCGGGTCCAGCAGGAGAAGGACCGGTTCGAGGCCGAGGTCGCCCACCGGACCCGCGACCTGACCGAGGCGCTCGCCACGCAGACCATGCTGGTCCATGAGGTCGATCATCGGGTCAAGAATAACCTTCAGATGATCGCGGCGCTGCTCGCGATGCAGACGCGGGCGATCACCGACCCGGCGGCGCGCACCGCCATGGAGTCGATGCTGACCCGGGTCGAGGCCCTGGGCACGGTCCATCGCCGGCTCTACCAGTCCAACAACGTCGAACGGTTCGACGTGGCCGAGTTCGCCCGCGACCTCGCCACCGACCTCGTCCGCGGCTCCGGCGACCGGATCCGCCTGCATCTCGACCTGGAGGCCGTGGAGATCCCGGTCGCCAAGGCGCCCCCCGTGGCGCTGATGATGAACGAGCTGATCACCAACGCCCTGAAGCACGCCTTCCCGGACGACCGGCCCGGCCGGCTCTCCGTGACGGTGGCGCCGGATTCGGCCTACTTCACCATCAAGATCGCCGATGACGGCGTCGGCATGCCCGTCCAGGTGATGGAACAGCGCTCCTTCGGGAAGCGCCTGATCGGCACGCTCTGCCGCCAGCTCAGCGCCAGCATCGCCTGGATGACCAACGATCCCGGCACGATCGTCAGCATACGCCTGCCGCGCGAGATGGCCGGCGGTCTGGAGGCCTCGTGACCGAGCCGCTCAGGATTCTCGTCGTCGAGGATGAAGCCCTCATCCTGATGCAGATCGAGATGATGCTGGAGGAGGCCGGCCACTGCGTCGTGGGCACGGCCATGACCGCCCGGAAGGCCATCGCCCTCGTCCACGAGACCCGGCCGGAACTCGTGCTCATCGATCTGCGCCTCGGCGACGGCTCCTCGGGCCTCGACGTGGCGCAGGCCGTGCGCGACCTCGGCGGCATCACGGCCGCGTTCATGACCGCCAACGCCCAGGCCCTCAACGAGGATATGGCGGGGGCCACGGCGGTGATCGCCAAGCCGTTCACCGGCACGGTGCTCGAAGAGTCCCTGACCTATCTGGAGGATTGCGTGCGCCGGCCGCCGCCCGCCGAGTTCGTGCCGCCGGGGATGCGCGTCGCGCCGGCCTGGCTCGCGAGCTTCGCCCGGATGCGGGCTGCCTTGCCCCCTCGACAGGGGCCGCACTGAAGCTAGAGTGCCGCCATGCCGAGCTCGACCGTACCGCGCCTCCTCGCCGCCCTCGCCTGCCTGCCACTGCTGGGTGCGGCCGCCCGGGCCGATACGTGCGACGACCTCGCCCGCCAGATCGCCGGGGCGATCGGCGGCAAGGTCGGCAAGCGCGCGGGCCCCAGCATCGACATCCGCCTCGCCGGGCCGATCAAGTTCGACGTGACCTGCCGGGCCGAGCCGATCGTGCAGGCGACCTCCGCCGAGCCCGCCCCCTCGGCGACCTTCTTCCGCGACCTCTCGGTGGCCTCCGAGATCCTGGTCGGCGAAGCGGCCTCGACCGTCGAGCCGATCATCGCCAACGCCTACCGGACCTCGCTGTCGGAGCGGCGCAAGTCGTTCATCCAGCAGAACGGCTGGTCGGCTTCCTGCTACACCGATCCGGGCAGCACCACGATGCGCACCCTGTGCTCGGTGGGGCGCATCCCGCCGGGATGAGGCGCCCTTGACCGGGCGGAGCGCTGGCGGAATTTTTGTCCTCCGTCGACTCGGCCCGGGCTGCCCATGACGACTCTCGAAACACCGCCCGTCCACAGGACCGATCCCCATCGGGGATTCTGGGACTTCATCGAGACGCGCCCCGATGAGGAGAAGTGGGAGCTTATCGAGGGCCAGATCGTGATGCAGGCTCGGCCGAGCCTCATCCATCAGGTCATTGTCGTAAATCTCCAGCGCCTCCTGAACGAAGCTCTGGAACGGTCGGGCTCCCCGTGGATCGCCATCCACGATCCCGCCATTGACCTCAGACCGTTCATCACGGGCCATACCTATGTCCCGGACGTCGCGGTCATCGACGCGGCCGCCATCGAGCCTGACCGCAACGTCGTTGACGGCTGTTATCTGGCCGCCGAGATCCTCTCGCCGAGCGACCACCGGACGCTGCCCGGCACGCGCCAGACGAAGATCGACGTCAAGCGCGCCGGCTACGAAGCCTTGCCGCTCTGTCAGGCCGTGCTCCTGATCGAGCAGAAGAGTCGCGCGCTGGCCCTTTCGATACGCAGCGGCGAGACCTGGACCCGCACCCGCCTGACCGGGGACGACCGTCTGGCCCTCCCCGGCTTCGGCCTCGATTGCGCCGTGGCCGATCTCTACGCCCGCACGCCCGTGGCGCAGGCCTGATCAGTACTCGATCACGCCGTCCAGGGCGTAGTGCTTCACGGTCTTCCGGTTGGCAATCAGCTCGTCCACCGTCGGCTCGCCCTTGAGGGCGCGGGCGATGGCGAGCTTCGTCGCCTCATAGTTGGTCCGGTACAGGTCCTTCTGGTCGAGGTTGTCGTCCTCGGCGCAGCGCTGATCGAGCCAGATCATGATGATCATGCACAGCTCGTCGAGCCCGTCCTTCGGCAGGATGCCCTCGATGATGCAATCCACGATCGCGTCGCCGGTGGCCGCCTGGACCACGCCGCCGAGGAGCTCGGCATACTCGGCCGTGTGGATCGTGACCTTGGTGGTCATCATCGTGGCGGGGCGCACGAGCTGGTTGAGGTCGCGCACCACGAACATCCGGGTGTGGCCCTGCACCTGCCCCATCATCGACGCGAAGGCCTGGCCCACCGGCCCGCGGACGGAGCCGATCAGCACCTCCGGCATGGCGTCGGTGTACTGGCCCTCGGCCGCCAGCACCGTGGCCTCGCCCGTGCGGAACCAGATCTCTTGCATGTGTCGACTCCACCTGATGGAGCCCGCGGGAGACATCATCGCGCCGCCCGCGTCAATCGCCTCAGAGCAGTCCGACCGCGTCGAGCACGCCGACCAGCGCGAAGGCGATCGTGACGCCCGAGACCGCGTAGACCACCCATTTGTAGGCGCCGTCCACGCGCTTGCCCTCCGGCAGGGCCCGGGTGGCGAGCAGGATCAGCAGGCCGAGCGCCAGCGGCAGCAGCAGGGCGTTCATCACCTCGACCGCGATGTTGAGCGCCACCAGATTCGGAACCAGCTGCACGGCCACCGCGCCGGCCACCACTACCAGCGTGAAGGCGCCGTAGAAGGCCGGCGCCTCCCGGGGTGACTGCTCCAACGAGTGCGCCTTCCCGGTCACGTCGCCGAACCCCCAGGCCAGCGCCAGCGATACGACGTTCAGCGCCACGAAGGCGGCCGCGATGATCCCGACCCCGAACACCACCTGCCCGAGCCAGGACCCCAGAGCCGGCGTGAAGGCACCCGCGAGGTCGCCCACGGTCTGCAGGCCGTCCTTGGTCCCCTGCCCGGCCTTGCCGATCGTGGCGGCGGCCGCGATCAGGATCGCCCCCATCACGCATTGCGAGATCACGGCGCCCACGATGGTGTCGAGCCGCGAGTTCCGCGCGTGGTCCCAGCCGAGGCCTTTGTCGACGATCGCCGATTGCTGGTAGAAGATCATCCACGGCATGATGACCGCGCCGATATTGGCCGCGATCAGCACCCGGAACTGGCCGTCCCCGAGCGGCATGTGGGCGAAGGACGACATGATCTCGCCCACGTTCGGCCGCGCCGCGATGGCGAGGCCGATGAAGACCAGCTCGAACAGGCCGACCACGATCGCGACCCGCTCGACGCGCCGGTAGCTGCCCGTGAACACCAGACCGAGGAGCAGGAGCGCCGGCAGGCCGAGGCTGACGAGGCGCGGCACCCCGAACAGGTCGCCGATGCCGGCGATGCCGGAGAATTCCGTCACGATGGCGCCGATCCCGGCGACCACGAGGCCGCCATAGGAGATCCAGGCCCAGACCGCCCCGTACTGCTCCCGGATCAGCTCGCCATGGCCCCGGCCGGTGGCGGTGCCGAGCCGCACCGTCAGCTCCTGGACGACGTAGAGGATCGGGATCAGCAGGATCTGCAGGAGCAGCAGCGAATAGCCCCAGCGGGCGCCGCTCTGGGCCGCCGTGATCAGGCTGCCGACATCCGTGTCGGCCAGCATGACGACGAGCCCGGGGCCCGCGGTCTTGAGGAACGTCGCGAGGCGAGGCAGGGAGGCGCTGGGCACGGCTCGGGAACAGTCCCCGACTCGGGTAGTTCCGGCGGAAGCCTGCGGCGTTTTCCCGGGCGCGGAAGGGGTTGAGCGATGGCGGAGAGCGCGGAGCGGGGGCCTGGCTGGAGCCTCCAGGCGAGCGCGGTGCCCGAGGGGGTGCGGCTGGAACTCGCCCTGTCCGACCTCGGCGGCGGGCCGGTCACCGCCGCGATCGTGCTGGACCGGGCGGAGGCCCGCGCCTTCGCCCGCGCCCTCCTGGCGGCGGCCGGGGACGCCGCCGAGCGCACCTTCCCGAAGCCGAGCGCCTGAGGCGGCTCAGCGCTGGGCCGGGCCCGGGTTGCGGCCCGGCAGGCGCGGCACCACCGTCCCGCGCCTCTCGACCGGCGCGTCGCAGGCGTAGGCGAACTCGGACTTCAGCGGATCGAACACGGTCTCGCCGGTGATCCGGCAATCCTCCCGCACGGTCTCGTCGAGATAGGCGCGGGCGGCCGTGCGGAAGCGCGTCACCCGGGTCGCCGCCGGCTCCGGATCGATCCGGACCTCGCTGAGATTGCAGCCGGCATATTCCCGCAGGGCGTTAGAGACGATCAGCATCCGCCGCAATTGCCGGTTGTCGTAGACCTCGTAGGGCTCCTTGCAGCCGATCGTCACCACCTGCGGCGTGAGCGCCACGTAGTTGCGCGAGATATAGGCGAATCCGGTCGTGCAGCCGGCGAGCGCCGAGCCCAGGATCAGGGCGCCGAGGGCGAGCCGTAGGGACCCTGGAGCCGCGCGCGTTCGCATCCTCGTCATCCCAAGCCCGATCTCGCCCCGCCGCGCTCCCCGGCGGGGCACGGCATGCATTGAAACGGCTCCGCTTGTGCCGTCAATCCGTTTGTGATCGGGGCCGCCCGCGCTCGGACAGGTCGCCGCAGGCCGATATCGGCGCATCGATCCGCGAGCCGATGGTGATCTGCAAGCATCGTGCGCCGATCGATTGTGCGATCTGCAATGACGATCCGCAGCGCCGCCCGTTGTGCAGCCTGTTTGTTTGTCGACATCGGCGATCAACACTTCCATTCGAGCCGAGCGGGCAGAGATTTTCCGGTCGGTTCGTGCGGCGACGCTTCCCAAGCCCCGGGTCATCTTCTAACCTCGCAACGTTGGCGCCGAATCGGGACGATGACCTCGATCGCATGACTTTGTCCGCAGATCAGATCCTCGCCCTCGCCCCGGACGCGGCCAGCCGCAGGGCCGGCCAGGATCAGGCGAAGCCGGCGCAGTGGCAGGGGCTCGGGCGCGCCGGCACCGTGATCTGGGGCGAGATCAAGGGCAGCGCCGCCACCCCCTACCGAACGGTGGCGGATCCGTCCGGGCCGGCGGCAAAATGCACATGCCCGAGCCGGAAATTTCCGTGCAAGCACGCGATCGGTTTGATGCTGGTCGCGGCCGCCGGGGCGCCGCCCGAGGCCGAGCCGCCCGATTGGGTCGCCGCCTGGATCCGCGGACGGGAGAGCCGGACCGCGCCGCCGGCCAAGGCGGGCGCCAAGCCGCTCGACGCCCGCGCCCAGGACCGGCGCCGGCAGGCCCGCGACGCCAAGGTCGCCGGAGCCCTGGACGAGCTCGACCTGTGGCTGCGCGACCTGATGCGGCGCGGCCTCGCGGCGGCCCGGGCCGAGCCTTATGCCTACTGGGACGGCATGGCCGGGCGCCTCGTGGACGGGCAGGCCCCCGGCCTCGCCCGGCGGGTGCGGGCCCTGCCGGGCCTCGCCGCCGCGGGCGCCCGGCCCGGCGCCGCCGCCCCCGAGGCGGCCCTGGCGCTCGGCGTGGGCCGGCTCGCGCTGCTGGTCCGGGCCGCCCGCCGCCTCGACGCCCTGGCGCCGGAGCAGGCCGCCGGCGTGCGCGCCGCGATCGGCTTTCCCGTGAGCGCCGAGGAACTGGCCGCCCGCCCGGGCATGTCCGACGAATGGGCCGTCCTCGCCCATACCGTCGCGGAGCAGGACAGGCTGATGGTCCGCACCGTCTGGTTCGTGGGCCGCAGGACCGGCCAGCCCGCCCAGGTGATCGACTTCGCCGCCGCCGGGGCCACCCTGCCGCTCGCGCCGTCCCCGGGCCAGGATCATGCCGGGAGCCTCGCCTTCCATCCGGGGGATCCGCCTCTCCGGGCGGCCTTTCGCGAGGGCACGGTCGTGGCCAGTGCCGCCGCCCTGCCGGCGGGCGGCACGGTCGCGCAGGCGCACGACACCTTTTCGGGTGTTCTCGCCCGGGCTCCATGGATCGAGACGTGGCCGGTCTGCGTGGCCGGCGTGCGGCTCGGGCATCTCGCGGGTGAAGTCGGTCTGGCGGCGGGGGATGCCACCGGCTGCCTGCCCCTGCGGGCCGATCCGCATCTCCCGGCGGTGCTGGCGGTGTCGGCCGGGCATCCGGTCGACCTGTTCGGCCTCTATGACGGCTTCGGCCTCCAGGTCCTGGCCGTGGCGGCGGCCGGGCGGCGCTTCGCGGTCCCGGCGCAGGATCCGCGCCCGATCCTGCTGCGGGCGGCCTGATGGACGCCGTCACACCCGGACCGGCCGTGGATGCCTGGGAGCCGACCCTGGCGGCCGCCCTGCTCGGCGCCGACCGGGCCGGGCCGGGCCGCGTCGGCGACGCGCCCGTCGAAATCGATCCGGGCGCCGATGCCGGTGGTGCCCTGCTGGCGCGGCTCGCCGCCCATGGCATCCACCACCTCGCCGGAGCCGGCTTCGGCCCGGAGGCGCTGGTGCCGGTGGCTGAACGGCCGCCCGCGGGCCCCGAATGCCCGCCCGCGGCGGCCTCGCGCCTCGCCGTGCTCCTATCCACGGGGAACCGCGAGCGCTTGGCGGAATGGTGCGATCTCGCGGGCGCGGCGGGGCTGCGGGCCCCAGCCTGGCTGCTGCCGGCGCTGGCGGCCCGCCGCAGCGATCTGCCGGAGCCGATCGGGCGGGTCGCGGGTGCCGAACTCGCCTGGCTCGACCGGGCCGCAGCGGGCGGGACCGGGCCGGAAGCCGCCGCGGGGGAGCCAGACTGGACCGACGGCACCCCGGCCGAGCGCGAGGCCGCCTTCCGCGCCTTCCGCGCCCGCGATGCTGCCGCTTCCCGCGCGGCCCTCGAAGCCGGCTGGCGCGCCGAGAAGGCCGAGTTGCGCGCGCGCTTCGTGGCGGCCCTGGCGGTCGGCCTGTCGGAGGCGGACGGCCCGTTCCTCGAAGCCTGCCTGGACGACCGCGCCGTCGGGGTCCGCACGGAGGCGCAGCGCCTGCTGCCCCGCCTGACCGGCTCGGAATTCGCGGCCCGCATGGCGGCCCGGGCAAGGGCGGCGCTGCGGATCGAGGGCCGGCGCAAGCTGTTCCGCACCACCTACACCCTGGTGGTCACCCTGCCGGAGGAGGATCCGGCCCTGGCCCGGGACGGGATCGCGCCGAGCGCCTACGCATCGCAGGGGAGCGGGGTCCGCGGCGGCCTGCTGCGGGATGTCCTGGCGGCGGCCCCCCTCGACGCCTTCGCCGAGCACCCGCCGCGCCGCTGGATCGAATTGGCCCTGCGCAGCGACTGGTCGGGCGAGATCCGCGCCGGACTCCTCGCCGCCGCGCGCCGCGCGGGCGATCCCGCCTGGAGCGAGGCCCTGACCACGGTGCTGGGCGAGGCCTGCCTCGGCCGCCTCCCGGGGGTCGAGCCCTCCGAACCCCTCGTGACCGCCTGGGCGGTGGCGGCGGCCCTGCTGCCGGCGGCGGATTGGGAAACGCTGGTGGCGATCCTCATCCGCGGCGGCTCGGTCACCTCCGTGATCGCGCATCTCGGACAGGCACCGGCGCGGTTCTCCGAGTCGTTCACACGCGCCCTGCTCGGCTGGTTGGCCGGCCTGATCCAGCACGGCGCGGTTCCGGATCCGCCCTGGAAGCTCGCCCACCCGATCGACAGCCTCGCCGAGCGGGCTTGGCCGAGCCAGGAAACCGCCGCCGCGGCCGGTGCGCTGCGTGACCGGTTCCCGCAGGACGGCAACCGATATCTGGCCAGCGCCCTCGCCCGGCTCGCCGAGACCCTGGACTTGCGTGCCGCCCTACGGCGCGACTTCGCACCCGATCAGACCGCTTCGGAGACCGCCCCACGATGAGCTCGACCGACACGTCCGCCACGGCCCGGCTGCGCCTGCCCGCCGAGGAGGCCTACGCGGCGGAGATCGAGGCCCTGCGCACCGCCGACGACCGGCCCCGACCGCCGAACTGGCAGATGTCGCCCCAGGCGGTCGTCACCTACCTGATGGGCGGGCCGCTTCCCTCAGGCGTCGCGATCAGCCCGAAATACATCGGCGACCGGCGGCTGATGGAGATCGCCGTGGCGACGCTCGCCACCGACCGGGCACTCCTCCTGCTCGGCGTCCCCGGCACCGCCAAGAGCTGGGTCAGCGAGCATCTGGCGGCCGCGATCTGCGGCACCTCGCGGCTCACCGTCCAGGGCACCGCCGGGACCAGCGAGGAGGCGATCCGCTACGGCTGGAACTACGCCCTATTGCTCGCCAAGGGGCCAAGCCCCGAGGCCGTGGTCGCCTCGCCGGTGATGCGGGCGATGGAACGGGGCCAGATCGCCCGGGTCGAGGAACTGACCCGCATCCCCTCGGAGACCCAGGACAGCTTCATCACCATCCTGTCCGAGAAGACGCTGCCGATCCCCGAACTCAACGACGAGGTGCCGGCGGCCAAGGGCTTCAACCTCATCGCCACCGCCAACAACCGCGACCGGGGCGTCAACGAGCTGTCGAGCGCGTTGAAGCGCCGGTTCAACACCGTGGTGCTGCCGCCGCCCGCCACGATCGAGACCGAGATCGCCATCGTGGAATCGCGGGTCGCCGCCCTCAGGCGCGCCTTCGAGATCCCCGCCGAGCCCCCGGGCGCCGCCGAGATCCGCCGGGTGGTGACGATCTTCCGGGAGCTGCGCGAGGGCGTGACCGCGGACGGGAAGGCCAAGGTCAAGCAGCCCTCCGGCACCCTCTCGACCGCCGAGGCGATCAGCGTGGTCGGCAACGGGCTGGCGCTCGCCGCCCATTTCGGCGACGGGCGGCTGACCGCGCGGGACCTCGTCTCGGGGATCGGCGGCGCCGTGGTGAAGGACCCGGTGCAGGACGCCATCGTGTGGCGGGAATACCTGGAGACCGTGGTCAAGGAGCGGCCGGACTGGAAAGATTTCTACCGCGCCGCCCGCGAGATCGGCTGACCATCCGCGATGGCCGACATCCGGATCTTCGGCATCCGCCACCACGGCCCGGGCTCGGCCAAGTCCCTGCGGGTGGCGCTCGACGGGTTCGCGCCGGATTGCCTGCTGATCGAGGGCCCGCCGGAGGCCGAGCCGCTGCTTCCGCGCGCCGCCGATCCCGGCATGAAGCCGCCGGTGGCGCTCTTGGTCTATCGGCCGGACCGGTCGCGGTCCTGCGCGTTCTTCCCGTTCGCGGATTTCTCGCCGGAATGGGTCGCCCTGCGCTACGGCCTCGCCGCCGGGATCCCGATCCGGTTCGTCGATCTGCCGCATGCCGTGCGGCTCGCCGACGGGTTCCCGCCCGAGCCGACGCCCCCGGAGGCGGCGGAAGCGGCCGGCGACCCGGCCGGGACGGATGCCGCTGCGGAGCCCGAGGGCACAGATAAGACCAATCGGCCGGACCCGGTTGCCGCGATCCGGCGCGATCCGCTGGGCGAGCTGGCGCAGGCCGCCGGCCATGCAGACGGCGAGCGCTGGTGGGACGCCCTGGTGGAGAGCCGGGGCGGCGCGGACGGCGACGTGTTCGCGGCGATCGCGGAGGCGATGACGGCCCTGCGCGAGGCCGAGCCGCAGGATTCGGAACCCGAGGAGGCGGCCCGCGAGGCGCAGATGCGCGCCGGCATCCGGCGCGCCGCCCGGGACGGGTTCGCGCGGATCGCCGTGATCTGCGGTGCATGGCACGTCCCGGCGCTGCTGCGCCACGACGCCCGCGGTCAGGCGGCGGCCGACACCGCGACCCTGAAGCGTCTGCCCAAGGCCAAGGTCGCGGCCGCCTGGGCGCCGTGGTCCTATCCGCGGCTGGCCGCGGCGAGCGGCTACCGGGCCGGCGTGCTCTCGCCCGAATGGTACGACACCCTGTGGCACCACGAGGGCCGGGTCGCGGCCTACTGGCTCGCCCGGGCGGCGGCTTTGCTGCGGAGTGAGGATCTCGATGCCTCGCCGGCCTCCGTGATCGAGGCGGCGCGCCTCGCCGAGGCCCTTGCGGCCTTCCGCGGCCGCGCGCAGCCCGCCCTGGAGGATCTGGACGAGGCGGCGCTCGCCACCCTGTGCTTCGCCGATCCGGCCCCGATGGCGCTGATCCGGCGCAAGCTCGTGATCGGCGAGCGGCTCGGCGCGACCCCGCCGGGCAGCGCCGGCACCCCCGTGGAGGCGGATTTCGAGGCCCAGTGTCGGCGCCTGCGGCTCAAGCCCGGCGCGGAGACGGCCGAGATCACCCTCGACCTGCGCAAGGAGACCGACCTCGCCCGCAGCCAGTTCCTCAACCGGCTCCGGCTGATCGACATCTCCTGGGGGACGCCGCGCCATGCGCGCGGACGCGGCACCTTCAAGGAGGCGTGGGCCCTCGCCTGGCAGCCCGACTGGGTTGTCGAGCTGGTGGCGGCCTCGGCCGACGGCGGCACGGTCGCGGAGGCCGCCGCCGAGCGGGTGCGCGCCAGGGCCCGGGAGGCGACCCGCGTCGCCGAGCTCGCGGCCCTGATCGGCACGCTGCTCGACGCTAACCTCGGGGCGGCGAGCGGCGACGTGATCCGGGCCCTCGACGCCCGCGCCGCGGTCTCGGCGGACGTGTTCGACCTGATGGAGGCGCTGCCGCCGCTCGCGGACCTCGCCCGCTACGGCTCCGTGCGCGCCTCCGACACCGCGCCGGTCCTGGCCCTGGTGCGCGGGCTGCTGCCGCGGGCGGCGGCCGGCCTCGTCGCCGCCTGCCAGAGCCTCGACGACGCGGCCGCCGCCGCCGCTAAGGCGCGGATCGTCGCGGTCTCCGGCGCGGTCGCGCTCCTGGAGGATCCGGAGCTGACCGCACTCTGGCGGGACGCCCTGCGGGCGCTCGCCGATCAGGAGCACGTCCACGGCCGGGTGGTCGGACGGGCCGTGCGCCTCCTCCACGAGGGCGGCGCCCTGACGGATGAAGAGGCGGGCGAGCGCCTGCACCGCGCTCTGTCGCGGGCGACCGAGGCCCTGGCGGCGGCGGCCTGGATCGAGGGCTTTCTGGAGGACAGCGGCACGACGCTGATCCACGGCCGGGGCCTGCTCGCCGTGGTGGATTCCTGGCTCGGCGGCCTCGCGCCCGAGATCTTTTCGGAGTTGCTGCCGCTGGTGCGCCGGACTTTTGCGACCCTCGCGCCGGCCGAGCGCCGGGCCATCGGCGAGACTTTAGCCCGGCCGGCGGGGGCACGTGCCGGCGATGGGATCCCGGGGGCCACGTTCGACGCGGAGCGGGCCGCGCGGGTGCTGCCGATCCTGAGCCTGCTCCTCGGGCCGGAGCCCGTCGCCAAGAAAACGACCTCGGAGGAGACCGCGTGAGCGAGACCGAGCGCCTGCGCCGCTGGCGCCTCGTCCTGGGCGGCGGCCCGGCCGACGGCACCGGCTGCGCCCTGTCCGAGCGCGACCTGCGGATCGACGGGGCGCTCGGCGCCCTCTACGATTCCGACCGGAAGGCTGGGCTCGGCGCCTCCGCGCCCTCGGTGCCGCGCTGGCTCGGCGACATCCGCGACTACTTCCCGGCCTCCGTGGTGCAGGTGATGCAGCGCGATGCGTTCGAGCGGCTCGATCTCAAGCGCATGCTGACCGAGCCCGGGATGCTGGAGGCCGTGGTGCCCGACGTGGCCCTGGTCTCGACGCTGATCGCGATGCGCAGCCTCCTCGGCGGCCGGACCAGGGAGACCGCCCGGCTGGTGGTGCGCCGGGTGGTCGAGGATCTGATGCACAAGCTCGAGGAGCCGGTGCGGCAGGCGGTGAACGGCGCGATCGACCGGTCCCGGGTGAACCGGCGCCCGCGCCACGCGGAGATCGACTGGAACCGCACCATCCGGGCGAACCTGCGCCACTATCAAGCCGACTACAACACGATCATCCCCGAGACCCGGCTCGGCCACGGGCGCCGGAGCCGCGGCTCCCTGAAGGACGTGGTGCTGTGCATCGATCAGTCGGGCTCGATGGCGGCCTCGGTGGTCTATGCCAGCATCTTCGGTGCGGTGATGGCCTCGCTCCCGGCGGTCTCGACCCGGCTCGTGGTGTTCGACACCGCGGTGGTCGACCTGTCCGACACCCTCGACGATCCCGTCGAGGTGCTGTTCTCGGTGCAGCTCGGCGGCGGCACCGACATCAACCGGGCGGTGGGCTACTGCGCGTCGCGCATCACCCGGCCCGAGGACACGATCCTGGTGCTGATCTCCGACCTCTACGAGGGCGGCGTGACGGAGGGGCTGCTGGGCCACGCGCAGCGCCTCGTGGCCGCCGGGGTGCAGTTCGTGGCTTTGCTCGCTTTGTCGGATTCCGGCGCCCCGGCTTACGACCGGGCGCTGGCGGCCCGGCTGGCGGCCCTGGGCGTCCCGGCCTTCGCCTGCACGCCGGACCTGTTCCCCGACATGATGGCGGCGGCGATCCGCAAGGCCGACCTCGAAGCCTGGGCGGCCGGCGCCGGCATCGCGGCGGTGCGGGCCGATCCGGGGCCGGCGGGGTGATGGGCCGCCGCGCGGCGCGCCTGTCCCGACCGCTCAGCGCGCCCCGAGGCAGCCGGTCCCGGGCGCCGGCAGGACCAGCCACGCGCCCCCGGCATAGAGGCGCCGGACCGCCCCCGGCGCGGCGGGGCGCAGCACCAGATAGGCGCGGCCGGCCGAGACCAGGGCGCCGTCCCCGGACGACGCGAGCGCCATGGGCGACCCGAACGCCACGACGGTCTCCGGCTGGATGGCCAGGGTGGTCAGGGCCGTGACGCCGACCCACCCGCCGAGCGCCCCCGCGATGGCGGCGACCGGCAGGCCCCGCCGCGGATGC
This sequence comes from Methylobacterium guangdongense, assembly GCF_038442355.1. NCBI lineage: Bacteria > Pseudomonadati > Pseudomonadota > Alphaproteobacteria > Hyphomicrobiales > Methylobacteriaceae > Methylobacterium > Methylobacterium guangdongense. Next base: position 138,251 of record NZ_JBBXMX010000009.1, read on the forward strand.
CGATCAGTAATCGTAGGCATGCTCGAAGCGGCCCCCTTGAGCCTCCACGGCGTGGATCTGCGCCGCGAGTTCCTCGACCGCGGTGTCGTAGCCGACGCGCCGCCAACCCGGCTCGGACTGGATCGGCATCGCGAACAGCGGCTCGGCCCCGTCGAGGACAACCGGACGGTCCGCCGGCAGGCGTACGGTCGTGAGGATCCGGCGGTTGCCGGCGATCTCCAGCACGGTCCGGCCGCGGGCGCCGAGGCCCCGGACGACCTCCGTGAAGGCCCGGTAGCGCGGCGTCTCCATCAGGGCGGCCGAGCCGCCCGTGCCGTTCGGGACCGGTCCGAGGAGCGTGATGCGCGGATCGGCGGCCACGTCGGTCGCGTCGAGTCCCGCCACAACGCTGCGGATCGTGAGCACCGCCGGGTCCATCCCGGCGAGCCACGCCATTCCCTGCGCGTAGAGCCACGTCACCCCGTATTGCAGCGTGAGCACCCCGCGCCGCTCGACCGCCCGCACCGACGGCACGAACGGCACCTCGTGCCAGAGCCGGGACAGTTCCCGGTCGAACGGGTAGCGGAACCACGGGGTCTGGCGCAGGAACACGGCGTAGTCGGCGAGCAGCCGCGCGTTGAATCGGTCCTCCTCCGTGGGTTCGGGGCCCCGCCACCACGCGGTCACCGCTCCGATGGTGCGCTCGTAGGCGCCTCGGATCAGCATCTCGGCGGTGAAGCTGAGGCCGATGATGTAATCGGTGACCGTCTGGCCCGCCGTGACGTCGCCGGTGCGGGAGGCCGCCCGGGTCGCCCCGCACAGGCTGGTCCAGAAGCCCGCGGTGGCCGCCCAATAGTCGAAGGCCGATTCCGATGAGGCCTGCGTCACCCCGGCGAGATCCGCGTAGGCGTAGACGATGTGCCATTCGGGGAAGGTCAGGTAGCTGTCGCCGGCCGCACGCTTGTAGCCCGCGGCGGCGATCCCGAACCGCGAGCCGCCCTGCAGCGCAGGATCGGGCTGGACCGTGCAGCCCCCCTCGATCGCCGCGACCGGCAGGAGGCAGGCGAGCGCGAGGAGGGCCAGCCCGGCACCCGCCCGGCGGATCGCCATGCGCCAGCGGCGGGCGCTCATGCGGCGACCCGCGCGGCGCCGCGCCACGGCCACCAGCCGAGCACCACGCCGGCGAGGCCGAGGCTCAGATGCGGGCCGTTCGAGAGCAGCGGGCTGTCCTGAAAACCCTTCAGGACCAGCGACAGGTCGAGGACACTCGACCCGGTGAACACCCCGACCACGCCGTCGAGGAGGTAGATCGCCCCGAAGGCGCGCAGGAAGGTCACGGCGGCGTCCCGCGACCACAGGGCGGCGGCGAGCGCCCACAGGCCGGAGGCGAGGTGGAGGGCGTCCTTGTAGACGTCGAGCCGGAACAGGCCGAACACGCGGCCCTCCGCGTCCCGGAAGGCCGGGATGAAGTCGGTGGCGGCGGCGAACAGCAGGATGGCCGCGAAGGCGAGGGCTGCCGCCTGGGGAGGCGTGAGTCTCACGGGCGGATCCTTGCTCAGTCGAGGTAGGTCGACCACAGGGCGTTCCGGAACAGCAGCCCCGGATCGTACCGGCGCTTGGCCGCCACGAAGGCGTCGAGCCGCGGATAGGCCCGGGCCATCTGGTCGCGCCGGGCATGCAGGCGGTAGGGCAGGTAATGGGCCCCACCGAGCGCCACGACGCGCTCGATCAGCGCCTCGGTCATGCGCATCATCGCGGCCTCGTCCTGCGGGGTGAGCCCCTGCGAGAACGACATCACCGCGCCGATGCGCGGGGTCGGCGCGTAGGCGAGCGTCGAGTCGGGGTCCGCCGCCACGTAGCGCAGGGTGACGTTCAGGCAGTCGCAGCCCGAGCCCGGGATGATCTGCCGGCAGGCGGCAAGGAACCCCGCGAACCGGTCGGGCGGCACGAAATACTCGTGCAGGATGTCGGTGCGGCTGCGGTCGCGCGCCGCGAGGTTGGCGACCGGCTCGTTCATCAGGCTGTTGCGGGTGGCGAGGCCCGGATCCAGCGTCGGGTTGAGCCGGGTCTCGGCGATCCAGCGGGCGCGCTTGCCGAATTCGCTGCCGACCTGGGCGCGGTAGATCTCGCGCGAGACCGCCGTGAATGCGCCCTGGCTGGCCGCCGCGGGCAGGACCTTTGGCGGGTGCTCCGCCTCCGCGTAGGTGACCAGGATCGCCTCGTCGAAGAACCCGGCCCGCGCCACCGAGAGCCGGCCATAGGCCATGCGCAGCCGCGGGTCGTGCGCCAGAGCGGCCACGAAGGCGGGGGCGAAGTCGGCCGACGGCATCACCGCGTAGGTCGGCGTCAGGAGGGCATTCGGCACCATCTCGACCACGAGGTCGACCACGATCCCGAACAGGCCGTAGCCGCCCATCGCCAGCCCGAACAGCTCGGCGTTCTCGGTGCGGGAGCAGGTCACGAGGCTGCCATCCGCCAGGACGAGGCGGAGGCTGCGGACCGTGGAGCCGAACGGCCCGCGCGGCGCCGGCCAGCCATGGGCGTTCACGCTGAAGGTCGAGCCGATTCCGAAATCGCTGTTCGACTGCATCACCGCCGGCGAGAAGCCGATCCGGTCGAGTTCCCGGATGACCTGCGACCAGCGCGCCCCGGCCCCGACCCGATAGAGGCCGGCGGCCGTATCGGGCTCGATCGGGCCACCCTCCAGGGTCAGTGCCGTCCCGTCGCGGGCGAGGCTCTGGCGGCCCATCGAGTGGCGCGCGACGCCGACCGCGACCGGGCGGCCCGCCGTGGCGGCGTCCCGGATCTCGGCGCGCACGGCTTCGATCAGGGCTTCGGTCGATCCCGTCGGGAGCTTGGCGTGACGCACCACCGGAGTCGGGTTGAGGCCGCTCGCATCGTTCAGGATGGTCCGCGGCGCGGCCTGGGCGGCCCGCGGCAGCAGTGCGGCGGCCGCCAGGACGCCGCCACCCGCGAGGAGTCCACGTCTGCTCGGTCGAACTCCGCCCATGCCGCGCCCCGTCCCGATTCGCTCACGGGGTGATCGAATCGCCCCGCCACGTATCCTGCGCCGGGGGCCTGTCCGGCGGCGTGAGCTTGCGCACCGGCCCGCAAGACCGATACGACGGGCGCATCCCGATCGCGGCTGACGGGCCTCGACAACCATCCCGCCGGACGGCACAGAGCGTAGCCATAACGCTCTTGCAGAACACTTGCGGAACGTTTAACCTGTTCGCGATTTGTTTCAGCGGCCGTCCCCGGGGCGGTCCCAAAGCCGCGAGGCCCCCGTCGATGCTCACGCGCAAGCAGCTGGACCTCCTGCGGTTCATCCAGAGCCGCATGCAGGAATGCGGCGTTCCCCCCTCCTTCGACGAGATGAAGGATGCGCTCGACCTCAAGTCGAAATCGGGTATCCACCGGCTGATCACGGCCCTGGAGGAGCGCGGCTTCCTGCGCCGCCTGCCGAATCGGGCGCGCGCCATCGAGGTGATCCGTATTCCGGAAAGCCTCTCGCAGGCGGCTTCGCCGGCCCCCGAGCCGCGCCGCTTCACCCCGAGCGTGGTGGAGGGCGGCAAGTCCCGGCAGCCGGCGGCCTCGCCGATGCCGGCGAGCGCGCGGATGATCGACGAATCCGGCCGGGCGGTCTCGATCCCGGTCATGGGCCGGATCGCGGCCGGCACGCCGGTCTCGGCGATCCAGAACCAGAGCCACGCCATCACGCTCTCGCCGGACTTCCTCGCGGGCGGCGAGCATTATGCTCTCGAGGTGCGGGGCGATTCGATGGTCGAGGCCGGGATCCTCGACGGCGACCTCGTGGTGATCCGCAAGCAGGACACCGCCAATACCGGCGACATCATCGTGGCGCTGATCGACGACGAGGAGGCGACGCTCAAGCGCCTGCGCCGCCGTGGCTCCTCGATCGCCCTGGAAGCCGCCAACCCGGCTTACGAGACCCGCGTTCTGGGTCCCGACAGGGTCCAGATCCAGGGCCGGCTCGTCAGCCTCGTGCGCCGCTACTGAAGCGGCTCGGCCGGGGCTTCGGCGCCGGCCTCCACCGGGGCCTGAGGCGCCTCGGTCGCGGCCATGCCGCCGGCCGTTTCGGCGGGGGGATCGGCTTTGGGTGCGGGCCGGGGGCGCCAGGGGACGGACCGGCCGTCGCCATGGGCGGTCTGCATCGTGAATCCGGCCCCGTCGGCCCGAAGGGCCACGGCCCCGTGTGCGGCCAGGACCCGGCGGTCGATCACCAGCGGCCCCATACAGGTCGGCGGTGCCGTGAGGCTCGTGATCAGCACGGCCGCCCGGGCGCAATCCTCCGGGAAGGCCCGGCGGTCGCGGACCAGGGTGACCGGCCTCCCGTCCCGCAGGAGGGCGGTGCAGCCGAGCCGGTCGCAGCGCCCCCCGGCGCGCGCGCCGGACCCGCGATCGAGCCGCCGCCCGTCGCCATCCGCCTTCAGCCATTGCTCCAGCACGAAATTTGAGGGGCTGCCGAGGACCGAGAGGCTTCCGTCAGGGCCGCGCACGGCGGCGCCCCAGCCCTGGCGGTCGACGTAGAGGTCGTGGCGCTCCGGCCGGGCCAGCAGGCCGAGGCCCAGCAGGATGGGTGGCAGGGCGAGCCAGCGCAGCCGCGAGGCCGGCAGCGTCGCCAGCAGCAGGGCCGCCGTCAGGGCGGCGAGCGCGCCTGTGCCGAAGGCCGGTACCACGAGGCTCGCCCGCTCGAACCCGGCGATCCAGTTCGAGATCGCCAGCATGCCGCCCACCGCCTGCCCCATCAGCCACCAGACCGGCCGGTCGAGGGCGAAGGGATAGGCGAGGCACCCGATCACGGCCGCGGGCATCACCACCAGCGACACCAGGGGCAGGGTCAGCGCGTTGCCGATGAGGCCGAAGGGCTGGATCGTCTGGAAGTGGTAGGTGGCGAAGGGCGCGGTCGCGATCTGCGCCACCAGCGTCGTCGCCAGCGTCCCGGTGACCGCCGACAGGCCGGTCCCGACGAGGCGGCCGATCCGCCCCGCCCCGGGCCGCACGAACAGGCGCCCGTCGATCAGCCGGGCGCAGGCGATTAGCCCGGCGACCGCGCCGAACGACATCTGGAAGCTCGGGCCGAGCAGCCCCTCCGGCTCGCGGGCGAGCGCGATCAGGGCGGCGAGCGCGAGGTTGCGCATCGACAGGGCCGGCCGGTCGGCCAGGATCGCCCCCAGCATGATCAGCGTCATGATCAGCGAGCGCTCGGCGGCGATGTCCCAGCCCGAGAAGGCGCAGTAGGCGCTCACCCCCACCATGGCGAAGCTGGCCGCGATCTTCTTGATCGGCCAGAACAGGGCGCAAAACGGCACGAGGGCGAGGGCGGCCCGCACCAGCCAGAACACGACGCCGGCGGCCAGCACCATGTGAAGGCCCGAGATCGAGACCACGTGGTAGATGCCGGCGGCGCGCAGGGCGTCGTTGGTGGCCGGGCCGATCAGCCCCCGCTTGCCGGTCACCAGGGCGGCCGCCACCGCCCCCGCCTGCCCGCCCTCGGACTCCGCGATCCGGCGGGTCAGGGCGTTGCGGGCCTCGTCCAGCAACGCGGCGAGGCGTAGGCCCAGGGGCGGCGGTTCCGTGGGTGCCCGCACCGTCACTGCCCCGAGGAGCGAGCCGACCGCGCCGATCCCCTGGAAATACGCGTCCCGGGCGAAGTCGTAGCCGCCGGGCCGGGCCGCCTCCGGGGGCGGCAGCAGGCGGGCGGTCGCCGCGATGGTCTCGCCGGGCCGCGGGATCGGCGTCTTGCGGAACGAGACCCGCACCCGCACCGGCCGCGCTTCGGGTCCGAGCCCGGCAAAGCTCTCCACCCGGATCACCAGCCGCGCGCCGACCTCGCGCTCGTCGAGGGCCTCGACCGTCCCGGTGAGCGGTCCGATCGTGGTCCGGGCCAGGATCGGCGCGGCCACCTGCGCGACCCGCCAGGTCGCCGCCGCGAAGCCGAGGAAGGCGAAGCCCGCTGCCAGCGCCAGCGCCATCGCCACCGGCCGCGCCCCCAGGAACGGCACCGGCGCCAGCGCCAGGGCGGCCCCGATGAGCGGCGCGGCCAGGATCGGCGTTCCGTCAGCGGCGCCGAAGTAAACGAGAATCCCGGCCCCGAACGCCACCGCCAGCCAGGGGAACAGGCGGCGCTGCTCCGCCTCCCGGGTGAGGCCATCGGCCACCCAGTGGCGGAACGCCGGGAGCGCAGGCACGCGCGGGCCGGTGAGCGCCAGGGCGCCCCCCGTCAGCCTCGCGCCGATCCGCCGCATTGCCCCTGCCCCGATCCGCGCGACCTGTCGTCGGCGGCCGGGCGATTCCCCGGCTGATTCTTAACGCATCCGCGGCCCCGTGCTACAGGCGGCGCTTCGTGCTACGTGCGCCCTGTCGAGCCCGCTCCAGTCGCGCTCACCCTTTCGCGCTCCCCGCCCCGCCCCGAACATACCGGACCGATGTCCTCAGCCGTCGTCACGCGCTTCGCCCCCTCGCCCACCGGCTACCTGCATATCGGCGGGGCCCGGACGGCCCTGTTCAACTGGCTCTACGCCCGCCACACGGGCGGCAAGATGCTGCTGCGCATCGAGGATACCGACCGGGAGCGCTCCACCAAGGGCGCGATCGACGCGATCCTCGACGGACTCACCTGGCTCGGCCTCGACTGGGACGGCGACGTGGTGTTCCAGTTCGCCCGGGCCGAGCGCCACCGGGCCGTGGCCGAGGAACTGCTGGCCGCAGGCCGCGCCTATCATTGCTACGCCACCGCCGAGGAACTCACGCAGATGCGTGAGACCGCCCGCGCCGAGGGCCGGGCTCCGCGCTACGACGGCCGCTGGCGCGACCGTGACCCCTCCGAGGCGCCGGCCGGCGTCAAGCCGGTCATCCGCCTGCGGGCGCCCACCGAGGGCGAGACCGTGGTGGAGGACGCCGTCCAGGGTCGCGTGACCTGGGCCAACAAGGATCTCGACGACCTCGTCCTGCTGCGCTCGGACGGGACGCCGACCTACATGCTCGCCGTCGTCGTCGACGACCACGACATGGGCGTCACGCAGGTGATCCGCGGCGACGACCACCTGACCAACGCGGCGCGCCAGACCCAGATCTTCTCCGCGCTGGGCTGGGACGTGCCGAAGATGGCCCACATCCCGCTGATCCACGGGGCCGACGGGGCCAAGCTTTCGAAGCGCCATGGGGCCCTCGGCGTCGAGGCCTATCGCGATCTCGGCTACCTGCCGGCCGCGCTCCGCAACTACCTCGTGCGGCTGGGCTGGAGCCATGGCGACCAGGAGGTGTTCTCCACCGAGGAGATGATCGCGGCCTTCGATCTCGGCTCGGTCGGGCGCTCGGCGGCGCGGTTCGACTTCGCCAAGCTCGCCAACCTCAACGGCCTCTACATCCGCGGCAGCGCCGATGCCGACCTCGTGGCGGCGATCGAGACCATCCTGCCGCAGGTCGGGCCGGAGCGCGGCCTGTCGGCGCCGCTGCCGCCGGACCTGAAGGCCAAGCTCACCCAGGCCATGCCGGGTCTGAAGGAGCGGGCCAAGACCCTGATCGAGCTCCTCGACAGCGCCTATTACCTCTATGCGCAGCGCCCGTTGAGCCTCGACGACAAGGCCCGCGCCCTCCTCTCCGACGAGGGCCGCGCGCGCCTCGCCGGGGTGAAGCCCGCCCTGGAGGCTCTGCCTGAATGGAGCGCGGCCTCGACCGAGGGTGCCGTGCGCCAGTACGCGGAGGAGGCGGGCTGCAAGCTCGGGCAGGTGGCCCAGCCCCTGCGGGCGGCGCTCACCGGCCGGACCACCTCCCCGCCCCTGTTCGACGTGATGGCGGTGCTCGGCCGGGACGAGACCCTGGCCCGGATCGGCGATCAGGCGCCGCAGGGCTGAGGCCGCCTGTCCGGCCGGGAACCGCCGGTTGCGGCCCGGATTTCGCTTGGTGGGATTCGTTTAACGAATTCGCTTGGCGTCGGGGTCCGGTTGTCACCGACCCCGTTGCTGCTGCAGTGCCGTTTGGGTAACCCATGCCTGTGAGCACCCGCAGCATAACGCGGGTGCTTGAGGCCCCCGGGGCCGATTCGGCACAGCCCGAGTTCGGCATCCGCCACGTCGCCAGAGAAGGGTCCACGATCCATGAGCGCACCCAGCACCATCACCGTGGACGGCAAGACGATCGAATTGCCGGTCAAATCCGGCACGATCGGGCCGGACGTCATCGACATCGGCAAGCTCTACGCCCAGACCGGCGCCTTCACCTTCGATCCGGGCTTCACCTCGACGGCGAGCTGCGAATCGAAGATCACCTACATCGACGGCGACGAGGGCGTGCTGCTCTACCGCGGCTACCCGATCGAGCAGCTCGCCGAGAAGGGCGACTTCCTCGAGACCTGCTACCTGATGCTGTTCGGCGCCCTGCCGACCGCCGCCCAGAAGGCCGATTTCGACTACCGGGTCACGCGCCACACCATGGTGCACGACCAGATGAACCGGTTCTTCACCGGCTTCCGCCGCGATGCGCACCCGATGGCCGTCATGGTCGCCTCGGTCGGCGCGCTCTCGGCCTTCTACCACGACTCGACCGACATCACGGACGAGAGCCAGCGGATGATCGCCTCGATCCGCATGATCGCCAAGATGCCGACGCTGGCGGCGATGGCCTACAAGTACTCGATCGGCCAGCCCTTCGTGTATCCGAAGAACGATCTCGACTACACCTCGAACTTCCTGCGGATGTGTTACGCTGTTCCGTGCGAGGAGTATGAGGTCAACCCGGTCTTCGCCAAGGCCCTCGACAAGATCTTCATCCTGCACGCCGACCACGAGCAGAACGCCTCGACCTCGACCGTGAGGCTCGCCGGTTCCTCGGGCGCCAACCCGTTCGCCTGTATCGCCGCCGGCGTCGCCTGCCTCTGGGGGCCGGCCCATGGTGGCGCCAACGAGGCGGCGCTGAAGATGCTGATGGAGATCGGCACGCCGGAGAACGTCGGCAAGTACGTCGCCAAGGCCAAGGACAAGAACGATCCGTTCCGCCTCATGGGCTTCGGCCACCGGGTCTACAAGAACTACGATCCCCGCGCCCGGATCATGCAGAGCACCACCCACCAGGTGCTGAAGGAACTCGGCAAGACCGACGATCCGCTGCTCCACGTCGCCATGGAGCTGGAGCAGATCGCCCTCAAGGACGACTACTTCATCGAGAAGAAGCTCTACCCGAACATCGATTTCTACTCGGGCATCACCCTCAAGGCGATGGGCTTCCCGACCGACATGTTCACGGTGCTGTTCGCCGTGGCGCGCACGGTCGGCTGGATCGCCCAGTGGGCCGAGATGATCGAGGATCCCTCGCAGAAGATCGGCCGCCCGCGCCAGCTCTATGTCGGCCCGGCCCAGCGCGACTACGTGCCGGTGGACCAGCGCGGCTGAGGCGGGACCTGTCCCGAAACACGATCAGCGGGGCGGCCGAGAGGCCGCCCTTCGCGTTTGCGGAGGTGATCGAACGCCGCCTGCCCTACCGCCCACCCTACGACTGGGCGGCGATCCGCGCCTTCCTGGCCAAGCGGGCGATTCCCGGCGTCGAGACGACGGACCCCGCGGCGGCCTACGCCCGCACGATCAGCGTCGCGGGACGGCACGGCCTCGTGACGGTCGAGCCGGGCGGCGACGGCCTGCGGGCGACGCTCCACGGTGTCCAAGCCGACGACGCGCCGGCCGTCGCGGGCCGCCTGCGCCGCCTGTTCGACTGCGACGCGAATCCCGCCGCGATCGCGGATTGCCTCGCCGGGGACCCGGTTCTTGCGCCCCTCGTGACGGCCCGGCCGGGCTTGCGCCTGCCCGGCGCCTGGGACCCGTTCGAGACCGGCTGCCGGGCGATCCTCGGCCAGCAGGTCTCGGTGGCCGCCGCGATCGGGCTGGCGGGGAAATTGGTGGCGGCCTTCGGGACGCCGCTCGCCGCACCGGTCGGCGGCCTGACCCATGTCTTCCCCGCGCCGGCCGATCTCGTCGAGGCGGATGTCGCCCTCGCCCTGAACATGCCGCGCGCCCGCGGTGCGGCGATCCGGGCATTGGCGGCGGCGGCGCTCGCCGATCCCGACCTGTTCGCCCCGGCCGAGTCGCTGGAGGACGCGGTGCTGCGCTTCACGGCGATCCGCGGGATCGGGCCGTGGACCGCGCAGTACATCGCCATACGGGCGCTCAAGCTGCCCGACGCCCTGCCGGTGGGTGATGTCGGCCTGCTGCGGGCGCTGGAGACCGGCACCGGGCGGCCGAGTTCGGCGACGCTCCTGGCGCGGGCCGAGGCGTGGCGGCCGTACCGGGCCTACGCGGCGCAGCACCTCTGGGCGGCGGACGAGGCGGCTGTGAAGGGGCGGTGAAGCGAGCGGCCCCGTCCTTCACCGTATCGCCAGGGTGGGCTAACTCCATGACCGGCCGAGGGCTTGGATTCGATGTCGGACGAGGACGAGGACGCGCGCGAGAAGCTCGTCGCGAACGAGCGCATCAAATTCACGTCGACCTACGCCAATGGTCTCGCTGTCGCGATCTTCGCTGTGGTTTCGCGCCGTTCATCTCGACTGCGCTATCGGATAGCCCTCACTTCGCGCCCGTACTCGTCGCGATGGCGATTTGCTGGATCATGAGTGGCGTCATACATTGGGTTGTGAGGCACGCCTTGCGGAACCTTCGCCCATGACGACAGCCCAGCTTCTCCTTTTGCTCGCTGTCCCGATCGGTGGGGGCGTGCTGGCCCTGGGTGCGCTCTGGTTGGATCAGCGTTCGCACCGACACAGGACACATCGCACCCGCCCTTGATCCCGAGGCGCCGGAGGATGGCATATGCGTCCTTCGAGGCCCGCAGACGCGGTCGCCTCAGGATGAGGGCGCGGGTCGGCAGCCCGTCACCCTCTCTCTGCCTCACCGCCCGAACCGCTCGAATTTCGGGAAGCTGCGCGCCATCATCAGCCCGACCTCGGCGCGGTGCCCGAGCCACTTCTCCAGCACCGCCGCGTTGGCGAGCCGGCCCTCCGGCGAGCCGTCCTGCCAGGGCAGGCCGTCGGCCAGCTTGAACACGTGCGCGTCCAAGAGCCCGCCGCTGCGGCAGCGCTGGAGCCGCACGCCCTTGCCGCGGGCGAGTTCCGCCACCTCGGAGATCGGGAAGATCAACAGCAGCTTCTCGGTGTTCACCACCGCCACGTGGTCGCCGTCCGCCGGCACCAGCACCGCGGCCGTGGCGTCGCCGTCGAGGCCGAGCACGCTCTTGCCCTTGCGGGTGTTGGCCACCAGCGCGTCGGCGGGCGCCACGAAGCCGCGCCCATCGGAACCCGCGATCAGCAGCTTGGTCTCCGGCCGGTAGGGCAGCGCTGCCACGATCTCGGTGCCGTCGTCGAGGTCGGCCATCAGCCGCACCGGGTCGCCGAAGCCGCGCCCACCCGGCAGTTTGGACGCTTCGAGCGTGAACACCTTGCCGTTGGTGGCGAGCAGCAGGATCTTCTGGGTCGTCTCGGTCGGGAAGGCGATCTTCAGGGTGTCGTCGCCCTTGAACGCCACACCCGAGAGGTCGGCCACGTGACCCTTCAACGCCCGGATCCAGCCCTTGGTGGAGACGATCACGGTGATCGGCTCGCGCTCGACCAGCGCCGCCGTGAAGTCGATCCCGCCGACATCCGGCGGGCTCGCCAGCTCCGTGCGGCGCTTGCCGAGCTTGGTCTCGGGCCCGAAGGTCTTCTTCACGGCGCGGATCTGTGCCTGGATCGCCTTCCACTGCGCCGGCTCGGAGGCCAGCAGGGCGTCGATCTCGGCCTTCTCGGCGGTGAGCGCGTCGAACTCGCGCTTCAGCTCCATCTCCTCGAGCTTGCGCAGGGAGCGCAGGCGGGTGTCGAGGATGGCGTTGGCCTGAAGCTCGGTCAGCTCGAATCGCGCCATGAGGGCGGCCTTGGGCTCGTCCTCCTCCCGGATGATGCGGATCACCTCGTCGAGGTCGAGATAGACGATCAGCAACCCGCCGAGGATCTCCAGGCGCCGGTCGATCTGCCCGAGCCGGTAGCGCGAGCGGCGCTGCAGCACCACCCGGCGGTGGTCGACCCATTCCCGCAGGCACTCGGCGAGCCCGATCACCTTCGGCACGAGGCCGCCGACCAGGACGTTGAGGTTGAGCGGGATCCGCGCCTCCAGCTCGGTGAGCCGGAACAGGGATTCCATCAGGATCACCGGGTCGACCGTGCGCGAGCGCGGCTCCAGCACGACGCGCACGTCCTCGGCCGATTCGTCGCGCACGTCGGCCAGCAGCGGCAGCTTCTTCTCCTGCAGCAGCTCGGCCATCTTCTCGATCAGCCGGCCCTTCGGGATCCCGTAGGGGATCTCGGTGACCACGATGTTCCACGTGCCGCGGCCGAGATCCTCCTTGTGCCAGCGGGCGCGGACCCGGAAGGCGCCGCGGCCGGTCCGGTAGGCCTCGGCGACCGATTCGGGCGAGTCGATCAGGATGCCGCCGGTCGGGAAATCCGGCCCCTGCACGAACTTGGCGAGCTGACCCGAGGTCGCTTCGGGGTGGTTGATCAGGTAGAGCGCCGCGTCGCACAGCTCGGCGGCGTTGTGCGGCGGGATCGAGGTCGCCATGCCGACCGCGATGCCCTGGCTGCCGTTGGCGAGCAGGTTCGGGAAGGCCGCCGGCAGGACGATCGGCTCCTCCTTCTCGCCGTTGTAGGAGGGGCGGAAATCGACCGTGTCCTCGTCGATCCCGTCGAGGAGCAGGCGCGCGACCTCGGTCAGCCGCGCCTCGGTGTAGCGGTAGGCGGCCGGGCCATCGCCGTCGATGTTGCCGAAATTGCCCTGGCCATCGACCAGCGGGTAGCGCTGGGCGAAATCCTGGCTGAGCCGCACCAGCGCGTCGTAGATCGCCTGGTCACCGTGCGGGTGGAAATCGCCCATCACGTCGCCGACGATCTTGGCGCACTTTTTGTGCGCGGTGTTCGGGTCGAGCCGGAGCAGCCGCATGCCGTACAGGATGCGCCGGTGCACGGGCTTCAGCCCGTCGCGGGCATCCGGCAGCGCCCGGTGCATGATCGTGGAGAGCGCGTAGGCGAGGTAGCGCTCCTCCAGCGCGGATTTCAGCTCGACGCTCTCGATCCCGTCGCCGGACGGCGGCTCGAAGGGCTGGCCCATGACGGCTCCTCAACTTCTTATCGACAGTGCCGACCGGGCTACCGGTCCGGAGCGCGGCGGAGCGTGGAATTCCGACGCGCCGCCCGCCGCCTTACGCATCGGGCGGCGCGAGGGATCGGGATTCCGGGCTTCGCCTGCGGCCCCGGTCCGACAGCCGGCGGTGATCAGAACAGAACGCGAACATTAACCGGCCTCGCGGCCGAGCGCAACGAATCGCGTCCGCTCCTCGGGCATTCCGAGGCCACGCGGACCCCAGACGTGCCGGTCGAGGAAGTATCCCGTCAAGGTAAACCCTTGCGCAACGCCGTCCGGACCGGGCGACCCCCCCGCATGGAGGAAGGTCGGCAGCGCCAGCAGGCGGTCGCGATACGGCTCCCCCGCCGAGGCGCTGACCGCCCGGCCGCTCTTCGGCGAGACATACGCCAGGGCGTCGTTGCCGCCGGTGGCCGCGCAGGCGGTGAGGTCGAGGCCGAAGCCGAGTTCCGACAGGATCGCCAATTCGAACCGCACCATCAGGGGCGGCGCGATGGCCGGATCGTCGAGGTGTTCGACGAGGATTCCCGCCGCCGCGTAGAGTTCCGGATGCGGGTCGCGCTCGGGGAGCAGCCGCAGAAGAGCCGCGAGGTGGCCGATGCCGTAGAGCGCGAGGCTCGAACCGATCAGCCGCGAGACCTGCGATTCGAGGGGCTCGACCGCGAAGGCGCCGAGGCCCTCGTCGAGGCGCGCGCGCCACGTCAGGCGGACCCGGTTGCCGGGCTGGAGCACCGGCTGCATCCGGCGCGAGCGCCCGCCATGCACGAGGCCGAGATGGCGCCCGTGGGACTCGGTCATCGCCTCCAGGATGACGCTGCTCTCCCCGTGCCGGCGCAGGCCGAGCACCAGGGCGTCGTCGGTCCATTGCATCGAAAGTCGCGTCGCGGGGGTGAGAGGGGCGCGGCGGGCGCGGTTCGCTGGATCCCCTCATATAGGCATTCGCGCCGTCCGGCGCCGCCCGCGCGCTCCAGCCCCGGGCAGCCTTGTGCGGGTAGCGTCGGCGCATGCCGCCCCGCGTCGCCCTCGCCGCTCTGCTTCTCCTTGCCGCCGCCGGGGCACAGGCCGCCCCGCGCAAGACGGCCTCGGACGATGCGCCCGCCCCGGCTCTCCTTCAGCGGATCGCCGCTTTGGCGTTGAAGCAGGTCGATTTCGGTTCGGTGTCGCTGCTGCCGGTGCGGTTCGCGGGCAGCCGGATCGCCGGGCCGATCGAGGAGAGCGGCAAGGTGATCTACTGTGTGACGGGCCACATGTACGGCCGCACCTTCGGCAAGCCCGAGAAGCCCAAGGTGGTTTTGCGCTACGAGGCCGACCGGCTCACGGTGCTCGACGACGACGAGGTCTGCACCGGGCATCGCACCCGCCCCTTCCCTGAGCTCGACGCCCTGGGCAACGCCCGGTGAGGACGCTGCGTTGAGGGGCATGCCCCCTGACCGCCCCCTGGCCCGCACCCTCGATCTCAGCCTCGACCTGATCGCCCGCGCCCATTCCGTCCCGGTGCCCGACGACCCGAGCGCCCTCGCCGTGCTGTCGGACACGGAACTGCGTCCGGGCCTTGAGGAGATCGTGGCCGGGCGCGAGGGCAGCGCCGTCTGGGTCTTCGCCTACGGCTCGCTGATGTGGAATCCGGAATTCCCGGTGGCCGAGCGTCGGCTCGGGACGGTGCGCGGCTTCCACCGCCGGTTCTGCCTGCTCCAGCGGCGGTTTCGCGGGACGCCGGAGCGGCCGGGCTTCGTCCTGGCGCTCGACCGCGGCGGCCTGTGCCGGGGCGTGGCCTTCCGCCTGCCGGACGCCGAGATTCGCGAAGCGCTGATGCCGGTCTGGCGGCGGGAGATGCGCGGCCGGGGCTACGTCGCCCGCTGGCTGCCGGTCGCCACGGAGGCCGGGACCGTCTCCGCGCTCACCTTCCTGGCCAACCGCGCCAGCGACCGCTACGCCGGCCGCCTCTCGGATGCCGAGATCGCGGACAAGATCGCGGCCGCCTGCGGCCATAAGGGACCGAGCGCCGAGTACCTGTTCCGGACCGTGGAGGCCTGCGAACGCCTCGGCATCCACGACCGGCACCTTTGGAATCTCCAGGCCCTCGTGGCGGCGCGGCTCAGGGCCGGCGTGCCGAGGGGGTGAGCTCAGGCCCAGGCGCGCTTCATCACGAGGGCGACGCGCCCGCCCGCGTGCTCCGCATCCGGGTTGCGCGGCTCCCGGATGCCGGGGGCACGGCCGGTCGTGACGTAGACGACCAGGGTGAGGACGAGCAGGATCTTCGTGCGCATCGCGACGCTCAAGCTTGAGCGAGCGTGCATAGGATCGATCGGTTTTTACGGAGTTGCTGCAACGCACACGGGTGCCGCCGCGGCGCAGTTCGCGCGAACAGGGTAAATGAAGGGTTGCGGCGGAGCCGCGATCGTCTATGCCGCCGGCCCGGGATTTCCACAGGCGAGGACAGGATGCGGCTTCGGATCGGCGTGGGCTTGGGCGTCGTGATCATCGCCGCCGTGGCCCTCCTCGCGGGCCCGCTGAGCCGCGGCGACAGGCTGTCCGACATCCTCACGGGACAGACGCCGCTGTTCGGCGGCAACCGAGCGCCCGGCGGCAGCGCGGACCTCACCGGCGCCGCCGATCTGGGGACGGATCAGAGGCGTGCGACCCTGCATCTCGCCTGCGAACCGGGCGGCGCCGGCCTGTCGGCGGCGCTGACCGTGCCGCGTTTCGCCGAGCTGGCGCCGCGGTTCGATTTCGCGGGGCTCGAAGGCTCTGCCGGCGAGACGCCGCTCACCGGCATTCTGGTGTCGAGTGCCGGCAGCGTGCGCTCGGTGCGCATGCCGGTGCAGGGCGCCGCAACCGGGCCGGATGCGGGCTTCACCCTGACGGTGACCGGGGCCCGCCGGGGCGAGGATCCGCTGCGCGGGGTCGCGTCGGCGCTGACGCAGCCCGGTACCAAGCTCACTTGGACCCAGGCGAGCCCGCGCAGCGGCGACCCGGCCCTGACGGCGGTGTTCGCGCCGTCGGAGGGCGAGGCCGCCGCGCTGAAGACGGCGCTCGGCGGGTGCCTCGCGACGCCGTTCTGACGTGCCTGCCGGGGCGACGCCGCGTCAGGCGGTCGGGCTGACGCCTTCGACGGCGCGGATGCGTGCCGACCATCGCCCGCAAGGCGAATGGCCGCGCCGGACGCCGACCCCCGCGATGATCAAGCGCGAGCCCGAGCGCTACGGGCCCTATGCCGGCGGCCTGCCGGGCGGGGCCGGCAACCCGCTCGGCCCGCGGGCGCTCTACCTCTACCGGGACGGGCGCGACACGCTCTATCGCCTGCACGGCACCACGGAGCCGCAGACCATCGGCACGATGGTGGCGTCGGGCTGCATGCGGTTCTTGAACCAGGACATCATCGATTTGTACCGGCGGGTGCCGGTGAAGATGCGGGCGGTGGTGCTGGGGGCTAAGGATTCTGCGCCGCTGGTGTTGTGAACCACGCCCTTTGCCCGGACGCCTGGAACGCCGTGGAAGGTGATCCGGGATCCAGCACGGGAAGCGCCGCGAAAGCGGCACCGTTAGCTCCAGATAGACGCTTCGCGGAGTCCTGCGCTGGATCCCGGGTCGCATTCCGCTGACGCTCCATGCGCCCGGGAGAGGGCAAGTGCGTCGCCCCTCAGCTCACCTCCACCTGCACCACCCCCGGCACGGTCCGAAGCTGGCCGGCCAGCGCCGGGGTCGCCTGGAACTTGCCGGGCAGCCGGATCTCCACCTCGCGCTCGCCACCGTCGAGCTTGAGGATCAGCGAGACCTCGCTCTCGCCGCGCATCGACAACCGCTGCTGCACGGGGGCCACGCCCCGCGGATCGCTGAGATGGATCCGGATCCCCTTCTGGTGGCGCGCCACCGCCTGATCGAGCGGTTCGGCGGTGAGGATCCGGGCGCGCACGTCCTCGCCCTCCAGGTTCGCCTGGAGCTGGAGCACGAGCGGCTTGCCCGGTTCGAGGATGTCCCGGTACTGGCCGAGCCCCTCGGAGAAGATGATCGCCTCGAAATGCGCGGTCCGGTCCGACAGGGTGACGATGCCCATCTTGTTGCCGGTCTTGGTCCGCCGCTCCGCCCGGTCGAGCACCGAAGCCGCCACCCGGCCGACGCTCGACGTCCCGGCCCGTACGGCGCGGCAGAAATCCGTCCAGCTTTGCACCCGCAGCTTGTCGAGGAGGTCGCCGTACTCGTCGAGCGGATGGCCCGAGATGAAGAACCCGATCGCCGCGTATTCGCGCTTGAGCGTGTCGGCCATCGGCCAGATCTCGTGGGGCGGGATGCGCAGGCTCACGTCGTCCGCTACCACGCCGCCGAACATGTCGGTGACGCCGGCCGATTCCGCCTCCGCGGCGCTGGCGGCGAGCTTCATCATCGGCTCCACCGCCGCGAAGGCGCGCGCCCGGTCCGGCTCGATGCAGTCGAGCGCACCGGCCTGCACGAGGCTTTCGAGGGTCCGCTTGTTGATCATCCGCGGGTTCAGCCGGCGGGCGAGGCAGGCGAGGTCCTTGAACGGCCGGTCGCCCCGGGCCTCCACCAGCGCCCGCACCGCCTCGCGGCCGACGCCCTTGATGGCCGCCAGCGCGTAGAAGATCTTGCCGTCGCGCACCGCGAACACCTCCCCCGAGGTGTTGATCGAGGGCGGCTCGACCACGATCTTCAGGCGCTGCGCGTCCTGGCGGAATTCGGCGAGCTTGTCGGTGTTGTCGATGTCGAGCGTCATAGCGGCGGCCAGGAACTCGACCGGGTAGTTCGCCTTCAGGTAAGCGGTCTGGTAGGTCAGCAGCGCGTAGGCCGCCGCGTGGCTCTTGTTGAAGCCGTAATCGGCGAACTTGGCGAGCAGGTCGAAGATCTCGTTGGCCTTGGCCTTGGTCAGCCCGCGCTCGGTGCAGCCCTTGAGGAACCGGTCGCGCTGCGCGTCCATCTCGGCGCGGATCTTCTTGCCCATCGCGCGCCGGAGCATGTCGGCCTCGCCGAGCGAGTAGCCGGCGAGCACCTTGGCGATCTCCATCACCTGTTCCTGGTAGACGATGATGCCGAAGGTCTCCTTCAGCATCGGCTCCAGCTTGGGATCCGGGTACCACGTCGCCTCGTTGCCGGCGTCGCGGCCGAGCTTGCGCTCGCAATAGACCGGGATGTTGGCCATCGGGCCCGGCCGGTAGAGCGCCACCAGGGCGATGATGTCCTCCAGCCGGTCGGCCTGCATCTCGCAGAGCGCCTTGCGCATGCCGGCCGATTCCACCTGGAACACGCCGACTGTCTCGCCCCGGCCCATTGGCCCGTAGGTCTTCTCGTCATCCAGCGGCAGGGCGGCGAGGTCGATGTGGATGCCGCGCTGCATCAGCAGATCCGTGCAGCACCGCAGCATCGTGAGGGTCTTGAGGCCCAGGAAGTCGAACTTCACCAAGCCGGCCTGCTCGACCCACTTCATGTTGAACTGGGTCACCCGCATCCCGGTCTTCGGGTCCCGGTAGAGCGGGACCAGCTCTTCGAGTGGCCGGTCGCCGATCACCACGCCGGCCGCGTGGGTCGAGGCGTGGCGGTGCAGGCCTTCCAGCTTCTTGGAGATGTCGATGAGGCGGCCGACGACCGGTTCCTCCTCCATGGCCTGCTGGAGCTTGGGCTCGCCCTCGATCGCCTGGGCCAGCGTCACGGGGTTGGCCGGGTTCTGCGGCACGAGCTTGGTCAGCTTGTCGACCTGCCCGTAGGGCATCTCCAGCACGCGGCCGACATCGCGCAGCACGCCGCGGGCGAGCAGCGTGCCGAAGGTGATGATCTGACCGACCTGCCCCTCGCCGTAGCGCTGCTGCACGTAGCGGATCACCCGCTCGCGGCCCTCGACGCAGAAGTCGATGTCGAAATCCGGCATCGAGACGCGCTCGGGGTTGAGGAAGCGCTCGAACAGCAGGCCGAACCGGAGCGGGTCGAGGTCGGTGATCAGCAGCGACCACGCCACCAGCGAGCCCGCGCCGGAGCCGCGGCCCGGCCCGACGGGGATGTCGTGGTCCTTGGCCCACTTGATGAAGTCCGAGACGATCAGGAAGTAGCCCGGGAATTTCATCTTGACGATGACGTCGAGCTCGAATTCCAGACGCTTGCGGTAATCGTCCTCCGAGAAGCCCGGCGCGGTGCCGTGCTGCTTCAGGCGCAGCTCCAGGCCGGCCGCTGCTTGCCGGCGCAGCTCGGTCGGCTCGTCGGCCGAGACCGCCTGCGCGCCCGCGTCCGAGGCCTCCGCGAGGGCATCGGCCATGGGGGGCTTCTCGCCCGCCGCGACCTTGGAAAAGTTCGGCAGGATCGGCTTGCGGGTCCGCGCCCGGACGGCACAGCGCATGGCGATCTCCACGCTGGCCTGGAGCGCGTCCGGCAGATCGCGGAACAGCTCGGCCATCTCGGCGCGGGTCTTGAAGGCGTGGCTCGGCGTCACCCGGCGGCGGCGCTCGTCCGAGACGATGCGGCCCTCCGCGATGGCGAGCAGGGCGTCGTGAGCGTCGTAATCGTCGGGCTTGGCGAAATAGGGCTCGTTCGCCGCCACGAGGCCGAGGCCGTGGCGGCCGGCGAGATCGAGGAGCGCGGTCTCGATCCGGCCCTCCTCGGGCAGGCCGTGACGCTGCAGCTCGACATAGAGCCGGTCTTCGCCGAACGCCGCCTTGAGACGCTCCAGGCGGGCCAGCGCCAGTTCGGGCCGGCCGGCCCGGAAGGCGGCATCGAGGGGGCCGGAGGGACCGCCCGTGAGCGCGATCAGCCCGTCCGACGCCCCCACGAGGGCGGCGGCATCGAGCCGGGGCGACTCACCCAGCGCCGTGTCGAAATAGGCACGGCTCGCCAGCCGCAGCAGGTTGGCGTAGCCGGTCTCGTCCTGCGCCAGCAGCACGATGCCGTGGCTCGTCGGCGCCTGCCGCTGGTGCGGATCCGCCGCCTCGAACCCCACCGAGAGCTGAACGCCGGCGATCGGCTGCACCCCCTCCCCCGCCGCCTTCTCGGAGAATTCGAGCGCCCCGAACAGGTTGTTGGTGTCGGTGAGCGCCAGCGCCGGCTGCCGGTCGGCCACCGCGGCCTTGATCAGGGAGCCGACCTTCAGGGCCCCTTCGAGCAGGGAATAGGACGAGTGGACGTGGAGGTGGACGAATCCGACCTCCTTGAGCTGGCGTGGCATGGCCGACCTTGTTCCGGGGACGGGCAGCATCCCCGCTCGGCCGGTCCGAGTCGACGGACCCGAGGCCTCCTCCGAACGATATCCACCGGTCGTGCCCCGAAAGCACCAGTTCGGGCCGCCTCTGTGGACAATCGGCTCCAGCGCGCCGATCGGCTGTGCATAACTCCCTCACGACGGGAACCGGCACGGAATCCGCAGCCGCAAGCTAACGAACCGGTGCCAAGGCTATCGCCCAGGCGCCCACTGCCGCGAACAGCATCCCGAACGCCATGAACTCGACCAACCCGGTCAGGACCAACCGCTTCAGCATCGTCGCGCCTCCGTGTTCCTGGCCCAGTATGTTCATGTTTTGTTCTATGGGAAGGGGTGGGCGCGCACCGGCAGCGACATCTTTTCTAGTACAGTAAAAAGTGTCTTGATACGGGTCGAGCGGGCTGGCATGCCCCGCGGATAGACGCACTCGTCATCGGATCGGGGGGGTCGAAGGAGCAGGCCATTCCCGCGCAACGGCAGGTCGATCGGCAGCACGTCGCCCTCGTGGCTGTCGGCACGCACGGTGACGTGCTGCCGTTCATCGCGCTGGGCCACGAGCTCCTGGAGCGCGGGCACTGGGTCTCGCTGGCCGCGCCGGCCCCGTTCGAGGCGATGGCCCGCCGGGCCGGCCTCGACTTCCAGCCCCTCGGCACGGTGGCGGATTACGAGGCGGTGATCCGCAGGCCGGACCTGTGGCATCCGCAGCAGGGCTTCCGGCCGATGTTCGACTACGCCCTGCAGGTGGCCGAGCCCACCTGCCTGTGGCTCGGGGCGAGCTGGGCGCGGGGGCTCGACGTGCTGGTCGTCGCCTCACCCCTGGCCTGGGGGGCGCGGCTCGCGCAGGATCTCTACGATCTCCCGACGGCGACGCTGCACGTGATGCCGTTCCTGATCGAGAGCCGGTTCGATCCGCCCGAACTGCCGGGCCTGCCGCTGCCACGGTTCCTGCCCGCGGGGTTGCGGGCCTATCTCAACCTCGGCGTCGACGCGGTCGCGGTGGGGCCGTTCGCGCTGCCGCCGCTCAACGCCCTGCGCGCGCGCCTCGGCCTCGATCCGGTGCGCCGGCTCCGGCACTGGTGGAACAGCCCGACGCGCCTGCTGCTGATGTTCCCGGACTGGTATGCCGCGCCGCAGCCGGACTGGCCGGCCCAGGCGATCCAGCTCGGCTTCCCGCTGGTCGACCGGTTCGGCGACGTGGCGGCGATGCCGCCGGAGCTTGAGGCGTTCCTGGCCGAAGGCGAGCCGCCGCTGGTGTTCACCTACGGCTCGGCCATGCGCCAGGGGGCGGATTTCTTCGCGACCGCGGTGCAGGTGTGCCGCCGGATGGGGCGGCGCGGGGTGCTGCTCGCGCCGCAGGGCGGACAGATCCCGAAGCCGCTTCCGCCCGGGATCATCCATCTGCCCTACGCGCCCTTGAGTGCGCTGCTGCCCCGGAGCGCCGCCCTGATCCACCACGGCGGCGTCGGCACGGTGGCTCAGGCGCTGGCGGCCGGGATCCCGCAGCTCGTGGTGCCGGTGGCGTTCGACCATTTCGACGAGGGGCGGCGGCTCAGGGACCGGACGCTCGGCACCACCTTGAGCCGCCGCGCCTTCCGGCCCGCCCGGGCGACCCGCGCCCTCCGGCGCCTGCTCGCGGATCCCGCGGTGGTTCGCGCCTGCGCTGAGGCCAGGACCCGCATGGCCGAAGCGCCGGCCGCCATCACGCAGGCCTGCGATCATGTCGAGGCGCTGGCCCGCGGCGAAGCGGGTGGCACGCGTCGGGCGACGGCCGCACGCCGGCCGGGGCATTGATCCCCGGCCGGGCGCTGCGCCGTCAGTGGTTCAGCAACACGCCGGCCGAGCCGACCAGGGTCATGAGGATGCCGCTCACGAAAGCGCCGATCATGACATAGGAGAGGGGCTTGAGCTTCATCCGTGCCGGCGCCGGATCAGCAGCGGTAACCGCCGGCGGTCTGGCCGTACTGCTTGACCGGCCGGGTCTGCTGATTGGCGTTGCCCTCAGCGGCCGAGCTCATCGGGCAGCCCTCGTAGAAGGGCGCGTCGTGGACACCGAGGCCGAGCGAACCGGTGGTCTCCGGGGCGTAGGTGTTGAAGCCGCTCCAGCGGCCTTCCTGGGTCGCGAAGTTGCCCGCGAAGGCGGACGAGAGCGGCGCGGCACCGAGAACGAGGGCGGTCAGGGCAATGGCGATGGGCTTCTTCATAGTCGGGCTCCAAGATTTTTGCCGTACAGTCCGGCTATTCGGCTCTGTTTCGTCTTGCGTGATTGCAATATAGAGCGACGATGACTTGAGCGACGTGCTAGTCCGCACGTGGTGGGATGGATTAAAAATCGTGGGCTCTCAGGGGGGGCGGGAGCCTGTGGGTCGTGTTCCGACGGTGCCCTGGAGGGGGCGCTCGTGGTAATGGGGAAACGCCAGCGCGGCTTGCGGTGAGATGTTCGGGATGTCTGGGCGCATGAAACCCGGCGACCGGGAAGCCCGTCGGGCTGCCGCTGTGCAGCTCTTTGTCCGCCGCTATGGGCGTGTCGCCGGGACGGGTGGCCGCGACGCGAATGACCGCACCTACGATCGGCGCGTGGCGCGGGCAGTTAGGCGGATGAGCCCGGAGCGGTTCGACGCCCTGCTCCGCTTCGGCGACGCGGATGAGCCGGGTTCAGCGGGAGGCCGGTGATCGTCTCAAGCACGGTCCGCGTGAGGCCTTCGGTTCAGGGGGCAGCCGTGCCGAAGCTCACGAACGGACCCGGTCTCAGTCGAGCTGCGTGATCAGCCCGTCCTGGATGGTCACCCGCCGGTCCATGCGGGCGGCCAGCTCGAGGTTGTGGGTCGCCACCAGGGCGGCGAGGCCCGAGGCCCGCACCAGGGCCATCAGCACCGAGAAGACGCGGCCGGCCGTGCCCGGATCGAGGTTGCCGGTGGGCTCATCGGCGAGCAGCAGGCGCGGGCCGTTGGCCACCGCCCGGGCGATGGCGACGCGCTGCTGCTCGCCCCCCGACAGTTCCGCCGGGCGGTGCGGCAGCCGGTCCTTGAGGCCGAGGAAGCTCAGGAGCTCCGTGGCGCGGGCCTTCGCCTCCGGGGCCTTCAGACCGCGGATGAGCTGGGGCATCACCACGTTCTCCAGCGCCGAGAACTCCGGCAGGAGGTGGTGGAACTGGTAGACGAAGCCCATCTCCTCGCGCCGCAGGCGGGTGCGCTCGGCATCCGCCATCGCGGCGGTGGGCTGGCCGCCGATATAGATCTCGCCCCCGTCCGGCCGCTCCAGGAGGCCGGCGAGATGCAGCAGGGTCGACTTGCCGGCGCCCGACGGGGCGACCAGCGCGACCAGCTCGCCCGGCCAGATCGCGAAGTCGGCGCCGCGCAGGATTTCCAGCGCGCCCTCGGCTTGGGCGTAGCGCCGCTCGACCCGGGAGAAGAACAGGGCCGGCACCGGCTGGTCGCCGGCTGTCTCGCTTGAATCGGTCATCGATGCGCGGCCCGTCAGCCGTAGCGGAGGGCCTGCACCGGATCGAGCCGGGCGGCGCGCCAGGAGGGATAGAGCGTCGCCGCGAGCGACAGCAGAAGCGAGGTGATCACCACGGCGGTGATCTCCTTCGGGTTCATCTGGGCCGGGATCTCGGCGAGGAAGCGCACGGTCGGGTCCCAGGCGCCGGGAAACAGCACGTGCTGGATCGGCTTGATGTTGAGCGTGATCAGGATGCCGAGCAGCAATCCGCCGAGCGTGCCGACCACGCCGATCAGCGCGCCGTTGATCAGGAACACCCGCATGATCGTGCCGGGCGTCGCCCCCATGGTGCGCAAGATCGCGATGTCGCTCGACTTGTCGCGCACCAGCAGGATCAGGCCGGAGACGATGTTGAGCGTCGCCACCACGACGATCAGGCTGAGGATCAGGAACATCACGTTCCGCTCGACCTCCAGCGCCCCGAAGAAGGTCCGGTTGCGCTGGCGCCAATCGGTCAGCAGGATCGGGCGCTCGGCCGCCATTTCCAGGGGCTCGCGCATGTCGCCGACGTGATCGGGATCGTCGACGTAGATCTCGATCATGCTGACGTCGCCGTCCTTGTTGAAGAAGGCCTGGGCCTCGGCGAGCGGCATGAACACGAAGGTCTGGTCGAACTCGGTCATGCCGACCTCGAAGACCGCCTTGACGGTGTAGCTCTTGGTGCGCGGCGCCGTGCCGAAGGGCGTCGACGAGCCCTTGGGCGTCACCAGGGTGATGGTGTCGCCGGCCTGCAGCCCCAGCGTGTCGGCCAGTCGCCGCCCGATCAGCACGCCGGTGCCGTCGTCAAAACCCTCCAGCGTGCCGCCGCGGATCGAGGACGAGACCGCCGCGAGCGCATCGAGGTCGGCGGCCCGCACGCCGCGGATGATCACGCCCGAGCCGCCGTACTGGGACGACGCGAAGGCCTGGCCCTCCACCAGCGGCACCGCGGCGCGCACGCCCGCCACCTTCGACAGGCGGTCCGACAGGTCGGTCCAGTCGTTGAACGGCCGGTCGATCGGCGTCGCGAACAGGTGGCCGTTGATGCCCACGATCTTCGACAGCAGTTCCGCCCGGAAGCCGTTCATCACCGACAGCACGATGATCAGGGTGGCGACGCCCAGCGCGATGCCCAGCACCGAGAAGAACGCCACCACCGAGACGCCCCCGCCCCGGCGCCGCGCCCTCAGGTAGCGGCCGGCGAGGATCCACTCGAAGGGCGCGAAGGGCGCGGTACCCTGGCGGAACGAGGCCGCGAAGCCCCTTACCCGGTCGATCGCCGCGGATGCCGCCATTGGGGGTCTCAGACGCGCTTGATGCGCGCGAGCAGGTCGACGATCGCGAGGCTCTCGCGCTCGCCCCCGGCGCGCCGCTTCAGCTCGACCTTGCCGTCGGCCAGCCCCTTGGGGCCGACCACCACCTGCCAAGGCAGCCCGATCAGGTCCGCGGTGGCGAACTTGGCGCCCGGACGCTCGTCCCGGTCGTCATAGAGGACCGACAGGCCGGCGGTTTCCAGATCCGACTGGATCTGCGCGCAGGCGCCGTCGGTGGCGGCATCGCCGGTCTTCAGGTTGATCAGTGCCACGTCGAAGGGTGCGACGGAATCCGGCCAGATGATCCCGGCCTCGTCGTGGCTCGCCTCGATGATGGCCGCCACCAGCCGGCTCGGGCCGATGCCGTAGGAGCCCATATGGACCGGCCGCTCGATCCCGTCCGGCCCGGCGACCTTGGCGCCCATGGGCTCGGAATACTTCGTGCCGAAGTAGAAAATGTGCCCGACCTCGATGCCGCGCGCCGCCAGACGGCTCTCCTCCGGCACCTCGGCGAAGGCCTCCTTCTCGTGCATGTCCTCGGTGGCGGCGTAGTGCGAGGTCCAGGAATCGACGATGCCCTGGAGGCCGGCCACGTCCTCGAAATCGACCGTCTCCGCCGGGATGTCGAAATCGAGATAGGCCTTGTCGCAGAAGACCTCGCTCTCGCCGGTCTTCGCCAGGATGATGAACTCGTGGGACAGGTCGCCGCCGATCGGGCCGGTCTCGGCGCGCATCGGGATCGCCTTCAGGCCGAGGCTCGCGAAGGTGCGCAGGTAGGCCACGAACATGCGGTTGTAGGCGTGGCGGGCGCCGGCCTGGTCGAAGTCGAACGAATACGCGTCCTTCATCAGGAACTCGCGCGAGCGCATCGTGCCGAAGCGCGGCCGCACCTCGTCGCGGAACTTCCACGAGATCTGGTACAGGTTCTTCGGGAGATCTTTGTACGACCGGACGCTCGCGCGAAAAATCTCGGTGACCATCTCCTCGGCGGTGGGGCCGTAGAGCATGTCGCGGTCGTGCCGGTCCTTCAGGCGCAGCATCTCCTTGCCGTAGGCGTCGTAGCGGCCGGATTCCCGCCACAGCTCGGCCGACTGCACCGTCGGCATCAGGATCTCGATCGCGCCGGCGCGATCCTGCTCCCGCCGGACCACCGCGCAGACGCGCTCCAGCACCCGCAGGCCGAGCGGCAGCCACGCGTAGATGCCGGCGGCCTCCTGGCGGATCAGGCCGGCACGCAGCATCAGCCGGTGCGAGACGATCTCGGCTTCCTTGGGCGTCTCGCGCAAGGTCGGCATGAAGTAGCGGGAGAGACGCATGTCGTCAGGGTCTTGGAAGAGGGATCCGGCCGGAACGAGCCGCAGGCGCCGGCACACAACACGCCGGAGACGCAAATTACAAGCACCGCGCGACCACGGCGCGGCGTAATCGCGGCGAAGCCGTGGCGCCGGGTCCCCGCGGCCGGTTATGCCTGGTGCGCGAGCGATCTGCCCATTTGCCGGCAAGAAAGCGCAGTTTTTTCTCGCAGACCCGGTGACAACACGAATTGTTGTTCCTATAAGCGTCCGGCGATGTTTGCGACGCCCGGAAGAGGTGGCGCAAGGTCCGAGTCTCGGGAGGAAAAACGACCGCCCCGCAAGCAATGCGGAGGATATTCAAGGTCGAGCCACTGAAGCTTGAAAGCAAGGCCTCGGGCCTTGCTTTTTTTATGCGCGTATGCTGGCCGCGACACCGTCGGGCGCTGTAAAAAACCTCGATAGCGCGGACAGCGAATGGTCCGGCGCAGTTTTGGCTCCCCGCAGACACGTCTTGCAGCGGTGAGGCTTCTCGCGGCGCAAGAACGGGTTGGGCCAGTCTGGGTGAGCCCGCCATGCCGTTCGAGATATGCCGGACCGGCGCGCTGGGCCTGGATCCTGCGCCGCGACGCCAACGAGACGATCACCAAGTCAAATGAGGCCTATCCGTCGGCCGCGCAGGCCCCTGCGACGGCCCTGGCCTCCGCCCATTTGGTGCGGGCGGGCCAAGCCCCTGACGGCGCCGCCGCCCTCCGGCATGCTGCTCTGAGGGCGCTACAAGCCGGTCAGGGGGAACACCGCCAGCGCGATCAGGAAAGCGGCCCCGGCCACCAGCGTCGTCCAGATCGCCTTCTCGCGCAGCCGCGGCGCCGCGGGCGCGCCGGGATCCTGCCCCGGCACGACATGGGTCGGCCGCGTCTCGGGCTGGTTGCGCAGGGGCAGGACCGCGAAGAGCAGCGTCCACCACACCACGAAATACAGCGCGATGGCGCCGCCGACCGTGAGCTTGAACAGGCTCACCCCGGCCGCCACGAAGGCGGCGACCAGCACCGTGATGACGCCGAGCGTCCGCAGCGTCGAGTGGGCCAGCGCCGCCATCATCGGCTCAGACCTGCTCCAGCTCGACCAGGGTGCCGAGGAAATCCTTCGGGTGCAGGAACAGGACCGGCTTGCCGTGGGCGCCGATCCGCGGCTCGCCGGTGCCGAGCACCCGGGCGCCCTGCGCCTTGAGCTTGTCGCGGGCCGCCAGGATGTCATCCACCTCGTAGCAGACGTGGTGGACGCCGCCGCCGGGGTTGCGGTCTACGAAGGACGCGATCGGCGAGTTCTCGCCGAGCGGCGCCATCAGCTCGACCTTGCTGTTCGGCAGTTCCACGAACACCACGGTGACCCCGTGCTCGGGTTGCGGCAAAGGCGGCGTGACCGTGGCGCCGAGCGTATCGCGGTAGATCGCGCAGGCGGCGTCGAGATCCTGCACGGCGATGGCTACGTGGTTGAGACGGCCGATCATGATGAGTCCTCCCCGGCGTTCTCGCTTCCTGTCCGGAAGCTTCATTCGTTGCAGACGAGGCCCCGCCCAGCGCGCCCGAACGCGACCTGCCCCCTCTCCCGTGCGAGAGAGGGTTGGGGTGAGGGACGAGACGTCTCAGGATGGAGCGTGCCATCACCGCGCGTGCCGGTCGGGCCTCGTTCTGTAGGACCTGATCCCTCACCCTGTCCCTCTCCCGCACGGGAGAGGGAACCTGAGCCTCGTCCGGCCGCCGATCACGAAGATCGACGGCTGCAAGTCCTTACAATGTATGGCGATCCGATATCGGCAGCCAGTCTCAAACCTCAACAACCTGCACGTGGCAGGCGGGCTTCTTGCCCCAGACCTCGTTGACCGCGGTGCGCACCGCCCGATCGACGGTCTTCTCGACGCTTTCCGAGTCCTTGAGCTTGCCCCGCGACATCCCCGACAGGGTTCGGGTCACCGCGTCTACCACGGTCTCGATCAGCGGATCGCCGGACCGGCCGCGGTTCGGCAGCCCGATGATGTCCACGGCCGGCTCGCCCAGCACCACGCCGTCCTCGTCGATGGCGATCGCCACCGAGACGAGCCCGGCCTGCATCAGCTTGCGCCGCTCGGGGATCGCCCGGTCCTTCTCGTCGATCAGGACGTCGCCGTCCTTGAACAGGCGGCCGGCCTTCACGTGGTCGATCACCTCGGGCTTGCCGGGGCTGAGCCGGATCAGGCTGCCGTTGCGCGCCTTGACGACGTTCTGCACCCCTTGGGCGCGGGCGAAGCGGGCATGCTCGTCGAGGTGGAGCGCCTCGCCGTGCACGGGGATCGCGGTGCCGGGGCGGGTCCACTTGTACATCTCGACCATCTCGTCCCGGCGCGGGTGGCCGGAGACGTGGACGAGGGCGCTGCGGTCGGTGATCACCTCGACGCCCTGCTCGATCAGGTCGTTGATGATCGAGCCGACGTCGCGCTCGTTGCCGGGGATGGCCCGCGAGGAGAAGATCACCTGATCGCCCGCGGTGAGGCTGATATCCGGATGGTCCCGGCGGGAAACCCGGGCGAGCGCCGCCCGCGGCTCGCCCTGCGAGCCGGTGAGCAGCGCCACGACCCGCTCCCGCGGCAGGCTCTTCCACGAATCCGAGCGCCGGAACTCGGGCAACCCGTCGAGGTAGCCGCATTCGCGCGCCACATCGATCACCCGGTCCATCGCCCGACCGACCGCCACGATCTCGCGGCCGCAGGCCACGGCCGCCTCGGCGACGGCGCGGATGCGGGCGACGTTCGACGCGAAGGTGGTCACCGCCACACGATGCGGCGCGTCCGCGATCAGGGTCTTGAGGGTCTCGGCGACCTCACGCTCGCTGGGGGAGAAGCCGTCGCGCACCACGTTGGTGGAATCGCAGACCAGCGCCAGGATCCCCTCGTCGCCGAGCGCCGTGAAGGCCTCCGGCGAGGTGACCTCGCCGGCCACCGGCGTCGGGTCGATCTTCCAGTCGCCGGTATGGACCACGAGGCCCGCAGCGGTACGGATCGCGATGGCGTTCGACTCGGGGATCGAGTGCGAGACCGGAACGTATTCGAGCTCGAACGGCCCGACCGTGATGCGCCGGCCGGGCTTGACCTCGCGCAGGTCGACCTTCGGGGCGCCCGGATCCGAGAGCCGGCGGGTCTCCAGAAGATTCTTGGCGAAGCGGGTCGCGTAGACCGGCGCCTTGATGCGCGACCATAGCTCGGAGATCGCCCCGATATGGTCCTCGTGCGCGTGGGTGATGAAGATCCCCAGCAGGTCCTTGCGCTTCTCCTCGATGAAGGAGAGGTCCGGGAACATCAGATCGATGCCCGGCATGTTCTCCTCGCCGGCAAAGCCCATGCCGCAATCGACCATGATCCACTTGCGGCCCTTCTCCGGCCCGAAGCCGTAGAGCGCCGCATTCATTCCGATCTCGCCCACGCCGCCGAGCGGCAGGAAGACCAGCTCCTCCTGTCCTGTTGCCATCTGTCGTCGTCCAAACTCAGGCCGCCGTCGCGGCCGATCCGAAATGCACCTCGCCCGCCGTCACGGTATGCCGGTTCCCATCGGGGGCGAGGATCACGAGCCGCCCCCCCTCGTCGATCGTCTCGAACACGCCCTTGAGGGTATGTCCGCCGCTGCGCACCGCGATCTCCGATCCGAGACCCGCGGCCCGCGCCAGCCAGTCGGCGCGCAGGGCAGCAAAATTCCGTCCCCGGTCCCAGGCGCGCGCCCGCGCGGCCATCCGGTCCGAGAGATGTTCCAGTAGCGCCTCGGCGTCACTGGCGTAACCCGCCGCCGCCAAGCTTGTGGCGGAGAGCCCGTCGGGCGCTGCCGCGACGTTGACGCCGAAGCCGACCACCGCGGCGCGCCGGCCGCCCGGCAACGTCTCGGCCTCCAGCAGCAGGCCCGCGAGCTTGGCGCCGCCGAGCAGCACGTCGTTCGGCCACTTGAGCTGCAGAGATCGGGCGTCGGAGGCCGATCCGGTATCCGGCAGGGTGCCGCAGGTTGCGTCCAAGGCCTCGATCAATGCGAGCCCGGCCACGAAGCCGAGCTCGGCGAGGTGGTCCGGAGCGACCCCGGCGACCGGCCAGAGGACGCTCGCCGCGAGGTTCCCCGGCAGGGACGCCCAGGCATTGCCCCGGCGGCCCCGCCCCGCCTCCTGACGATAGGTCGCGACCCAGAGCGGCCCGGTCTCGCCAGCCCGCGCCTGTGCCATCGCCTCCGTGTTGGTGGAGCCGAGGGAATCGTGGACGTGCAGGCGATGGCCCTGGCTGCGCGCCTCGGGCCCGAGTCGATAGGGCAAGGCCGTCCTAGAACAGCGACTTGGCGGCCCGGCTGGCGGCGCCGACCAGCGGCCCCGGCAGGAGGAAGAACAGCACGACGACGACGCTCGACAGGGCCAGCACCACGCGCAGGCCCGGGGGCATCGCCTCGTAGGGCTCCTTCGGCTCGTCGAAATACATGATCCGCACGATCCGCAGGTAGTAGTAGGCGCCGACCACGCTGGTCACCACGCCGATCACCGCGAGCGTCACGAGGCCCGCCTTGATGGCGGCGGCGAAGACGTAGAACTTCGCGAAGAACCCGGCGAGGGGCGGGATGCCGGCCAGCGAGAACATCATGGCGGCGAGGCAGAAGGCCAGCCACGGATGGGTCCGCGACAGGCCCGACAGGTCCTCGATCTTCTCGAACATCACGTTCCGGCGCCGGAGCGACAGGATGATCGCGAAGGAGCCCAGCGTCATCGCGAGGTAGATGATCATGTAGGTGACGAGGCCGCTGATCCCTTCCTCGGAGCCGCAGGCGAGCCCGATCAGCGCGTAGCCGATATTGGCGATCGACGAGTAGGCCATCAGGCGCTTGATCGAGCTTTGGCCGATCGCCGCGAAGGAGCCCAGCGCCATCGACACCACCGAGACGAAGATGAAGATCTGCTGCCAGACCGCCGTCACGTCCGGGAGGGCGCCGATGAAGACCCGCACCGTCATCGAGACGGCGGCCATCTTGGGCGCGGTGGCGAAGAAGGCCGTCACAG
Source organism: Methylobacterium guangdongense (assembly GCF_038442355.1). NCBI lineage: Bacteria > Pseudomonadati > Pseudomonadota > Alphaproteobacteria > Hyphomicrobiales > Methylobacteriaceae > Methylobacterium > Methylobacterium guangdongense. The sequence goes on from NZ_JBBXMX010000009.1 coordinate 169,731, forward strand.
GGGTCGGCGAGCCCTCGTAGACGTCGGGTGTCCACATGTGGAACGGCACCGCCGACATCTTGAAGCACACGCCGGCCGCCACGAACACGATGCCCAGCACGATGCCGAGGCCGGCATTCTCGTTGAGCGCTGAGACGATGCCGGGGAACGAGACCGTGCCGGTGAAGCCGTAGATCAGCGAGGCGCCGTAGAGCAGCATGCCGGACGAGAGCGCGCCGAGCACGAAGTACTTCAGGCCGGCCTCGGTGGACTTGATGTCGTCCCGATGGAAGGCGGCGATCACGTAGGCGGCGAGGGATTGCAGCTCTAGGCCGAGATAGAGGGCGATCAGGTCGTTGGCCGAGACCATCACCATCATGCCGATGGTGCAGAGCACGATCAGCACGGGGAACTCGAACCGGTCGATGCGCTCGCGCTTGAAGAAGTCGTGCGCCAGCAGGATCGTCGCCGAGGAGCCGAGCAGCACCAGCGACTTCATCACCTTCGAGAAGGAATCCGACACGAAGGCGCCCGACAGGGTCGTGATCCGCCCGTGGACCGGCTGAGAGATCACCACCGACAGGGCGACCAGGAGGAGAACCAGGGCGCCGATGCTCACGCTCTCGGCCGACCGGTCCCCGCGCCAGGCGCCGTAGAGGATCAGGAGCAGAACGCCGATGCCGAGGATCAGCTCGGGCAGGAGCGGCGCCAGCGAGGGCAGGACGGAGTGGACATTGGTCATGGTGTCCGCCTCAGCGCGGGATCGGCAGCGCCGCAGCGGCCGTCTGGGTGTTCGAGAGCGCGGTCTTGATGCTCGCCATCAGCGCGTCGGTCGAGGGCGCGAACACGTCGAGCACGGGGGCCGGATGCACGCCGTAATAGATCGTCAGCACCACCAGCGGTGCCAGGATGATCTTCTCGCGCAGGTCGAGATCCAGGATGCCCTGGAGGTTCGGTTTCTCCAGCTTGCCGTAGACCACCCGGGCGTAGAGCCACAGGGCATAGCCCGCCGACAGGATGATGCCGAAGGTCGAGAAGAAGGCGACGTTCGGGTTCGCCTTGAAGGCGCCGAGCATCGACAGGAACTCGCCCACGAAACCCGAGGTGCCGGGCAGGCCGACATTGGCCATGGTGAACACCATCATGGCCACCGCGTAGAGCGGCATCCGCTTTACGAGGCCGCCATAGGCCGAGATCTCGCGGGTGTGCATCCGGTCGTAGACCACGCCGACGCAGAGGAAGAGCGCGCCCGACACGATGCCGTGGGAGATCATCAGGAACAGCGCGCCCTGGATGCCCTGCTCGTTCAGGGTGAACAGGCCGAGCGTCACGAAGCCCATATGGGCCACCGACGAGTAGGCGATCAGCTTCTTGATGTCGGTCTGCATCATCGCGATGAGCGACGTAAAGATGATCGCGATCACCGACAGCGCGAAGACGAGGGGCGCGAAATCGTGGCTCGCCACCGGCAGCATCGGCAGCGAGATCCGGATGAAGCCGTAGCCGCCCATCTTCAGGAGGATGCCGGCCAGGATCACCGATCCGGCGGTCGGCGCCTCCACGTGTGCGTCGGGCAGCCAGGTATGGACCGGCCACATCGGCATCTTCACCGCGAAGGAGGCGAAGAAGGCGAGCCACAGCCAGGTCTGCATCTGCACCGGGAACCGGTACTGCAGCAGGGTCGGGATGTCGGTGGTGCCGGCCTGCCAGTACATCGCCATCACGGCGAGCAGCATCAGAACCGAGCCGAGCAGGGTGTAGAGGAAGAACTTGAAGCTGGCATAGACCCGGCGCGCGCCGCCCCAGATGCCGATGATCAGGAACATCGGGATCAGGCCGGCCTCGAAGAACAGGTAGAACAGCAGCAGGTCCAGCGAGGCGAACACGCCGATCATCGTCGTCTCGAGGACGAGGAAGGCGACGAAGTACTCCTTCACCCGGAAGTGGATCGAGTGCCACGAGGCGCCGATGCAGAACGGCATCAGGAAGGTGGTCAGCAGGATCAGCGGCACGGAGAAGCCGTCGACGCCCAGCTTGAACCGGATCGTGTCGGTCAGCCACGCGTGGCTCTCGACCAGCTGGAAGCTCGACGAGGCGGTGTCGTAGCGGCTCCAGGCAACCAGCGAGAGGAGGAAGGTGACCACCGTGGTGGCGAGCGCGGCCCAGCGGCTGTTGCGGGCGACCGATTCCTCGTCGCCGTTCAGCGTCAGGATGAAGGCCGCGCCGCAGAGCGGCACGATCAGCAGGCCGGAGAGGATGCCGAGGCCGAACATCAGTGAGCACCCTTGGGCAGGCCGGACATCAGGTACCAGCTGATCAGGCCGGCGACGCCGATGAGCATCACGAAGGCGTAGTGGTAGAGGTAGCCGGTCTGGAGGCGGACCACCCCGCGGGTGACGTCGACGACCCGCGCCGCGATGCCGTTCGGCCCCAGCCCGTCGATGATCCGTCCATCACCCTGCTTCCAGAGGAACAGGCCGAAATCCTTGGCCGGCCGGACGAAGATCCGGTCGTAGATCTCGTCGAAGTACCACTTGTTCAGCAGGAACCGGTACAGCGACGGCTGCTGCGCGGCGAGCTCGCCCGGAAGCTCCGGCCGGCGGATATACATCCAGTAGGCCAGGACGAAGCCGAGGATCAGCATGACCAGCGGCGAGTAGGAGACCAGCGCCGGGACCTCGTGGATCTCGTGCATGATGTGGTTGTTCGGCCCGTGCGCCAGGGCGTGGCCCCAGAACGCGTCCATCCCCTCGCCGATGAAGCGGTTGTGGAAGATGATCCCGGCGAACAGCGCCCCGAAGGCGAGGATCGCCAGCGGCACCGTCATCACCAGCGGGCTCTCATGGGGCGTATGGTCCCCGTGATGGCCGTGCCCGTGATGGTCGTCGGCCACCACGTCGCTCTTGTGGGCCGGCTCAATGTCGTGGCCCTTGTCGTCGTGGGCGACGCCTTCGGTATGGCCGGGCGCCCCGTCGGCCTCGTGGGCCATGACGGAATGCGCGACCGCGGGGGCGTCGTGGTGATCGTGAGCCGCATGCGCGCCCCAGCGGGCCGGCCCCTCGAAGGTCATGAAGAACAGGCGCCAGGAATAGAACGAGGTGAAGAACGCCGCCACGACGACGCACAGGAACGCGAGCGTGTGCCCCGGCCGGGTCGAGGCATAGGCCGCCTCGATGATCGCATCCTTCGAGTAGTAGCCGGCCGTGTAGGGGAAGCCGATCAGCGCGAGGGAGCCGATCGCCATCATGGCGCTGGTGTAGGGGATGTAGCGGCGCAGGCCGCCCATGTTCCGCATGTCCTGCTCGTGGTGCATCGCGTGGATGACCGAGCCGGCCCCGAGGAACAGCAGCGCCTTGAAGAAGGCGTGGGTGAACAGATGGAACACCGCGGCCGAATAGGCGCCGACGCCGAGCGCCACGAACATGTAGCCGAGCTGTGAGCAGGTCGAGTAGGCGATCACCCGCTTGATGTCGTTCTGAACGAGCCCGATCGTGGCCGCGAAGAACGCCGTGATGCCGCCGATCACCGTCACGACGACCAGCGCGTTCGGCGCCTCCTCGAACAGCGGCGACAGGCGGGCGACCATGAACACGCCAGCGGTGACCATGGTGGCGGCGTGGATCAGCGCCGAAACCGGGGTCGGGCCCTCCATGGCGTCGGGCAGCCACGTGTGCAGCAGGAACTGCGCCGACTTGCCCATGGCGCCCATGAACAGCAGCAGGCAGGCGAGCGTCAGGGCGTTCCAATCGTAGCCGAGGAAGTGGAATGAGAGCGTCTTGATCGCGTCGACCTTGCCGAAGATCGCGTCGAACGCCACCGAGCCGGTCAGCACGAAGACCAGGAAGATGCCGAGGGAGAAGCCGAAATCGCCGACGCGGTTGACGATGAACGCCTTCATGGCGGCGGCGTTGGCCGAGGGCTTCTCGTACCAGAAGCCGATCAGCAGATAGGAGGCGAGGCCCACGCCCTCCCAGCCGAAGAACATCTGCACGAGGTTGTCGGCCGTCACCAGCATCAGCATGGCGAAGGTGAACAGCGACAGATAGGCGAAGAAGCGCGGCCGGTGCGGATCCTCCTCCATGTAGCCCACGGAGTAGAGGTGCACGAGGGTCGAGACCGTGGTGACCACCACCAGCATCACCCGGGTCAGGGTGTCGACCTTGAAGGCCCAGTCGACCTGCAGGTCGCCGGCCGAGAACCAGGACGCCACCTGCACCCGCTCGGCGTGTCCGCCGTCGATGAACACGCCCCACGCGATCAGCGCCGTGAAGGCGAGGAACGCCGTGGTGATGTACTCGCAGGCCCGCGCCCCGATGTACCGGCCGAACAGGCCGGCGATCAGGAAGCCGATGAGCGGGAAGAAGACGATCGCGTGATACATCGCTCTCTTGCAGTCCGTCCTCCGGGCCGGCCGTGAAGCGGCGGCGTCCGGATGTGAATCGGGGCGGCGGGGAAGGTGGCCCTAGCCCTTCATCATGCTCACGTCCTCGACCGCGATGGAGCCGCGGTTGCGGAAGAACACCACCAGGATGGCGAGGCCGATCGCCGATTCGGCGGCCGCGACCGTCAGCACGAACAGGGCGAAGACCTGTCCGGTGATGTCGTTCAGCTGCGTCGAGAAGGCGACGAGGTTGATGTTGACCGAGAGCAGGATCAGCTCGACCGACATCAGGATGACGATGATGTTCTTGCGGTTGATGAAGATGCCGAGCACGCCGAGCGTGAACAGGATCGCCGCGACGGTGAGGTAGTGGCTCAGGCCGATCATCGTTCGATTCCCCTGGCGGACATCAGACCTCGACACCCTGGCGCGACGGGACCTTGCGGGTCTCCACCGCCATGGCCTGGGTGCGGGCGTTCTGGACCGCGATGTCCTGGCGCTTGACGCCCGGCCGGTCACGCAGCGTCAGCACGATCGCGCCGATCATGGCGACCAGCAGGATCAGGCCGGCGAGCTGGAAGAAGTAGGCGTAGTCCGTGTAGATCACCCGCCCCAGCGCCTGGGCGTTGGTCAGGTTCTCGGCCGACGCCACGTTGCCGAGCGGCGCCTGGACGAGGCCGGGATCGATGCTCCAGGAGCCCACCACCAGCAGCAGCTCGACCAGGAAGATCGCGCCGATCAGCGCGCCCACCGGCAGGTATTGCTGGAAGCCCTGGCGCAGTTCGGCGAAATCCACGTCGAGCATCATCACAACGAACAGGAACAGCACCGCGACGGCGCCGACGTAGACCACGACGAGGATCATCGCCAGGAATTCGGCGCCCATCAGGACGAAGAGCCCCGCGGCGTTCACGAAGGCGAGGATCAGGAACAGCACAGAGGCCACGGGATTGCGCGAGGCGATCACCATGAAGCCCGACGCGACCGTGATGCTCGCGAACAGATAGAAGAAGGCGGCTGCTGCGGTCATGCGCTGGTCGGGATCGGCCGCCGGAGCGGCCCCTTCTGCCGTGCGTGAAGACGGTCCGCAGCGGGCGGCCCGTCTATAGAACCCGGTCGGCGGGGGCACAACAGCGCCCCCGGCATGAGTCAGCGATAAGGCGCGTCCATCGCGATGTTGCGGGCGATTTCGCGCTCCCAGCGGTCGCCGTTCAGAAGAAGCTTCGCCTTGTCGTAGAGAAGCTCCTCTCGGGTCTCCACCGAGAATTCGAAGTTCGGCCCCTCGACGATCGCATCGACCGGGCAGGCCTCCTGGCACATGCCACAATAGATGCACTTCACCATGTCGATGTCGTACCGAGTCGTCCGGCGCGTACCGTCGTTGCGCCGGGGACCGGCCTCGATGGTGATCGCCTGGGCCGGGCAGATCGCCTCGCAGAGCTTGCAGGCGATGCAGCGCTCTTCGCCGTTGGGGTAGCGGCGCAGGGCGTGCTCACCCCGGAAGCGGGGCCCGCGATGGCCCATCTCGAAGGGGTAGTTGATTGTGGCCTTCGGCTTGAAGAAGTAGCGCATGCCGAGGATCATCCCCGACACGAACTCCTTGAGCAGAAGGCTCTTGGCGACCTGATCCAGCTTCATGCCGTGATCTCCGGATTCAATGACTCACGCGCCCGGGGCCAGGCCGGTGAGCTTCAACACGAAGGCCACGACCACCACCGAGACGAGCGAAATGGGCAAAAACACCTTCCAGCCGAGGCGCATGAGCTGATCGTAGCGGTAGCGCGGCACGATCGACTTCACCATCGCGAACAGGAAGAACAGGAAGCTCGCCTTCAGGACGAACCAGATCACGCCGGGCACCCAGGTGAAGGGCGCGAACGGGATCGGCGACAGCCAGCCCCCCAGGAAGAGCACGGTGCCGAGGGCGCACATGCTCATGATGGCGACGTACTCGCCCAGCATGAACAGCAGGTACGGGGTCGAGGAATACTCGACCATGTAGCCGGCCACGAGCTCCGATTCGGCCTCCGGCAGGTCGAAGGGCGGGCGGTTCGTCTCGGCGAGCGCCGAGATGAAGAACACCACGAACATCGGGAACAGCCACAGCCAGTACCAGCCGAACAGGCCGAGGCTGGTGTCCTGCGCCATCACGATCCGCGAGAGGTTGAGCGAGCCGGCGCAGAGCAGCACGCAGATGATCACGAAGCCGAGCGAGACCTCGTAGGAGATCATCTGCGCCGCGGAGCGCAGCGCGCCCAGGAAGGCGTATTTCGAGTTCGACGCCCAGCCGCCCATGATGACGCCGTAGACGCCGAGCGACGAGATCGCGAAGATGTAGGTGATGCCGACATTGATGTCCGCGATCGCCCAGCCGTCGGCCAGGGGAATTACCGCCCAGCTCGACAGGGCCAGCATCGCGAAGACCAGCGGCGCCAGCAGGTAGATCGCCTTGTTGGCGCCCGCCGGGATCACCGGCTCCTTGAGCACGAACTTCAGCAGATCGGCGAAGGACTGGAACAGGCCGAAGGGCCCGACCACGTTCGGGCCGCGCCGGAGCTGGACCGCCGCCCAGATCTTCCGGTCGGCCAGCAGCGCGTAGGCGATGAAGACGAGGAGCGCGGCGAGGAGCACGAAGCTCTTCAGCACGATCAGGAGCACGGTCCCGAGGATTTCGAGCGGCGTCATCGGTCAAAAAGCTCCTACTCGGCCGCCGCCAGGGGCCGCGCCTCGGCGGCGCGCTCCCGGGCAAGGCGCGAGCACTCGGCGAGGATGCGCGAGGCGCGGGCGATCGGGTTGGTGAGGTAGAAGTCGATCACGGGCGAGGCGAAGGCCGGTCCGGTGGCCGTGCCGCCGAGGCCCGCCAGCTTCTCCACGGCCTCGGTCACGGTGCCGGGCTCCACAGCGCCGATCGCCGCGAAATGCGGGTGGGCGGCGTAGAGCGCCCGGCGGAGCGCGGTGAGCGAATCGAACGGCAGGCGCTTGCCGAGCACGTCCGACAGGGCGCGCAGGATCGCCCAATCCTCGCGGGCGTCGCCCGGCGGGAAGGCGGCGCGGTTGCCCATCTGGACCCGGCCTTCCGTGTTCACCCAGGTCGCCGACTTCTCGCTGTAGGCGGCCCCCGGCAGGATCACGTCGGCGCGGGAGGCGCCGCGGTCGCCGTGGCTGCCCTGGTAGACCACGAAGGCGCCCGGGGCGACGTCGCGCTCGTCGGCGCCGAGGTTGAACAGGACGTCCAGCGCGCCGGGCTCCAGCATCTGCGCGAAGGTCAGGCCGCCCTCCCCCGGCACGAAGCCGAGATCGAGGGCGCCGACCCGGGCCGCCGCGGTGTGCAGAACGCCGAAACCGTTCCCCTCGGCCGAGACCGCGCCGATCTCCTGGGCGAGCTTGGCGGCCGCGGCGAGGATGCCCGGCTCGGCATTGGCACCGACGATCACGAGTGGCGCCTTTGCCTCCCTGAGGATCTCCAGGAAGCTGTGCTCGCCGCGCGCCAGCGCGGCCAGCGAATCGGGGCCGGCGCCGATGTAGTGGCTCGGATAGGTCAGATCGACCGGCTCGCCGATCACGCCCACCGCCAGCGGCGCCATGCGCCAGCGCTTGCGGATGCGCACGTTCAGCAGCGAAGCCTCGGTGCGCGGGTTGGCGCCGACGATCAGGATGGCGTCCGCCGCCTCGATCCCCGGAATGGTCGGGTTGAAGATGTAGGAGGCGCGGCCGAGCGCCGGGTCCAGGCCGGCATCGGTCTGGCGGCAGTCGAGGTTCGGCGAGCCCAGGCTCCGGATCAGCTCGCGGAGCGCGTAAATCTCTTCGACACCCGAAAGATCGCCGACGATGGCGCCGACGCGCTTGGGATCCGCGCCCTTCACCCGGGCGGCGATGGCCTGGAACGCCTCACCCCAGGAGGCGGGGCGCAGGCGGCCGTTCTCGCGCAGATACGGCCGGTCGAGGCGCTGCATACGCAGACCGTCGATGTGGTAGCGGGTCTTGTCGGAGATCCACTCCTCGTTGATCTCCTCGCTGATCCGCGGCTCGATCTGCATGACCTCGCGGCCGCGGGTGTCGATGCGGATCGACGAGCCGACCGCATCCATCACGTCGACCGATTCGGTCTTGTTCAGCTCCCAGGGCCGGACGTTGTAGCTCTGCGGCCGGTGGACGAGGGCGCCCACCGGGCAGAGATCGGCGACGTTGCCCTGCAGCTCCGAGGCCATCGACTGCTCGAGGTAGCTCGTGATCTCCATGTCCTCGCCGCGCCCGATCGCGCCGAGATCCGGCACGCCCGCCACCTCGGCCAGGAAGCGCACGCAGCGGGTGCAGTGGATGCAGCGGTTCATCGCGGTCCGCACCAGCGGGCCGATATGCTTCTCCTCGACCGCCCGCTTGTTCTCCGTGTAGCGGGTCGAATCGACCCCGTACGCCATGGCCTGATCCTGCAGGTCGCAATGGCCGCCCTGGTCGCAGATCGGGCAATCGAGCGGGTGGTTGATGAGGAGGAACTCCATCACCCCTTCCCGCGCCTTCTTGGTCAGGCCGGAGCGGGTCAGCACCTCCGGCGGCTCGCCGTTCGGGCCGGGGCGGCAATCCTTCACCGCGTAGGCGCAGCTCGCCACCGGCTTAGGCGCGCCCTTCAGCTCGACGAGGCACATCCGGCAATTGCCGGCGATCGACAGGCGCTCATGGAAGCAGAAGCGCGGAATCTCGGCCCCCGCGGCCTCGCAGGCCTGGAGCAGCGTGTATTCGGCCGGAACTTCGACCTCGATGCCGTCGACGAGGATTTTTGTCATTTCTGTTGCTCCAGGCGCTCCACGCGCTTGGTGAGATCGGTCAGACGCTTCTCGACCGTGTCGTGCCGGATGTCGGCGTGCGCGGCGAGACCGGGTCCCGTCACCATGCTCTCGTGCATCTCGTCGATTCGGGTCTCGATATGTGCGAGCCGCTGACCATGCTCGTCCTGCACGCGTGCGATGCCGCCCACGGTCTCGCGGATCTCGCGCAGGAGGACGAGCGTATGGTTCTCCGGCTCGGCCATAGTGGTTACTCCGCGGCCATCGGCACAGGCTCGCTGTGCGGGTTCGCGGTGTAGCGGTCGATGCGCTTCTCGATCTCGGGGCGGAAGTGCTTGATCAGGCCCTGGATCGGCCAGGCCGCCGCGTCGCCGAGCGCGCAGATCGTGTGACCCTCGATCTGCTTGGTGACCTCGAACAGCATGTCGATCTCGCGCTTCTGCGCGCGGCCCTCGGTCATGCGCTGCATCACCCGCCACATCCAGCCGGTGCCCTCCCGGCAGGGCGTGCACTGGCCGCAGGATTCGTGCTTGTAGAAGTACGAGATCCGCGTGATCGCCGCGACGATGTCGGTGGATTTGTCGAGGACGATCACCGCCGCGGTGCCGAGGCCGGAGCCGAGGTTGCGCAGCGTGTCGAAATCCATCTTGGCGTCGATGATCTGCTCGGCCGGCACCAGCGGCACCGAGGAGCCACCCGGGATCGAGCACAGCAGGTTGTCCCAGCCGCCGCGCATGCCGCCGCAATGGCGGTCGATGAGCTCGCGGAAGGTGATGCCCAGCTCCTCCTCGACGTTGCACGGCGTGTTGACGTGGCCGGAGACGCAGAACAGCTTCGTGCCGGTGTTGTTCTTGCCGCCGAGCCCCGCGAACCACGCACCGCCCCGGCGCAGGATCGTGCCGGCGACCGCGATCGACTCGACGTTGTTCACGGTCGTCGGGCAGCCGTAGAGGCCCATATTGGCCGGGAACGGCGGCTTCAGCCGCGGCATTCCCTTCTTGCCCTCCAGGCTCTCGATGAGGGCCGTCTCCTCGCCGCAGATATAAGCGCCCGCGCCGTGGTGGACGTAGATGTCGAAGGGGTAGTCGTGCACGTTCGACTGGCCGACGAGGCGGGCCGCGTAGGCCTCGTCCACGGCCTTCTGCAGGGCGTGCTTCTCGGCGACGTACTCGCCGCGGATGTAGATGTAGCAGGCATGCGCGTTCATCGCGAAGCAGGCCAGCATGCAGCCCTCGATCAGGAGATGCGGATCGTGCCGCATGATCTCCCGGTCCTTGCAGGTGCCCGGCTCCGACTCGTCGGCGTTGACCACGAGGTAGTGCGGGCGCCCGTCGGACTTCTTGGGCATGAACGACCACTTGAGGCCGGTCGGGAAGCCCGCGCCGCCGCGGCCGCGCAGGCCCGAGGCCTTCATCTCCTCGATGATCCAATCGCGGCCCTGCTCCAGGAGGAACTTGGTCCCGTCCCAGGCGCCGCGCTTCTTGGCGGCCTCCAGGCCCGGCGAGTGCAGGCCGTAGAGGTTGGTGAAGATGCGATCCTGATCCGACAGCATGTCAGGTCCTCACTGAGCCGGCGCCGACAGGGTCTTGGCCTGACCCACCCAGTCCTCCCGGTCGATGCGACCCGGGACCGCGAGGTAGGTGCCGACCCAGGTGATTTCGTCGCGGCTCCAGGCGGCGATCTGGTCGAAATGATGGATGCCGAGGCCGTTCAGGCGCTGAGCCTCTTCCGGCTCGACGCCCGCGATGCGCGTCAGGTCGTCCGGCTTTCCGGCCCGGGCGGCGTCGAGGCCCGGCGGGCGCTTGCCGACCGCGTCGGCCTTCTGCTCCGGCGTCGCGTCCTTCGGCAGGGCGGCCAGCACGCCGGCGACCCGGGCTTCTTCGGTTTCTGCCGCCACCTCGGCGTCGCTCGCGCCGGAGGCCTCCGGCTGCTGCGGGACCGAATCGCGGTCCGGAACGTCTTGCTTGCCCTGCTCACCCGCGGCGGGCTCGCCCTCGGCGACGCGCTTGGCCGGCGTGTCGAGCACGTCCGCGTCGCCCGGGCGGGCGGCGCCGTGCTTCGCGGTGGACCGGCCGCGCTCGGCCGCATCGGCACGATCCTCGGGCTTCACCGGCGTCTCGCCGTTCGCGGCCCGCTGAGCCGGGGCGTCGCTCACGGTCCGCTCGACCGGGCGGCCGGCATCGGGCCGGGCCGGCTTCGGATTGGTCGCGGCCTGCTGCGTGCCGGCCTCCGCCTCGCCGGTCTTGGCCACAGGGCTGGCCGCCGGCTCCTCGGTCTTCCCGGCCTCCTCGAAACGCTTGCGCCACGCGCCGACCCGCGAGCCGTCGAACAGCGTCGGGTCGGTCAGCGTGTTCACGGCGCCCTGGGGCTCGGACGAGACGCGCCCGATCTGCGAGCCGATTTTCACGGGCCGGCCGGCGGCGAGGTCGTCCATCAGCTGCCCGAGCGATTCGGGCGTCAGGTCCTCGTAATAGTCCTGATTGATCTGCACCATCGGCGCGTTGCAGCAGGCACCGAGGCACTCGACCTCGAGCCAGGAGAAATTGCCGTCCGCCGAGACGTGGCCGGGGGCCCCGAGCCGGTCGTGCAGCATCTCCTTCAGCCCGCGCGCGCCGCAGGAATCACACGGCACCGTGCCGCAGACCTGGATCCAGAACCGGCCCACCGGCTCCAGGGCGAACATCGTGTAGAAGGTCACCACCTCCAGCACGCGGATGTTCGGCATGCCGAGCTCGGCCGCCACCGCCTCGATCGCCGCTCGCGGCAGCCAGCCGCCGTTCTGCTCCTGCGCCTTCCACAGGAGCGAGATCACCGCGGAGGCCTGACGGCCCTCAGGGTACTTGGCGATCTGGGTCTTGGCCCACTCGGCGTTCTCAGAGGAAAACGCGAAGCTCTCGGGCTGCTCCGAGGCGGGGGCGAGTCTGCGGTTGGCCATCGCTTGTCTTACCGATCCACTTCGCCGAACACGATGTCGAGCGTGCCGAGCACGCAGGAGACGTCGGCGAGAAGGTGCCCGCGGCACATCCAGTCCATCGCCTGCAGATGCGCGAAGCCCGGCGCGCGGATCTTGCAGCGATACGGCTTGTTGGTCCCGTCCGACACGAGATAGACGCCGAACTCGCCCTTCGGCGCCTCGACCGCGGCGTAGACCTCGCCCTCGGGCACGTGGAAGCCCTCGGTGTAAAGCTTGAAGTGGTGGATGAGCGCCTCCATCGAGCGCTTCATCTCCCGGCGCGGCGGCGGCGCGAACTTGCCGTCGATCGAGGCGATCGGCCCCTGGCCGGCGGGCTCGCGCAGCTTGGCGACGCACTGCTTCATGATGCGCACCGATTCGCGCATCTCCTCCATGCGGATCACCTGGCGATCGTAGGTGTCGCCGTTCTTCCCCACGGGGATGTCGAACTCCATCTCCTCGTAGCACTCGTAGGGCTGCGCCTTGCGCAGGTCCCACGGGATGCCGGAGCCGCGCACCATCACGCCGGAGAAGCCCCACTGCATCGCCTCGTCCACCGACACGATGCCGATATCGACGTTGCGCTGCTTGAAGATGCGATTCGCCATGACGAGGTCGTCGAGATCCTGAACGACCTGCAGGAACGGGTCGCAGAACGCGTCAATGTCGTCGATCAGCTTCGGCGGCAGGTCCTGGTGGACGCCGCCCGGCCGGAAGTAGTTGGCATGGAGCCGGGCGCCGGAGGCCCGCTCGTAGAAGATCATCAGCTTCTCGCGCTCCTCGAAGCCCCAGAGCGGGGGCGTGAGGGCGCCGACATCCATCGCCTGCGTGGTGACGTTGAGCAGGTGCGACAGCAGGCGGCCGATCTCGCAGAACAGCACACGGATCAGCTGCGCGCGCCGCGGCACCTCGATCCCGGCGAGCTTCTCGATCGCCAGGCAGAAGGCATGCTCCTGGTTCATCGGCGACACGTAGTCGAGCCGGTCGAAATAGGGCGTCGCCTGCAGGTAGGTCTTGTACTCGATCAGCTTCTCGGTGCCGCGGTGGAGCAGCCCGATATGCGGATCGACGCGTTCGACCACCTCGCCGTCGAGTTCCAGCACGAGGCGCAGCACGCCGTGCGCCGCCGGATGCTGCGGGCCGAAGTTGATCGCGAAGTTTCGGATATTGTGTTCAGTCACGAACAGTCTCCGCGGTCAGGCCGACGTCTTCTTCTCGTCGCCGGGCAGCACATAATCGGTGCCTTCCCACGGGGACAGGAAGTCGAAGTTGCGGAACTCTTGGGTGAGCTTCACCGGCTCGTACACGACGCGCGCCTGGTCCTGGTCGTAGCGGACCTCGACGAAGCCGGTAAGCGGGAAGTCCTTGCGCAGGGGGTGCCCCTCGAACCCGTAATCGGTGAGCAGGCGGCGCAGGTCGGGATGGCCCGAGAACAGGATCCCGTAGAGGTCGTAGGTCTCGCGCTCGTACCAGTTTGCGGCCGGGAACACTTCGATCACCGAGGGGACGGGCGTCACCTCGTCGGTTTGCACCTTCAGCCGGATGCGCAGGTTATGGCGCAGGGAGAGCAGGTGGTAGACCACGTCGAAGCGCTTCTCGCGCTGTGGGTAGTCCACGCCGCAAATGTCGATGAAGTTGCGGAACGCGCAGGCCGGATCGTCGCGCAGATAGGTCAGCGCGTAGACGATGTCGGACGCCTGGATCACGAGCGTCAGCTCGCCGAACGTGATGCTGTGCGACACCACCGCAGGTCCGAGGGCGCCGACGACCCGCCCGGCCATCGCCGAGACCGCGTCCTCGCCGTAGGCCGGCTGGGTGTGGGAGAGGATCGAGATGCCGTTCGTCATGGCCGCTCCTCAGCGCTCGATCGTGCCGGTGCGGCGGATCTTCTTCTGGAGAAGCAGCACGCCGTAGAGCAGCGCCTCGGCGGTGGGCGGGCAGCCGGGCACGTAGATGTCCACCGGCACCACCCGGTCGCAGCCGCGCACCACCGAATAGGAATAGTGGTAGTAGCCGCCGCCATTGGCGCAGGAGCCCATCGAGATGACGTAGCGCGGCTCCGGCATCTGGTCGTAGACCTTGCGGAGCGCCGGGGCCATCTTGTTGGTCAGCGTGCCGGCGACGATCATCACGTCGGACTGGCGGGGCGAGCCGCGGGGGGCGAAGCCGAATCGCTCGCAATCGTAGCGCGGCATCGACATCTGCATCATCTCGACCGCGCAGCAGGCGAGACCGAAGGTCATCCACATCAGCGAGCCGGTGCGGGCCCAGTTGATCAGCTCGTCCGTGGTGGTGAGCAGGAAGCCCCGGTCGGCCAGCTCGTCGCTGATCGACAGGAAGGTCGGGTCGTCGGCGCCGATCGGGCGGCCGGTGTTGGGATCGATGATCCCCTTCGGCTGGGGCGCGATCGCGGGGGCGCGGGACGGGGCGCTGTGCGGGTCGGTGATCAGGGCCATCGGCGACTCAAGGGATCCGGTGCGGGCGGGGGCGGACGGGGCTCAATCCCACTCGAGGGCGCCCTTGCGCCACTCGTAGACGAAGCCGACGGTCAGCACGCCCAGGAAGACGATCATCGACCAGAAGCCGAACCAGCCCAGATCCCCGAAGGTGATTGCCCAGGGAAACAGGAATGCGACTTCGAGATCGAAGATGATGAACAGGATGGCGACGAGGTAGAATCGCACGTCGAACTTCATGCGGGCATCATCGAAGGCGTTGAACCCGCACTCGTAGGCCGACAGCTTCTCCGGATCCGGGCTCTTGAACGCGACGAGGAACGGCACGACCAGCAGAGCCGTGGCAATGAACAATGCCACGCCGATGAACACGATGAGCGGAAGGTAATCCGCCAACAATCCGGTCATGCCAGGGCCTCGCGAGACGAAAGAAAACCGCGGTGCGACACCGACCCGGATTCGCCCGTGGAATTGTTCTTATGCCAGGATGCGCGCGGCCGGAGGCTTAGTCGAGCCGCCGGCCCGTGACAATGGCTTGTCGCGTCGCACAAAGGGGGCTGTCAGTCCTCCCCAGAGATGGGCACGGGCGGCAGGCCTGCAACACGACGGAAGCGCGCAGGGCCTTCGGCGGGTCCAAGCACAAAACCGCGCCTGACGTGCTTGACAGTCCCCCGGCCGCCCCATAAACCCCGCCCCGTCGCCGGGCGAAACGCCCCTTCGAGGCGACCACGCCGTGCGGGCGTAGCTCAGTTGGTTAGAGTGCCGGCCTGTCACGCCGGAGGTCGCGGGTTCGAGCCCCGTCGCCCGCGCCACGTCCCTTTCTTCATTCATAGCGTTCGATCAGCCTGTGATGGCAGCGATGCGCAATAAGCGCGTCTGAAGCGGTCCGCGGTGGCGATCGGTCCTGGAAGCGTCGGGACCGAGTCGTCAGACAACGGTCTGCGGTGAATCCTTCGGCGGCCGCGTCCTCCCGGTGGACCGGCCCCCGCGGAGACTCAACGCGATTCCCGCCAGAATCAGGCTACCGCCGGCCAGGGTGTCGGCGCTGAGCGGCTCGCCCAGCACGAGATGCGTGCTCAGGATCCCCGCCACCGGCACGAGCAGCGCGAACGGCGTCACGGTGGCGGCGGGGTAGCGGGTCAGGAGCCGGTTCCAGATGGCGAAGGCGAGGAGCGTCGTCGGATAGGCCTGGAAGGCGACGGATCCGATCGCCGCCCAGGTCGGGTGCAGCAGCGGCGCGAGGGCGGCCGGACCCTCCACGATCAGCGACAGGGCCAGCAGCGGCGGCGTCGTGGCGAGGCTGCCCCAGACCATCAACGCCAGCATGTCGATCCGTCCGATGCGCTTCACGATGATGTTCGCACTCGCCCAGCCCAGGGCCGCGCCCACCACCATCAGCAGCGGCCCCGGAGGGGTGTTCCCGCCCCGCTCGAGCGCAACCGCGGCGACACCGAGAAGCGCGACGCCGCCGCCCAGCATCTGTAGCACCCGCGGGCGCTCGCCCATCGCGGCCCAGGCGAGCGCCACGGTGAACGGCACCTGCGTCTGGATCAGCAGCGAGGACAGCCCGGCCGGCATCCCGAGCCGGATCGCGGTCATCAGTAGCCCGAACTGGCCTACGCCGAGGGCGAGGCCGAACGCCGTCACCAGGAGGGCGGGTGCGCGGGGCGGCCGGATCACCAGCACCGCCGGCACCGCCGCGAAGCCGAAGCGCAGGGTGCACAGCATCAGAGGCGGGACGGTCTCCAACCCGGCCTTGATGGCCACGAAGGCCAGGCCGAGGATCGTCACCACGAGGATAGCGGCCAGCCCGTCGCGCAGCGTCATGGGGCGATCCTACGACCCCGCCCGCGCGGTCACCACCGCCGCGTCGCCCGCCCCCGACGGCGCTCCGCGCGGCGGCCGTTCAACAGGTCGATGGCATCGACGGCGCCCGGCCCGCAGGCATCCGCCACGTCCTGGCGTGTCAAGCCGATATCCTTCAATTCGCGCTCCGACAGCATCGAGAGCCGCAGCAGCACGCGCCGATTCATCGCCGCCCGCGACAGGCCGGCCCGGATCTCCGCGGCGGCCTCGGCGATCGCCCGCGCGGTGCGGGTGATCCACGGGGTCCGTGCGGCGGCGGTCTGCGAAAGGCACTGGTCCATGATCCCCTCCTTTCCGGGGTGGGGCGATTCTGGCTTGACGGGGCTGGGGGCGACAGGAACACTTCGGTACGGTTCGGACAAATTGTCCGGTCGATCGAGCAGTACGGATGTCGGTCGCAGTCAGAAAGCCCGGGACGCGCGTCGAGGCGGTGGTCGGGGAGATCCGCGGTCGGATCGCCGCCCGGCACCTCGTACCCGGCGTCCGGATCCCGTCGGTGCGGGCCTTCGCGGACACGATGGGCGTGTCGAAATCCACCGTCGTGGAGGCCTATGAGCGGCTGGCCGCCGAAGGCGCGGTCGTGGCCCGCCCGGGCTCCGGCTTCTACGTCGCCGGCAAGACCCGGCCGCTCTCGCTCCAGGCGATGGGGCCGCAGCTCGACCGGATCGTCGATCCGCTCTGGATCACCCGGCAGGCCCAGCAGGCGGGGTCCGATCAGCTGAAGCCCGGGGCAGGCTGGCTGCCCGACGACTGGATGCCCCACGAGGCGATCCGGCGGGGCCTGCGCCGGGTGGCCCGGGCCGACCTCGCCGAGATGACCAATTACGACCGGCCGCTGGGCTACGAGCCCCTGCGCCGCCAGATCGCCCGCAAGATCGGCGAGAAGGGCGTCGGCGCCGAGCCCGACCAGATCGTGCTGGTCGAATCGGCCACGCAGGCCCTGGACCTCGTCTGCCGCTTCCTGCTCCAGCCCGGCGATACCGTGCTGGTGGACGATCCCTGCTACTTCAACTTCCTGGCGCTGCTGCGTGCCCAGCGGGTCACGGTGGTCGGCGTGCCGATCACCCCGGAGGGACCGGATCTGCGGGTGCTCGCGACCCTGCTGGAGCAGCACCGGCCGCGCTTCTACCTGACCAACGCCGCCCTCCAGAACCCGACCGGGGCGAGCCTCGCGCCGAATGTGGCGCACCGGCTCCTGAAGCTGTGCGAGGCGCACGACACGCTGATCGTCGAGGACGAGATCTTCGGCGACCTCGAGCCCGATGCGGCCCCGCGGCTGGCGGGCTTCGACGGGCTGGAGCGGGTGATCCAGATCGGCAGCTTCTCCAAGACCCTTTCGGCCGCCGCCCGCTGCGGCTGGATCGCGCTCCGGGCCGACTGGATCGAGCCCCTGGTCGATCTCAAGCTGGCCCTGAGCCTCGGCAACGGCCACGTTACCGCGGCCCTGGTCCACGCGCTGATCACCGAGGGGGCCTATCGGCGGCACCTCGCCGAGACCCGCCGCCGGCTCGCCTCCGCGATGGTGCGGGCCTCCGCGGAGCTGCGCGCCTGCGGCCTGGAGCCCTGGGCGCAGCCAAGGGGCGGGTTCTTCCTGTGGATGCGCCTGCCGGACGGGCGTGACGGGGCCGAGGTCGCCCGCCGGGCGCTGGCCCGCGGCATGGTGCTGGCGCCGGGAACGTCGTTCAGCCTGTCGGAGGCCTGGAACGGCTACATGCGCTTCAACGTGGCCCATTGCATCGACCCGCGCATCCGCCCGATCCTGCGGGAGGCGCTGGGCTGAAAACGGGTTTCCAAAGGGTGTGCCCTTTGGCGGGGTGTCGGGGCGGAGCCCCGACGATCAGGTTGGAAGCCTCAGCTCCGAGCGCAGGCCGCCGAGATCCGAGCGGTCCAGGCGCAAGCCCCCGCCGTAGAGTTCGGCAAGCTCCAGCGTGATCGGCAGGCCGAATCCATGCCCCGGCACGCCTTCGTCGAGGCGCCGCCCCCGCGCCATGACGGCGGCGGCGGCCTCGGCATCGAGGCCGGGCCCGTCATCCTCGACCCGCACCCGCACGGATCCGTCCTCGGCATCCGCCGAGACCCGCACCCGCCCCCGGCACCAGCGGCAGGCATTGTCCACGAGGTTGCCGAGCATCTCGTCGAGATCCTGGCCCTCGCACGACACCACGAGGCCGTCCGGCACGACCAGCGCGATCGCAACGCCCTTCTCGGCATAGAGCCGCGTGAGCGCGTCGCGCAGATCCGCGAGGCGCGGCGCCAGGGGCGTGCGGGCCCGAGCCGCGCCTTCGAGCGCCGCCGCCCGCGCCCGGCGCAGGTGGTGGCGGACCCGGCGGTCCATGTCCTCCACCTGCCGGCGGAGGTCTCCGTCCGGGTCCCGGGCGGGGGCTGCGAGGGCCATCGACAGGGTGGCGAGGGGCGTCTTGAGGGCGTGGGCGAGGTTGGCGACATGGCCCCGGGCCCGCTCAAGATTTCGGGCGTTCTGATCGAGGAGCGCGTTGAGCTCGGCCACCACGGGCGCGATCTCGGCGGGTTGTTCCGCGGGCACTCGCTCCCGCGTGCCGGCCCGGACCGCGGCGAGGTCGACCCGCAGGCGTCGCAGCGGCGCGAGGCCGAGCCGCACCTGGAAGGCCAGCCCGGCCAGCAGGCACAGGCCGAGGATCCCGAGCGCCAAAGCGAGGCTCGTCAGGGCCTCCCGCAACGGCCCATACAATTCGCCCTCCGGGGCCGCCACCACGATCGTGGCGGGCGGTGGCCCCGGCAGGGTGAGGACGCGGGCATAGAGCGGCTGGCCCCGGGGGCCGGTGCCCCAGGCCGGGTGCGGGCGGCCGGGATCGTCCTCCGGCCCTGGATCGGTCAGGCGGATGTCGCCGCCGCGCAGGGAGCCCGAGCGGATCGTCTCGGACCCGCGCCGCACCATCCAGGCCCAGCCGGGGCCCGGCCTGTCGTAGGGCGGCGCGTCGAGGTTTTGCGGCAGGATCCCGGCCTCCAACCCGGCCCGGAGGGCGACGATCTGCGCGTCGAGCCGGCCGTCGAGCTGCCCGCGCACGAACCGGTGCAGGATTAACCCGATGGCGAGGCCCGCCACCAAAAGGGCCGCCAGGACGAGGACCAGGGCGGCGCCGAGCAGCCGGGTGCGCAGCGAGCGGCGCGGCGTGCGCTGCGCCATCAGGCCGGATCCGCGTGCAGGCGGTAGCCGTGGCCGCGCACGCTCTCGATCCGCGCCGGGGCGATCTTCCGGCGCAGGCGGGTGATGATCACCTCGACCGAGTTCGAATCGACATCCGCATCGCCCTCGTAGACCCGCTCGATCAGGTGCAGGCGCGGCACCACGGTCTCGTGGTTCAGCATCAGGCAGGACAGGACCCGCCATTCGAGGCCCGTGAGCTTGAGCGGCAGGCCGTCCTGCTCGAACGCGCCGAGGCCGGGGTCGAAGCTCAGCGGGCCGCAGGTGATCCGGCTGGCGCCCCCGCCCTGCGACCGGCGCACCAGGGCGCGCAGGCGAATCACCAGCTCCTCCACCCGGACCGGCTTGACGAGGTAATCGTCCGCCCCCGCCTTGAAGGCCGCGACCTTGTCGCTCCAGCCGTCGCGCGCCGTGAGGACCAGCACCGGCAGGGTCCGCCCGGCGGCGCGCCACGCCCGAAGCACCGAGACGCCGTCGCCCTTCGGCAGGCCGAGATCGAGCACGACGGCGTCGTAGCCCTCGGTCTCGCCGAGATGCTGGGCATCCTCGCCGGTGGCGGCGTGGTCGAGGACGAAGTTCTCCGCCCGCAGGACCTTGGCCACCGCGGCGGCGAGCGCCGCGTCGTCTTCCACCAGCAGGATCTTCACCCGTCCGTCCTCCCCCGCTCGAATCCGTGCCCAGGCCGGCATTTAGGGCCGGCTCCGCGCGTTGACCGCCTGTCCGGATGCCGTATCGGCTGACGTGAACTGCCGCGGGCAAGTGCCTGATGCCACAGGAGCTTCGGCACCAAGTCGGTCTAGGCGGCCGGGTTTAACCGGGGCTGAACCGGTCGGTTCAGTCCGGATTGCCGGGGGCCCCCTACGAAAGGGCATCGGATCGAACGGATCCGGACCATTCGAAGGACGAGACCATGAGCGACGACAAGATGATCGACGGCACCGCGCGGGAAATCCCCGGCCCCGCCAAGCCGGCGCACCGGGCGGTCGCCCGGCGGACCTGGGTCGTGGGCGCGCTGGCGGCGCCGCTGGCGATGGGCGCCCTGGGCCTGTCCCTGGCGCAGGGCACGACCTTCCAGCCGACGCCGGTCGAGCCGGTGGCGATCCAGGCGCTCGCGCCCTCGGGGGCGACCGCCATCACGGGCACGGTGGCCGAGATCTTCGGCAACAAGTTCGTGGTCCAGGACCCGACCGGCCGCGCCCTGGTCGAGACCGGCCGCGAGGGCGAGGACGGCAAGCTCGTCGCCAAGGGCGAGGCCGTGACCGTACAGGGCCGGTTCGAGACGGGCTTCCTGCACGCCAGCGTCCTCACCCACGGGGACGGGCGCAAGGTCCTGCTCGGCCCGGCCGGCGGCCCGCCCATGGGCAGCCTCGACTGGGCCAAGGAGCGGATCGGCCTCGGGCCGACGCTCGATCTCCCGGCCCTGACGGCCTCCGTGCAGGCGGCCGGCTACAGCGACGTGCGCGTCACCGGCCGCGGCCCGCGCCACCTCGATGTCGCCGCCAAGGACCGGGACGGGCGCGAGCATCAGCTCCATGTCGGCTTCGACGGGCAGGTCCGGGAGCAGCCGGCGCGTGACCGGCCGCCGGTGTGACCCCGCGCCGGGGCGGGGTGGCATGCAACCCTTCCCGCCCTGCCGCGTCCTCCTGTCTCGAGAGCCAGCAGGAGAGACGCGCCGTGGAGCCGATGAAACCGATGGAACCGATGAAGCCCATGGAACCCATGAAGCCGATGAAGGGCATGGAGCCCTGGTGGCCGAAGGATCTCGGCGATCCGTCGACCAGCGGCGCGCAGAACGGGATGAAATACGCCTTCTTCCCCGACAAGCACCGCCTGCTGATCGAGCGCGACGGGCAGGTCTCGACCTATGACAGCGGCGATCACCGGATCGGCGGCGTTTCGCAGGCGGACGGGTCCTCGAAGTCGCTGACCTTCTCCAGCCAGAACGGCGACGTGGATCTCGGCTCCCTGAAGAAGCTGGACTGAAGCCGCCGTGGACAGGCCGGGGCGGCGCCCTTAAGCCCGGCCCGGCCATGCGAGACGCCCCGCCGAGAACCCAGACCCCATGCGCGCGCTGATCGACCTCGTGCGCGCCATGCGGGCGCCCGACCGGCGTCGGCTGGCCCTGATCGCCCTGGGGCTCGCGGTGGCGGCGCTGCTGGAGGTGGTGGGCGTCGCCGCGGTGATCCCGTTCCTGACGCTGGTCGGCGACCCCTCGGCGGCGACCCGTATCCCGTATCTGGCGCAGGCGCGGGACTTCATCGGCCTCACCGACGAGCGCAGCTTCCTGCTGGTCACGGGCGGCGCGGCGCTGATGGCGATTCTGGTGACCGCCCTGGTCAATGCCGGGCTGACCTACGCGCAGCTCCGGTTCACGCATCTGGCCGGCTACGGCTTCAGCCGCCGTTTGCTGTTCCGCTACCTCGACCGGGAGCGGCTGTTCTTCACGCAGGCCAACAGCGCCGAGCTGGCCAAGAACGTGCTGTCCGAGACCGACCGGCTGGTGGTCGGCGCCCTGACGCCCGCCACCGTGCTGGCCTCGCGGGCGAGTTCGGCGCTCGCGGTGATCGCCTTCCTGCTGGCCTACGCGCCGCAGCTCGCGCTGATCCTCGGCGGCGGCTTCGGGGGCCTCTATGTCGGGATCTACCTCGTGATGCGCGCCCGCCTCGCCCGGCTCGGCGCCCGCACGGTGGCCGACAACGAGGCCCGCTTCCGGATCGTGCACGAGACCTTCGGGGCGCTGACCGAGCTGAAGCTCTACGGCCGGGCGGAGGCCTTCGCGGGGCGGTTCGATGCCCCGGCGCGCGCCTACGCCACCGCCACCGCGGCGAGCCTGCTCACCGGCCAGATGCCGCGCTTCGTCATCGAGGCGCTGGCCTTCGGCGGGGTGATCGTGGTGGTGCTGTTCGCCCTCGCCCGGGGGCTCGACGTCGCCGGGATCCTGCCGCTGCTGGGCCTGTTCGCCTTCGCGGGCTACCGGATGCTGCCGGCCTTCCAGAACATCTTCACCTCGGTGGCGCTGATGCGCTTCACCCTGCCGGCGGTGCGGGTGATCGTGGAGGAACTCGCCGACGAGCGCGCGCCCCTGCCCCGCACGACGGAACGCCTGCCGTTCACGCAGGCGATCCGCCTGGAGGGGATCGGCTTCGATTACGGCACCGGCCAGCCGGCGCTGACGGGCATCGATCTCACGATCCCGGTCAACACCACGATCGGCCTCGCCGGGCGGACCGGCTCGGGCAAGTCGACGCTCGCCGGGCTGATCCTCGGGGTGCTGAGCCCAGGCGCGGGGCGGATCACGGTGGACGGCCGCGCCCTCGATCCCGGCACCCTCCCGGCGTGGCAGAACCGCATCGGCTACGTGCCGCAGGAGGTGTTCCTGGTGGACGGCACGGTGGCGGAGAACATCGCGCTCGGCCTCGACGCGCCGGACCGCGCCGCCGTCGAGCGGGCGGCGCGGCTCGCCGGCGCCCACGACTTCATCGCGGCCCTGCCGCAGGGCTACGACGCCCGGGTCGGCGAGCGCGGGGCGCGGCTCTCGGGCGGCCAGCGCCAGCGCCTCGGCATCGCCCGGGCGCTCTACCACGACCCCGACGTGATCGTATTCGACGAGGCGACCTCCGCCCTCGACGAGGAGACGCAAGGTGCCGTGATGCGGGCGCTCCGGGCGCTCTCGGGCCGGCGGACGCTGATCCTGATCGCCCACCGCCTGTCGACCCTGGAGGGGGCGGACGCCGTCCATGTGCTGGAGGCGGGGCGCCTCGTCGCCTCCGGGCCACCCGAGGCGGTGCTGCCGGGGTTGGGCACGGCGGCGTGAGGAGGCCCCTTGCGTCCCGGCCCGCCTCCGTTACCTCGGGTCTCCGAGGTAGGATGGGGAGACCACCGTGAGCACGCGCATCGAGCTGAGAGCAGCGGACGGCACCACGGCCACCCTCGCTACGCACGGCGCCGAGCCGGTCTCCTGGCGGGTCGGTGGCACCGAGTACCTCTGGAGCGGCGATCCCGCGCACTGGAACCGCCATGCCCCCTGGCTCTTCCCGGTGGTCGGCGCCTCGGCGGGCGGGCGGGTGACGGTCGGCGCCGAAAGCTACCCGATGGGCCAGCACGGCTTCGCCCGGGACCTGCCCTTCACGGTGGTGGCGCAGAGCGCCGAGGCGGTGACCCTGCGCCTGACCGACGGGCCGGAGACCCGGGCGCATTACCCCTTCGCCTTCCAGCTGGACGTCGTCGCCCGGGTCCGCCCGGCG
The DNA here is from genome assembly GCF_038442355.1 of Methylobacterium guangdongense. Taxonomy (NCBI): domain Bacteria; kingdom Pseudomonadati; phylum Pseudomonadota; class Alphaproteobacteria; order Hyphomicrobiales; family Methylobacteriaceae; genus Methylobacterium; species Methylobacterium guangdongense. The sequence continues at coordinate 193,572 of NZ_JBBXMX010000009.1, forward strand.
GGCCTCGACTTCGACGTGATGGTCACCAATCCGGGCGACACCCCCCTGCCCTACGCGCTCGGGTTCCACCCGGCCTTCCCGTGGCCCTTCGCGGGCGGCACCCGGGCGAAGGACGGCGGCTACGCGGTGGTGTTCGAGCAGGCGGAGCGGCCCTTCGCCCCGCAGGTCGGCCCCGGCGGCCTGCTGCTGCGCGCGGAGCAGCCGATCCCGCTCTCGGGCGACACCCTGCCGCTCGACCCGGCGATCTTCACCGAGGCCTTCGTGTTCCGCAACGCCCGCAGCCGCGCGATGCGCTTCACCGGGCCCGACAAGGCGATCCGCATGGAGATGGCGGATTTCCCGCATCTCGCGGTCTGGACGAAGCCCACGGCGCCGTTCCTCTCGCTCGAATGCTGGACCGGCTACGCCGATTGGGCCGACTTCGCGGGCGACCTGACCGAGCGGGATTCGCAGCGCCTGCTTCCGCCGGGGGCGGAGGCACGCCACGGCGTCCGCCTGACCCTGGAAGGTTGAGGGTTGCGCGTCTGGGTGGCGCGGCCGGAGCCCGGCGCGACGCGGACCGGCGCGGCGCTGGCGACCCTTGGCCACGCGCCGCTGGTCGCGCCGGTGCTCGCGGTGCGGCCGACCGGGGCGCGCCTGCCCGACGCGCCGTTCGACGCGCTGCTGCTCACCAGCGCCAACGCCGTGCCGGCTCTGCTGGACGGCAAATCCCTGCGGAGAAAGCCGGTCTTCGCGGTCGGCGCCCGTACGGCCGCGCTGGCCACGGAGGCGGGGCTCGGGCCGGTACACGAAGGTCCGGGCGATGCGGCCGGGCTCGCCAGCCTCGTCAGGAGGATTCTGCCGGCCGGCGCGCGCCTCCTTCACGCCGCCGGGGCGGAGCGCAAGTCCGAGCCCGCGGCGACGCTGACGGCAGCCGGTTTCCACGTCACGACCGTCGTGGCCTATGCGGCGGAAGCCCTGACCGCCCTGCCCGCCCTGATCGATCGTGCGCTCGCCGGGGGAAACCTCGACGCCGTGCTGCATTACTCCCGGCGCAGCGCCGCGATTGCCCTCGCGCTGTCGGAAGACGCAGGCTACGGCGGAGCTTTCCGGCGCCTGAGGCATTACTGCCTGTCGGCGGACGTCGCCGCACCCCTGGAAGTGGCGGGTGTTCCGGTCCATTTCGTCGCGGCGCGTCCGCGGGAAGCGGAACTGCTCGTTGCCCTTGCGCCGCCGCCCGGCCCGGCGTGCGGTGACAGGGAGGCCGGGCCGCCGCATCTCGCCCTCGCGCCCGGGGCCGGGGCGGTGCTAGGGGGGCGCGGCGACGTCGAAGAGTTGGAGGACTTGCCCGTGACGCCACCACCCAGCGACGCCGACAAGCCCGGATCCGGCGGCCGCAAGCCGGATCCCGCGCCCGCCAAGCCCGGGCAACCCAATCCGTCCGGAGCCGACACCCGGCCCGGCGCGCCCGCGGGCGGCGCGAGCGGAGGCGTGAAGCCGGGCCCGTCCGGGCCCGCGGGCGGCGCGTCGCAGCCGGCCGGTTTGACGCCCAAGCCGGCGACCGAGCCGGTCGTCGCCGCCAAGCCCGGAACGAACGACGCCAAGCCATCCACTGGGCCGTCCACTGGGCCATCCTCCGGTCCGGCCGCGCAGCCGAGTGCCGTCAAGCCCGAGACCTCGAAAACCGATGCCCTGAAGACCGAGGCCGCTGGGACGATCCCGCCCAAGGATGCGTCCGGCAAGCCCGAGGCCGCCAAATCGGATCCGCTGAAGCCGGGCTCTACCCCGGCGGTGGACGCCGCGAAGATGGCCGCAGCCTCCGCCTCGTCCACGGCCTCGTCTGCCTCGGCAACGGGGGCCTCGGCGACGGGCGCCGCGGCCGGCAAGCCGGAGGCCGCGCGGACCGAACCGCCGAAGCCCGGCCAGCCTGGCGCGGGTCAGGCACCGGGGTCCGGGCCGCAATCCGGCTCGCGCCCGGGGGGATCCCCCACGGGTGCCGCAGGCACGGTGAGCGCCGGGACGGTCACGGCCGGCCCGATCCTCGACATGAAGGCCAAGCGCATTCCCGATTCCCCGACCCCCGGCAAGGAGCCGGGATCAACGGCGCAGGCGGGCGGCAAGGAGCCGCTGAAGGATCCGCCCAGGAAGGACCCGCCCAGGGAGACCGCACGGGGTCCGATTCCGGGCGTCGCCGCCGGCACGACGGCCACCGCGCCGGCGTCCCGGGCGCGGGCCGGGTTCGGCTCCCTGGCGGCTGCGGGCCTGCTGGGCGGCGTGATCGGCGCCGGGCTCCTGTTCGGAGCCGAGACTGCCGGGATCGGCCCCGATCCGCGCCTGAACGCGCTGGATCAGAAGCTCTCCGGGCAGATCGCGGCCCTGAGCGGGCGTCTCGACGGGCTCGCGCCCCGGGATGCGCTGACGGCCCTCGACAAGCGGATCGGCACGGCCGAATCGACCGCCAAGCAGGCCCTCGACAAGGTGGGCAGCGCCCCCGCGCCGGCTGCCGCCGCGCCGGACGGTAATGCCTCCGGTCAGGCACCGGCGGTGCCGGCCGATCTGGCGGCGCGCCTCGACAGCCTCGATCAGCGCGTCGCCGCGCTCCAGGAGGAGCCGGGCCGCGATCAGCCGGCTGATTCCAAGCTCAATGCGGTCCAGGACAACGGCAAGGAGGTTGCCGATCTCGATGCGCGCCTGAAGGCCCTGGAGGCGAACGCGGCCAAGGCGGGTGCGGCCGAGGACACCGCCAAGAAACTCGCCGCGCTGCAGAGCGAGGTCGAGCAGAAGACCAAGGCGAATGCCGACGCGGATACCGGCCTCGGCCAGCGTCTCGACGCGCTTCAGCAGACCGTCGATTCGCGGGTGAAGGCCGCCACCGAGGCGGTTCAGGCGGCGACGCAGGCGAGCCGCACCGCCGCCGAGGCCGGGCAGGCCCAGGCCGCGGAAGCCTCCAAGGCGGTCGACCGGCGGCTTCAGGAGCAGGCCGACAAGATCGCCGCCCTGGACAAGAGCGTGGCCCAGCGTGCCGACGCCGCCACCGTCCAGGCGGCGCTGCGGGTGGTCGTCGCCGACCGAGTGGCCTCGGCGCTCGAATCCGGATCGGCCTACGCGGAGCCCCTGGCGAGCCTGCGCAAGCTCGATCCCGCCACGGACGCGCAGGCCAAGGCGCTGGTCCCGTTCGCAGAGACCGGCGCACCCACGGCGGCGCAGCTCGCGGACGAATTCCGGCCGATCGCCGAGCGGATCGCCGCCAAGCGTCGGGCGCAGCGGGCCAAGACGGCCGCCGAGACGGGCGATTTCCGCGCCAAGCTCCTGAGCATGGCCGACGGCCTCGTGCAGGTGCGCAAGGCCGATGCCCCGGCCCCGGAGGCCGCCGATCAGCCGGAGGCGAAGGTCCAGGCGGCCCTCGATCGCGGCGATCTGCCGGCGGCGGAAGCGGCCTTCGCGGCGTTGCCCGCGGAGGCGCGGGACGAGGCCGGCGATTTCGGCGCCAAGCTCAAGGCGCGGGCCGAGGCCGAACAGGCCGCGCGGACGCTCATCGGGAACGCGTTCCAGGCCCTGCCGACCGGCGGCGCAGGGGCCGGCACGCCCGCCCCCGCCCCCGCGCCCGGCCGGTAGGACGGTGACGGCTTCGAGCCGCGCGCTGCGCGGCGGCAACTCCTCCGGGCGGGCGTGCAGGCGCCCCGCCCCTCCCGCACCCAGCGACCGTCGCCGCGCGGCCGTCGACAGGAGACACTGACCCCATGTGGCGCGCCCTCGCCTTCCTGGCCCTGCTCGCACTCGCCGCCTTCGGGGCGGTCTGGATCGCCGACAGGCCCGGCACCGTCACCGTCGTGTGGAACGGCTACCAGATCGGTACCAGCCTCGCGGTGGCCCTCGTCGGCGTGATCGCCGCGGCCATCGTCCTGGGGTTGATGTGGGCGATCGTGCGCGGCGTGATCGGCCTGCCGGAGGCCCTGGTCCGCGGCTCCGCCGAGCGGCGGCGGACCAAGGGTCTCTCCGCCCTGTCCCGCGGCATGGTGGCGGTGGGCTCGGGCGATCCGCTGGCGGCCCGCCGCTACGCCGGGGATGCCGAGCGGCTGCTGGGCACCGAGCCGCTGACCCTCCTGCTGAAGGCGCAGGCGGCCCAGATCTCCGGCGACCGGGACGCGGCCGAGAGCGCCTTCCAGCGCATGGTCGACGATCCCGAGACCCGGGTGCTTGGCCTGCGCGGCCTGTTCGTCGAGGCCCGCCGCCGCGAGGACGAGACATCCGCCCGCGCCTACGCGACCGAGGCCGCCCGTCTGGCCCCGAGCGTCACCTGGGCCAACGAGGCCCTGCTGGAGGCCCAGAGCGCCGACGGCGATTGGGGGGCCGCCCTGGAGACCATCGAGCGGCGCTCGTCGCTCGGGTTGATCGACAAGACGACCGCCCGTCGCCAGCGGGCTGTGCTGCTGACCGCGATCGCGGGCGAGCGCGAGGCCGGTGAGCCGGACCTCGCCACCGAGCGCGCCCTGCAGGCGGTCAAGCTGGCGCCGGATCTCGTCCCCGCCGCCTGCATCGCCGGACGGCTGCTCGCCCGCCGCGGCGACTTCCGGAAGGCCGCCCGCATCGTCGAGGCGGCCTGGAAGGCCAACCCGCATCCCGACCTCGCCAAGGTATATCTCGGCCTGCGGACCGGCGATTCGGTCCGCGATCGCCTCGCCCGGGCCGAGGTCCTGGCAAAACTGTCGGTTTGGGATCCCGAGTCGCGGCTCGCCCTGGGCCAGGCCGCCCTCGATGCGCGCGATTACAAGCGCGCCCGGGAGGCCGTGAAGCCGCTCCTCACCGACCGGCCGACGGCGCGGGCCTGTCTGATGATGGCGGCGATCGAGGAGGCCGAGCACGGCACCGCCTCGGGCCAGGCCCGCGAATGGCTCGCCCGGGCCGCCCGCGCGCCACGCGACCGCATCTGGATCGCCGACGGGGTCGCCTCCGAGACCTGGGCGCCGGTGTCGCCGGTCAGCGGCCGCCTCGACGCCTTCGCGTGGCAGGAGCCGCCGAACACGCTGGCCTCGCCCGCAGCGGTCGAGCCGGGCAATGATCGGAACGACACGTCCACGCCCGTTCTCGTCCCCGCTCCTCCGAGCAGCCCCGGTCCCGATTCGTCGCGGCCGAACGGAGCCAGTCCGGATACCGTTCTGGCGCGCGGCATCGCTCCGACGCCCGGAACGGCCGGCAAGTCGACTGGGACGGATCCGATCTCGGCCGGGATGACGGCGGCGGCGCTGCCGGCCTCCAAGGCCGCGGAGCGTGCGGCGGTCAAGACCGGCTGATCAGCCGTATCCGGAATGACCTCGGTTTAAGATGCGATAGGTGGTGCAAGTCTTGTATCGGGGCTTGCAGTCCGAGTGTCTGGCGCGCAATCGTCTGTACACAGCCGTCGAGACTGTCATGCCGTGCGGTGTCCTGCTGCCGGCCCCGGGGACCGATCATCCGCTTTCCCATGCCCGCTTCGGACACGCCGCCGGCCCGGTCGAGCCTGCCCCCCATCCCGCCCGTCGGGGTGCGGCCGTGACGATTCTCGACGAGGACGGCGAGCCGCGGCGGCAGGTCGGCGCCCTGCCCTTCCGCTTCGGGCGGGACGGGAAGCCGAAGGTCCTGCTGGTGACGTCGCGGGAGAGCCGACGCTGGGTCATCCCGAAGGGCTGGCCGATGAAGGGACGCAAGCCGTTCCAGGCGGCGGCCCGCGAGGCCTACGAGGAGGCGGGGCTGCGCGGGGCGATCGGCAAGCGGCCGATCGGGCATTACCTCTACCAGAAGCGCCTGAAGAACCTCGACGCCGTGCAGTGCCAGGTGAAGGTGTTCCCGCTCAAGGTCAGCAAGCAGCTCAAGCACTTCCCCGAGCAGAATCAGCGGGATCTGCGCTGGTTCACGCCCGCGGAGGCGGCCGAGGCGGTCTCCGAGCCGGGGCTCGCTGCCCTGATCCGAACCGCCTGTCGCTGGTAAAACCTCCGGATGCGGCGTTGCCAAGGCGGCGGCGATCCGTTATGGCCCCACTCAGCCGGACGGACACGCCCCCCGCGGGGGCGCCCCGGCCACCGGCTGCGGTAGCTCAGTGGTAGAGCACTTCATTGGTAATGAAGAGGTCGAGAGTTCAATCCTCTCTCGCAGCACCATTTTCACCAATCACTTCTGACGCTTGACGGCATAGGCTCCACCAGGGTCTCAACCCGCTCGCATTCCATCGAAGCGCCCGACGCGCCGATGGATCGCCGCCAACCTGTCCATCGCCGAGCTCAGGACAGGGCGACGAGCGCCACCCCGCGAGCATCACAATGGCGCCGAGGATCCGCGAGAGGCTCGCCGGATGCACCGGGACGCCGACCCGGCCGTCATGGTCGACCAGGATCGAAGTCGCGACACCCACCGTCACGATGATGCCCAGGAACGAGGCCGCGCCGGCCGCCGGTGAGGCATAGAGCTGAGCGAGGATCAGCAGGATGCTGAAGATCCCGCCGGGCCACCCCACCAGGGCACCTGGGCGACGTGCTGGCTTAAGGGCAGTTCGGGCTTGCCGCGGGCAAGTCCTCCGACGAGCAGGGCGGCCGTGCCGATCACCAGGATCACCGGCGCGGTGCTGACCGGTTGGCCCAGGGATTTCGACAAAGTCGCGTTCTGCCCGGGCTCGATGGCGTTGGCCTCGCCGGCGAGGATCGTCAGACCGTGAAGGACCCACATGCCTCAGCAAGCCCCCGCGCAGGCGGCCAAGTTTCGGCCCCGTCCGTAGACGCTGCACCATGTGCGGGTCGTATTCCGTAGGGATCCGGAACCGTCGCTCCGTGCACAGGGAGCGGCCCCGGTCGGCGCGGCGTTCGCGCTCCATCGACCGGGACCCTGGCGTGTATGGACGCGTCTTGCTTTTGTGGACGGTCGGGGTCGTCCCTCGACCGCCGCGCCCGCTCCGCAGTCATGCCCCCCGACTGTCTGGAGCGGGCGTGGATGTCTCAAGGTGCGGTTGCCGCGGGCCTGGAACGCGCGCCACCCGCGCTGCCGGCGCGAGGCGAGCCCGGCTCCAGGGCTGGCGCTTGAACTCTTCCGCGGGGCCGGTTTATTGGACGTGGGACACTTGTGAAGGTCATGTCCCGTAACGCGGCGTTCTTGCGGCCGCTCGTCAGGCGCGACCGCCCGCACCGCGCTGTGATCCTCGAACCGGCACCCGGAAGATCGGTCGCTCCGGAGGCGGGCTGGATCCGCACCGAGCGCCAGAGGCGAAGGTCCCACGCACATGTCAGATCCCGGCGATGAGCCAGACAAGATGGCTGAAGTTGCCGGACTGGCGGGGGCGATCGCCGATCGTATCCTCGATCAGCATGAGGCGGGCGCGACCATCCCGCCCGAGCAGTTCAGAATGCTCGTCCGCGCGGCGCGGATGCTCCTGGATAACGGCGTGCCGTGGCCGCCATCGGTCGAGCATGTCGTGATGGAGGTCGCCCGGCGCCTGCAGGCGATCGAAGCGCCCACCCCGGATCTGGCGCCTTCGAAGGGCGACGACGTGGTGGTGCAACTGACGCGGAGCCTGGGGGCCGCGAAGCGGTCCTGAAGGCCGTTCCCATCGGTGCGGATAGGACCCTTGGAGGCTCGTGTGCCGTTCCCCGGACGCGGGTGCGTCACCCGGTGGGCGCTGCCGATGGAGCAAAGCCCGCAGGATCTTCGTTGCGGTGGACGTGGCAGTTGCACCGCCTTCCCCACCGAAGCCGTCTGGGGCGCTCTTCGCCGGAGTGGATGCCGGTTCGGGTCCGGCGGGCACGGCCCCGAGGACCAAGATCGTGTGGTTGGACGCGAGTCAGGAGATTGGCCGGTTGGCTCATTTGATCTCGATCGCCGCGGCGGGTGCGGCGGCCTTGCTGGTCTGCGGCTCCGCCCAGGCGGCCTCCGACATCACCATCGCGGCGATCGCGACGGGGCGGCTCTACGTGGTCGGCACCACCGATCAGCCGCATATGCCGGTGGTGCTGGACGGCCAATTCCGCACCGAGTCCGACGATCAGGGCAAGTTCCAGTACGAGCTGGTCTATCATCCGCCGCGCTGCATCGTCTCGGCGGCGATCGCCGGCAAGGCTCACGAGGCGGTGGTCAGCAATTGCGGCGAGCAATGCGCGCTCCCGGCGCCGAACGCCGTCAAGCCCCGCGCCGCCGGTGATCCGTCGCCGTCCACGCCGCCGAAGCCGACCCTGTCGGCCGACTCGACGGCCGCGTCCGAGGCGCCAGCCACCGGCGGTCCCGAAGCGACACCGCCCCGCTCCCGCATCGCGCGCCCCCCGCTCCCGCCGCAGCGGCCGACCTCCGGCCTCGGCACCTGAACGGCGGAAGCACGCCGGCTCGCTCAGGCCGGCGAAGCGAGGGGCTTGCCCTTCTCGACCGTATAGGTCCCCGCCACGCGCGTGGCGCCGGAGCCGTTGCGCAAGCTGTGCGGGGTCACGGCCGGGACCTGGAAGCTGTCGCCGGCCCGCAGGGTCCGGTTCGGCTGGCCGTCGACGAGCAACTCCGCTTCGCCCGCCAGGATCACCGAGGATTCGATGCCTGGATGCGTGTGGCGCGCGACCGTCGCCCCCGGGGCGATCTCGGCGGCGACCTGGACGACGACATATTAGCCGCCCGGCAGTTCCTCGGTGCTGAGGATCTTGCGGGTGACGCCGGAGGTTTGACCGGCCGGCTGCACCCTGTCGACCGCGACGGCCGTGAAGCCGGTCGACAGGGTGCAGAGCGCACACGCCACGAAGCTTCGTCTCGACAGCATCGGCGTCCCCTCCCGGTCGCGCGCGTTTCTCCCGACCGAATCCCGGGCCCGCGCATCCGGTACGATGGGCCATCTGGGGATCGCCCGTAAATACCCGCCCGCACAATATTCAGGGTTCGCCAGACGGGTTGAAATCAGTCTGCCGCGGACGGTTCCCTTGCCGCCGGCCCGGTTCACAAGAGTTCGCCCGCCGTTGCCCCGTGATCGACCCGCATGAAAAAGCCCGCTCCGGCAAGCGAAGCGGGCTAGTAAGCCATTGGGGTTTCGGATGCGCCAGATAGCCATGTCGGCGGCCGGGCCGCATCGCCCGTTTGAAGGAGCCTGATCGGCAGGCTGCCGCGGCCTGATCGGGCTGGACGGTTCAGGCCAGGAGGGCGGTCAGAACGGACACGATGATCAGGAAGACGCCCGACGAGGCGAGCACTGCGCTGCCTTCCCGGTGCTGGAGGACGAAGGCACGGACTGCAGCGAACATGCACGGGACCAGAGATCACGGATCGTCCGATCGAGGTGCCGTCGAACTGTGCCCGTTCGAAGGCTGTCGGAGACCGGGCGCCCGGGATCCGGATCCTGTCGCAAGCGGGCAACAGGCCTGCCGTCGCGGAGCCTATCGGCCGCGGGCGTTCGGATCGCTGACCGCACCCGCCGCGGCCGCGCTGAGCGCGGCGCTGATCACGACGAGGAGACTTGTTGAGATCATGGAACAGGCTCCTTGGACTGAAGCGAACCAGCACCGATGATGGTTAACGGCCGGTTAAACCGGCGCGTCATTGGGCAGGATTGTTGAAAAATCACGGCCCTTCAAAGCACTGAAGAACTATAACGCCGAGCTTGAGCGGCTGCGAGACGGTCTTCCCTGCCGTCAACAGGGAAAGCGGGGTCCGGACCGCGGGTGTCTCGAACCCGATCTCACAGCCAGCGCTCGTCGATGTCGGTCGCGTTTCGCTGGGCCAGGGGCTGCGTCTCGTCGCCCTCGGCGAAGACCACGATGTCGTCGGGGCCGACATCGCGGGTGGCATAGAAGTCCCAGCGGCGGTGGATGACCCGGGGGCCGCCGAAGATCCGGACGGCGTTCCAGTAGCGGTCGTCGCGGAAGCCGACATAGTGGACGCAGCGCGTCGTCATCCGTCGTTCATCCGTCGCTCATCGGATCCGCGCGATCCACCGCGCCAAACGCGGTCGCAGGGGCAGGGACAGGCGGTAGGCCGCCTCGGCGATCGGCAGCAAAGGGCGGATGCCGAGGACGCGCAGGCCGAGCACACGGCCGAGCCACCGCCAGCCCGGCAGGCGGATCCACAGATGGGCGAACGCGTCCGCCCCCGAGACCAGCCGGCCCTCCGCCGTGCGGATGTGGAAGCGTCGCAGGGCGGCGTCGCGGGTCAGGCCGGGCGGTAGCGGCGGCGCGGCCTGCGAGCGTCCGACATCGACGAAAGCCAGCCGCTCGGCGCTCTCGCAGCCGCGATAATGGTCGATCTCGGCGCGACAGAGCGGGCAATCGCCGTCGTAGTAGATCCGCAGGGTCTCCCCCGATGCGCCGCCGCTCATGCGTCCCTCGACGTCTCAGTTGGCCGGCGGGACCAGGACCAGCTTCCCCTTGAAGGGGGCGCTCTGGTTGCGGGTGCTGGTGCAGGCATACTCTTCCTGCCCGGCCTTCATGGTCCGCAGGCGCAGCGTGCCCTGGCCGTTCTGCTTGATCGTGTAGCCCTTCTCGCTCTCCACGTGGACGAGATCCCCGTCCGAATGCTGGATCAGGCCGTTCTCGAACTGGCCGGGTGCGGTGAGGATCACGGGGGCGTCGGCGCTGCTCTTGATGTGCAGCACGACGTTCGTATCCGCCGGGAGGCGCAGTTCGGCCGGATCACAGACCGGCTTGCCGTCCTTCATGCTGACGGACAGCTCCACCGGCGGCGTCACGTCGCTCGCCGGGGGCGGAAGGGGCTTGCCCTGGGCGAAGGCCGGTCCCGCGACGAGACAGGCGACGAGGGCCGCCGCGCCACGTGAGAAAGTCAGCATCAGGAGCGTCTCCGGGACAGGGTTTCGGCGTAGGCCGAGATCACCGTCAGAAAGGCCACGCGCTCCGCACTGTTCCCGGGCGCAACGCCGCACCGGGACGCATCCCGCCGCATCGGTGTCAGTCGAGCGCGTAGCCGAGCAGCCCCTCGGTCGCCTGCCCCTCGCACTTCGCGTCGGTGGACACGAAATGGTCCCGGCCGCCGGCGAGGCACCGGTAGATCGGATGGCTGCCTGGGTGCGGCGCTTCGTAGAGGTAGCCGGTCTGACCCAGCGGGGTCCGGCCCTCGCAGTTCGGATCGCGGCTGAGGAAATGATCCGCGCCGGCGAGGCAGCTCATCAGCTTGGCGGTGCCCGGCTTCGGCACGAGGAACAGCGCACCGAGCGCGGTCTCCAGGGTGTAGCCCGGGGCGATGTAGCCGGTCGTGACCCAATGGCCGCCCGGTCCGAGGGCGCGCTTCAGGGGGGCCCGGTCGGCGGTCGGATCCTCGGTCGCCGCGGCGATCCGCCAGGTGCCCGGATAGGGATCGCCCCCGGAGAAATAGACCGTGATGCGCGGCAGGAATGGCGTGAGGCGGCCGAAGGGATCGCGCTGAAAGCCGGGGCTGTGATTGAGGTAGAACCCCGTGACGTCGCTGTTCAGGGTGCCGACCGGAATCCAGGTCGCGGGCGTCCCGCTCAGCAGGGCTTTCAGCGGCATCCTGTAGAGACCCATCTGGAAGGTCTCGCGGTCGGGGTTGCGCGCCGGATCCTTGCAGGCGACCTGCTGGCAATTGCGCCCCGGCAGGCCCGTGATCACGTAGATGTCGCCGGAGGAGGCGTCGTAGGCGAAATCGGAATTCGGGTTGATGGCGGCGCCGTCGCCGGTCCGGTTGGGCACCCGGACCGGCGGGTCGAAATGCACCGCGTCCGCGGTGCGGCGCACGTAGAGGTCGCCGAAGCCCGCCACCCCCTGCGGCCCGGTCAGGTCGGTGGTGAACACGAGCAGGCTGGAATGGCCGTCGAGATTGACGGTCGCGGGTTGCCCGGCGCCGTAATTGCCCTGCGCGACGGTCGGGTTGAGCGGGGCGATGACCGGGTCCGGATAATCGACCCAGGTCACCCCGTCGTTGGAGAAGGCCAGACCCGTGTGGTTGTTGTTGCCCGGCAGGTTGTCGGCGCCCGAATAATACATCGCGTACGCGTAGGGCTGGCCATCCACCGGGTTGCGGAAGCTGCCCTTGATGACGCTCGGATCGCAGACATACTGGCGGTTCCAGGATCCCGGCCGGGGCTGGAGGACGACCTGCGCTGGCGAGAAGCCACCCTGCGCGCTGTAGGTCCGGTGGAAGATCACGTCGGTCTTGCCTTGGCCGCACCACCAGATGTCGGTCGTCCCGCCTTCGACGATGAGGCTCGGGGCGTAGTTGTATCCGCTCGGGTTGGCCTCGTTGACGAACAGGGGCTGCGCCTCCGGACCCCGCCAGCCCGCCTGCGCCGCCGACAGGGAGAATGCCGCGACGGCGGCGAGGAATGAGAGAAGCAGCGTCCGGGTCACGGCCATCCTGTTCCGGCACCAGGAGGGGGCGACCGATACCGGCCGCGCCGCGCGGACCGGTCGCGCGAAGCCGGTTATACCGCGCCGCGATCGCACGCCCAGCGTGGTCGCGTGTCGATCCGGTTGAGCCAGGGGCGCCCCCAGGCGTGACTTGACGTGCGCCCGAAAACTCACACTCTTGCCATATCCACCTGTAAGTACCTGTATCGTCACAGGAACCGCGCGGCGGTGAGCGCCCGGCCCGGGCGTGTCCACGCTGGATGAGGGGCAAGGCCCGTGATGGGCGCCGCATCTGCCGCGCCGCCATGCTTCGCTGGAAGGACCGAGAGGCCCGTGAATACGACCGCCCTGTTCACGATGGTGAGCCTCGTGCTCGGCTGGGCCGTCCTGGCCGTGGCCGCGCTGGTGAGTGGCCGGCTGCCGACCTTCGCGTTCCTGATCCTCACCCTGATCGCGCTGTACCTCTACGTGCCCTGGGTTCGGCTGCGCGCCAGCGGGATTGACGGCTCCAGCCGGCCGGGTCGGTTCTGGACCAACGTCGCCATGCTGGTGGTCACGGCGGCCGCCTGCCTCGCCCTCGGCGTGATGCTGGCTCGGCGGACCGGCTTGCTCTGAGCGGCTCCGCGGATCAGGCGGGGTCGGCCCAGATTTCCGGGTCGGTCGGCTCGAACTGCGCCAGCCGTTCGAGGCGCGGGCGATCGCGCCTCAGGTCAAGCTGTTTCGCCCGCGCGATCCGCGGCTGCGCATCGCGCCAACATAGATCAATACCAGTCAATCTATGTTGTTCAGCGTCTTCGCCCCCGAAGGCTCGTAATATATCTGCGTCAATAAAAAATTCTGCGTTGATTCCACTGGGAAAAACCGGATTTCGAACGTCTTAATCGTCCCAAAATCGTTCGTCGACCGAACCGATATCCTGAAGCCGGGTTGGACAGGGTGAGCGGCCCCATGCTCCCGAGGAGTATGGGACCAGCGGTCGATCGTGCGGTGGGCCTGAGCGCGCCGTGCCCTTCACGAGGGACAGACAACATGTACTATCACGACAAGCGCCTGCAGTACCCGGTCAAGGTCGAGAGCCCGGATCCCATCTACGCCCGCATGCTTCAGCAGGCGATCGGCGGTATCGAGGGTGAGATTCGGGTCGCGTTCCAGTACTTCTTCCAGGCCTGGGGCAGCCGCGCGCCGACCACGAAGTACCGCGACATGCTCCTCAACACCGCCACCGAGGAGATGGGCCACATCGAGATGCTGGCGACCGCGGTGGCGATGAACCTCGAGAACGCCCCGACCAAGGTTCAGGAAGCCGGTGCGGCCGACGCGATCGTCGGTGCCGTCATGGGTGGCGAGAACCCCCGCCACATGGCCGAGGGCATGCTGCACCGGCACCTGCTCTCCACCGGCATGGCGGCCTTCCCGGCCAATTGCGACGGCGTGCCGTTCGACATGAGCCACATCTACGCCAGCGGCAACATCGCGGCCGACATGTACTGCAACGTCGCCGCGGAGAGCACCGGCCGCGTGCTGGCAACGCGCCTGTACAACGCCACGAACGATCCGGGCATGCGCGACATGTGGAGCTTCCTCATCGCCCGGGACACGATGCACCAGCAGCAATGGCTGGCGGTGATCGAGGAGCTCGGCGGCCATGCCGGCACGCTGCCGATCCCGAACTCCTTCCCGCAGGAGAAGGAGAACCAGAAGTTCAACTACAACTTCTTCGCGACAGCAGCCGACGGCTCGCCGCCCCCGGCCGGCCGCTGGACGGACGGTCCGTCCATCGACGGCAAGGGCCAGTTCAGCGTCGTCCAGAACCAGCCGATGGGCGAGGAGCCGGTCCTCGGTCCGGCGCGTCCGGACAGCGGGGCCGAGACCCAGCAGATCGGGTGACGGCGTGGCGCCCCGGTGCGCCATCGTCTCGAGCCGATCCGGATCCCCGATCCGGATCGGTACCGGCGCGGACGAGACAGGCAGGGCGCAGAGCGGTGACAAACGCCACATTCGTCGATGGTCGTGTCCGCCTCGCCCGCACCGACGCGGATCGTCTGCCGCTGGTCCGGCGGCTCGGGCGGATCGAGGGACAGGTCCGGGGCTTGCGGGCGATGATCGAGGCGGACCGACACTGCCTCGACGAGATCCAGCAGATCCGGGCCGCGACGGCGGCTTTGCGCGAGGTTGGGCTTCTCATCACCGGCCAGCACATCGCGGCGGGTCTGACCCTGGCGACGCAGCCGCAGGACCGCGAGGCGGTGCTGGCGGATCTCCTGAACGTCCTGCGGGCTGGCTTGGCGGAGACGCGGTAGGGACGATGGCCGCCGGGCTCAGTGCCGCGTCAGCGTCTCGAGCACGGCGCCGGGCTCGACCGTTTCCGAGAAGCGGGCCAGACGCTGCCGGCTCGCCTCGCTCAGGCCGCCGGCATGCGCGAAGGTGGTGAGGGCAATGCCGACGAGGAAGCGCGCCTCCTCCACGGTCACGGCGCGCCCACTCAGGGTGCTGGCCGCGCCGCGCAGCGCCAGGACGGCCTGCTGAAAGGCTGGATCGTCTTCGAGGTCGGACAGGCGTGTCATGCGTGTAGTCCCGGGTTCGGCGTCCGAACGCAGCAATACGGTCTCGGTTCGCCGACCGCCAGGGCAATAATGATCCGCGCCGGCTCGCAGAAGCATTGCGGGACTGGACAGGTTTTCGCGCGCGTATCCGTATGGAAATCGTGCCGCCGGCCGGTCGCTCTGCTCGAAATCGCAGTCAGTGTATCATGGATCAAACACAACATCTCGGTTTCGCCTGATCTATGTTGCTGCGATCGAACTGGGATCGGGCGCTAATGGACGGACCGATACTCTTTATTCCCACCCGATGATCGGCAATCATGCTTCAACATGCGACCGACGGCGATGCGATCGCCCCGCAGGTTCCGACACTCCCCGGCAGCGTCCAGTCTCACCTGGGCCATCTGCTGGCGGCGACCTACGCACAGGACGCCGTCGAACCGGCCACCGCGGACCGCTTCGCCGACCTCCTGAAGCTGCTGGATGCGGCCTTCGGCGCGGCGCAAGACGGCCACGAGACGGCATTCCAGGCCGCCCTCCTGCGGCTGGTGCCGAACCTGCAGCGCTTCGCGCGCTCGCTGCTGCGCAACCATGTCGGCGCCGACGACCTCCTGCAGAACACGCTGCTGCGGGCGTGGCGCTCCCGGGCCAGCTTCGCGCCGGGCACGAACCTCGAAGCGTGGCTGTTCACGATCATGCGCAACCAGTTCTACAACGAGCACCGCAAGCGCGGCCGTGAGGTACAGGACGAGGACGGCGCGCAGGCGGAGCGGATGGTGTCGCTGCCCGAGCAGGGCGGCCATCTCGACCTGAGCGACGTGCGCGCCGCCCTCGACCGGCTCGCGCCCGCGATGCGGCAGGCCCTGGTGCTCGTGGCGATCGAGAACCTCACCTACGAGGAGACCGCCGCGGTCATGCAGTGCCGGATCGGCACCGTGAAGAGCCGGGTCTGGCGCGCGCGGACGCAACTCGCCGACCTGCTCGGCTATACCGGCCTGGAGGTGGGCAACGATGAGGTCATGCTGGCCGCGGCCGGGACGCGGGGCCGGAGACCCGTGACCGTCGCCTGAATGCACATCGGTCCCCGGGCGATGCGCTCGGATCCGCGATTGCGCGCAGATGTCCCGGCGCGAGACCGGCCGGTCACGGTTGCGAAACCGGCTTCGGCAACCTTGCACGCGTAGGATTATGCCATCGTCTCGCGCGCCAGGAGCCACCGTTCCCGCATGCCGTTCCCCGTCCCCGCCCGTAGGCTCGTCGGTCTCGCTCTGTCGCTGGTCGTCCTCGCGTCGCCCGTCTGGGCGAAGCCCGGGCCTGCGGTGCGTGCCTGGCTGTCGGATTTCGTCACGCGGATCGACGCCGCGGATCGCGCCGGTGGGCGGCCGGGATCGGGCCGGCG
Source organism: Methylobacterium guangdongense (assembly GCF_038442355.1). Taxonomy (NCBI): domain Bacteria; kingdom Pseudomonadati; phylum Pseudomonadota; class Alphaproteobacteria; order Hyphomicrobiales; family Methylobacteriaceae; genus Methylobacterium; species Methylobacterium guangdongense. The sequence continues at coordinate 209,795 of NZ_JBBXMX010000009.1, forward strand.
CGGCGGCACCGTGGTGGTCCATGTGGAGATCGCCCCCGACGGGGCGTTGCAGCGGGTCGAGGTCGAGCGCAGCTCGGGCGTGCGGGATCTCGATCGACGGGCGTTGCGGGCCGTCAGGAATGCGGGTCCGCTCTCGGCGCCCCCGGCCGGCCTCCTGGGCATCGCCGGCGTCGCCGATCTGAGCATTCCGGTCGTCCTGGGCCGCTGAGCCCGACGCGAACGCGCGCAGCGAGCGCGACGGGCTCAGCTGCCCGCCGCGCTCGTCATTGATAAAATCAATTTCAACTATCGATCCAATCTGTTTGGATCATGTTGCTGTGCAGCGTAGATATCCCCTCGACACCGGGCACGACCCGGCAATCGAGAGGATTGATCATGACCCTGCGAACCCTTGTCCTCGCCGCCCTCATCGCCGTTCCGACCAGCGGCGCCGCGCTGGCCGATGAGGCCCTGACCCTGACGCCGCCGCTCTATCGCGAGCAGGCCCGGAGCACGGCCGCCACGCGCCCGGCCTCCGAACTCGCCACGACCCCGCGCCTCGTTCCGGCGACGCCGGTCGCCAAGCGGGTCGTCGCCACGGCGGAGCCGACACGCTGACATCCGGTGCCGTGAGCCGGCTCGACGGTTGTCGTGAGCGCACCCCTCCGCTCACCATGCATCATTGCCATGCCCTGTGGGTGGACGTCCCGCCCGTCCACAGGGTGTATGATCGGTATCCTGGAGGGCGCGATGGCTTACAGGATCTCGTTTCAGAAGGGGAAGCGCGTCAGCTTCACCAAGCTGTGGCCGTGCGACTTGGAGGCGGCCGTCTCCCACGCGAAGGCGCAGCTTCCCGCCCAGCGGGCGCAGAATGGCGCCACGTCCGTGCGCGTGATCTGTGAGCGGACCGGCGAGGTCGTGTTCACCTTCTCGGAGGAGCCCGAGACCGCCGAGTCGTGAAGGGCCGTCAGGCCGTCCCCGGCAGTTGTACCGTCCAGGGCTGGACGAAGGTGTGTTCCTCCAGATTCGCGCCCGGCGCATCCCCGGCCCGTCCGCCGCGGTCGATCACCACGAAATCCTGACGCGCCCCGAACGGCGTCAGCACGCCGTGCCACGTGCCGCGCGCGTAGCAGATCCCCTGGAACGGCCGCGTGGTGACGAAGGCCTGCGGAGGGCCGGGCCGGCCCGCCTCGTCCGGGCAAACCACGATCAGGAACGGCGCTCGGCTCAACGGCACGAAGGCCTGGGCCCCGAGCGGGTGCCGCTCGACGAGGCTGAGCCGCAGGGGCAGCGGGTAGGGCTCCGCCTCCACAAGGCCGATCACCGCGCGGGCGCCCTCCCCCACCACATCGATCGCCGCCAGATCGTGGAAGCGGCGCGCCATGCCGCCGTTCATCGGCCGCGGCGCGACCGCCGCCGTATCGATCACCGTTCCGAACGGCGCGAAGGCCGCCTCCGTCAGCGGCTCGGCGGTGATGGATCGGGCCTCGGGCTGCGGGCTCATCGCCGTCTCCTCATCGCGCGATCCCGCCCAACGTCAGGGCGGGGTGCCGGTTGACGTCCTTGTAGAGCAGGTAGCGGAATCGGCCGGGGCCGCCCGCGTAGCAGGCCTGCGGGCAGAAGGCGCGCAGCCACATGAAGTCGCCCGCCTCGACCTCGACCCAGTCGCGGTTGAGCCGGTAGGCGGCCTTGCCTTCCAGGACGAACAGCCCGTGCTCCATCACGTGCGTCTCCTCGAACGGGATGGACCCGCCCGGCTGCATCGTGACGATGGTGACGTGCATGTCGTGGCGCAGGTCGTCGGGCGCGACGAAGCGTGTCGTGGCCCAGGCGCCGTTGGTGCCCGGCATGGCGGCCGGCTCGACCGCCGATTCGTGCGTCACGAAGGCGTCCGGCGCGCCGAGGCCCGGCGCGGCCTCGTAGCGCTTGCGGATCCAGTGGAACCGGGCCGATGCGGCGCCGTCGTTGCGCAGGCGCCAGGGCGCGCCCGACGGCAGGTAGGCGAAGCTTCCGGGACGCAGGGCGTGGGTCCGGCCCGCCAGCTCCAGGATCGGGCCGCCCTCCACCACGAACAGCACGCCCTCGGCCTGCGCGTCGGGCTCGGGCGACTCGCTGCCGCCGCCGGGGGCGACCTCCATCAGGTACTGGGCGAAGGTCTCGGCGAAGCCCGACAGGGGCCGCGCCAGGATCCAGGCCCGGGTCCCGGTCCAGCCGGGCAGGAAGCTCGTGACGATGTCGCTCATCACGCCGTGCGGGATCACCGCGTAGGCCTCCGTGAAGACCGCGCGGCCGGTCATCAGCGTCGTCTGCGCCGGCAGGCCGCCGCAGGGGGGATTGTAGGGCGTCTGGGTCATGGCATGTCTCCCGCGGCGTTCAGGCCGTTTGGGGCGCGACGACCGGCGTGTCCAGGGCCGCCGCTTCTCCGGCCGCGCGACGCTCGGCGCGATTCGGCTGACCCTGCCGGGACTCCCGGCTCCGGACCGCCGGCTCTGCCCGGCGCGGTGGTTCCTGGGCCCGCCCGCTGCCACCGGTGGACATCAACCTGAACGCCGGTCGGCGCGACCGCGCAGGAAATTCATCACCGTCGCGATTGCGATGGCTTGAACTTATTAAGCTGACTATCAATTCGAATAGCAGAAATGAGTTATGACATTCATAGACATAGTGATAATCCGCTAACAATTCGAATGCAAAAACAACTATATAAACAGACTATTAAACTTAGTCTCAATCTCGCCTATGCATTGCTGCGCAGAAATCATCGCGCAGTTTATTGATTTGAAACTTGAAGCTTCGTATGAGCTTGGCCGTGCAATCGTTCTGCGCGGTCGTCGCTGGCGTGCGGCCCTAACCTGAGATGAGCGGAAAGACGTCATGGCTCTCGTGAAGAAGACCGCCCTGCCCGGCCCCCAGACCTCGGCGCGGAAGAGCGAGCAGGCCAGTGTCAGCCAGCTCGGGCGGCTCAACGAGGAGAACCGACGCCGGGCCCGGACCTTCGCCAAGCAGCAGAAGGCGGCCGAGCGCATCGCCGCCGCCACGACGCAGCTCGCCAACGGCATCGCCGAGGCGTCCTCCGCGGCGGAGGAACTGCGCAAGGCCATGGAGCAGATCGCCGCCGGGGCCGAGGAGGCGGCGGGCGCCTCCGAGGAGTCGCAGCGGGCCGTGACCACGGTGTCGGACGCGATCACCAGCGCCCGCGTCGAGGCCGAGGCCTCCCGCGAGAAGACGGAGGCGCTGCAGGGCCTGATCGTCGGTGTGGGCCAGCAGATCCAGCTCAGCATCGGCTCGATCGCCACGGCGGCCGAGCGTCAGGCCGCCTCCGTCACGATGATCGTCGAGCTGGAGCGTCAGGCCGCCAATATCGGCGACATCGTCCGGGCCGTCGCCCGGATTGCCGACCAGACCAACCTGCTGGCGCTCAACGCCGCCATCGAGGCGGCCCGCGCCGGACAGCACGGCAAGGGCTTCGCGGTGGTGGCCGACGAGGTGCGCACCCTGGCGGAGACCTCGGAGAAGAGCGCCGAGGAGATCCAGGCGCTGATCGGCCGGATCCAGGAGGACGTGAAGATCATCGCCGACGGGATCAACCGCTCGGCCGAGGGCGCGCGTCAGCAGATCGAGAAGGGTCAGGCGATTACCGCGCAGCTGGAGAGCGTGCGCACCGCCATGGCGGGGATCAGAACGGGGGCCGACCAGATCGCCCGGGTCTCGGCCGAATCGGAGCGGGCCGCGGTCGAGGCGCAGAAGGGGTCGGAACTGATCGCCGCGGCTGCCGAGGAGCAATCCTCCGCCTGTCAGGAATCGCTCAAGACCGTCGAGCAGCAGACGACGGCGCTCGAAGAGAGCGAGCAGGCCGCGAACGAACTCTCGGCGCTGGCCGACGAGTTGAAGAACGCCACCGATGTCGGCAAGAGCGCCGAGGAGGTCGCCTCGGCGGCCGAGGAGCTGTCCTCGGCGGTCGAAGAGATCAACCGGGCGGCCGCACAGATCACGACGGCCCTCGGCCAGATCGACCGGGGCGCCCAGCAGCAGACCTCGGCCGCGCAGCAATCGGCGGCGGCCGTCGCGCAGATCGAGCGGGGGGCGGGAATCGCCCAGGCCCAGGCGCAGGATGCCCTGGACAAGGCCGGTCAGATCGCCAGCCTGCTTCAGGAGAACCGTGCGGCGGTGGACGGGCTCGTCGAGGGCGTCACTCGGTCGCTCGAAGAGACCGACAAGAGCCGCGAGCAGATCCACGGCCTGGAGCAGGTGAGCCGGAAGATCGACAAGATCGTGGACGCGATCACCACGGTGGCGATCCAGACCAACATGCTGGCGGTGAACGGCTCGATCGAGGCGGCCCGGGCCGGCGAGTTCGGTAAGGGCTTCATGGTGGTGTCCACCGACATCCGGAACCTCGCCCGGGATTCCTCCGAGAACGCCGAGCGGATCAAGGATCTGGTCAAGGCGATCCAGGACCAGATCGTGGTGGTGAGCCGCGACCTGGAGGCGATCTCGGCGGCGGCCGCCAGCGAGGTCGAGAAGAACAAGGCGATCACCCGGAATCTGCAGACGACCGCCGACGACATGGCGGGCGTGCTGGCGGGCAACCAGAAGATCCTCCAGGGCTCCGAACTCATCCTGCGCAATATCGAGGAGGCCAAGCGCGGCATCGATCAGATCGCCACCGCGGCCCAGCAGGGCAGCCAGTCGGTGATCGAGTCGCAACAGGCCGCCCGCGAGCAGGCGAAGGGCGCGGAGGAACTCGCCGCCGCGATCGAGGAGGTCGCCTCCCTCGCCGACGAGCTCCAGAACCAGGAGTAGGGGCACCGCCCCAGGGCCCCGCCCGGGCCTGTTCGACGGCGCCGCCGCGGCGCCGCGCCTCCCCGCCTGCAGGCCATCCCCGCCGGGACGGCCCCCTGACCCAAGCTCTGTCCGGAGCCCGCCATGTCCAACGACGCCCTCGCCATCGCCGCACCGGACGACCCGTCGGCGGTCGCGCATGTGCGGCAGTTCGTGACCTTCCACGTCGAGCGCGAGACCTACGCGGTGCCGCTCGCCGAGGTGCAGGAGATCATCCGCCTGCCCGCGATGGTCGATGTGCCCCTCGCGCCCCCCGCACTGGCCGGCCTCGCCAACCTGCGGGGCTCGGTCCTGCCGGTCGCCAGCCTGCGCCGGCTGTTCTCCCTGCCCGACCGGACCCACGACGATGCGACCCGGGTCGTGGTGATCAACCGCGGGGCCGGGCAAGGGGCCGGGCAAAGGGGCAGCCAAGGAGGCGGCCACGAGACCACCTCCGGCTTCGTGGTCGACCGGATGGCCAGCGTGATCACCGCCGAGGCCGGTGAGATCGAAGGCGCCGACGGGCTCAGCGCCGGCGCCGAGGCCGAACTGCTCGCCGGGGTGATCAAGCGGGCGGGCGGCATGGTGATGATCATCGATCTCGGCCGCCTGCTGCAGCGGAGCGGATCGGGGCGCGCCACGGCCGGCCGGTCCATCGACACGGCGGTCGAGTTCGGCGCCGCGGCCTCGGAGCGCGGCGCGGCGGAGGGCGGCGCCTCGGACGAGATCCAGCTCGTCTCCTTCGAGTTGGCCGGCCAGGAATATGCCCTGCCGATCGAGCACGTGCAGGAGATCGTGCAGGTGCCGGAGGTCGTCAGCGAGCTGCCGAACGCCGAGGCGCACGTCATCGGCGTGATCAACCTGCGCGACCGGCTGCTGCCGCTCGTCAGCCTGCGCACCCTGTTCGGCCTGCCGGCGGCGCCGCTCGGAGAGCAGAACCGGATCGTCGTCGTGTCCCTGGGGGATGCGAGCGCGTCGGTGGGCATCGTCACCGACACCGTCAAGGAGGTGCTGCGGGTCGCCCGCGCCGTGGTCGATCCGCTGCCGGATCTGCTGGCGAACGGCTCATCGCTGCGCGAGCTCGAGTCGATCTGCCGGCTCAACGGCGGCAAGCGGCTGGTGTCGATCCTGTCGGCCGGCCGCCTGTTCGCCACCACCCAATTGTCCGACGATTCGGCCGTCGAGGAGGGAACCATGCAGGAGACGCGCGGCGCCACCGAGGTGGCGCGGGCCGACGAGGAGGAGCAGTTCGTCGTGTTCCGCCTCGCCGACGAGGAATACGGCGTGCCGATCGAGGCGGTGCACGAGATCGTCCGCGTCCCCGAGCAGCTGACCCACGTGCCGCGCACGCCCGACTTCATCGAAGGCGTGGTCAACCTGCGCGGGGCGGTGCTGCCGGTGGTCGACCAGCGCCGCCGCTTTCAGCTCCCGGATGCCGAGCGCAACGATCGCCAGCGGATCATGGTGTTCGCGATCGCGGGGGTGCGCACCGGCTTCATCGTCGACTCGGTCTCGGAGGTGCTGAAGATCGCGCGCTCGGCCATCGTGCCGGCGCCGGATCTCGCGCAGGACGGCGACAACGCCGTCGAGCGGATCGCCAACCTCGCCGACGCCAAGCGCATCATCCTGATGGTGAACGTCGACCGGCTGCTGAGCCGGCACGAGGTCGCCGACCTGAAGGCGGCCTGAGACCGCCCTCGCCCTTCACCCCAACCGCAGGCCGCCCGCGCCGCTGACCAGTCTTCCGCATCCCGATGCCCAAGCTCCTGATCGTCGACGATTCCGCCCTGATGCGCAAACACCTGCGCGCGATTTTCGAGGAAACCGGCCAGTTCGAGGTCCAGACCGCCCGCAACGGGCGCGACGCCCTCGAACAGCTCGGCCGCTTCGAGCCCGATGTGATCACCCTGGACATCAACATGCCGGAGATGGACGGGCTCACCTGCCTGGGTGAGATCATGACCACGAGCCCGCGCCCGGTGGTGATGATCTCCTCGCTGACCAGCGAGAGCGCGACCGTGACCCTCGAAGCGATGCAGCTCGGCGCCGTGGACTACGTCGAGAAGCCCGGCGGGACGGTGTCGCTCAACATCGTCGATGCCCGCGACGAGATGGTCCAGAAGGTCCGCGCCGCGGTCGGAGCCAAGCCGCGGCGCGCCCGCGGCCTGGTCGACCGGGTCCGGCGCGGCCATACCGAGATCGTGAGCCGGAGGGTGCCCCAGCCGGCGACCCGGGTCGACGGCTGCGTCCTGATCGGGGTCTCGACCGGGGGGCCGCGCACCCTGGAGGAAATCCTGCCGGAGCTGCCCGGCACCCTGCCATGGCCGGTGGTTGTCGCCCAGCACATGCCGGGCCCGTTCACAGGCCCCTTCGCCCAGCGCCTCGACCGGCTGTGCGAGCTGAAGGTCGTCGAGGTCGCCGGCCCGATGCCGCTGGCGCCGGGACGTATCTATATCGGCCGGGGCGATGCCGACTTGGTGATCGAGCGCAAGCTCGGCCGGCTCACGGTGAACTCGGTGCCGAGCGATCCGTCCCTGCGCTGGCATCCGAGCGTCGACCGGCTCGTGCGCAGCGCCCGGGACCACATGCCCGCCGAGGACCTGATCGGCGTCGAACTCACCGGCATGGGCGATGATGGGGCCGCCGCCATCGCGGAACTCAAGGCCGCGGGCGGGCGCACCATCGCGGAGGCGGAATCCAGCGCCATCGTCTTCGGCATGCCGGCCGAGCTGATCCGGCTCGGCGGCGCGACCCTGACGCTGGCCGCCCGCTCCATCCCCGGCCAGCTCGTCAGCTGGCTGTCCTGAGATCGTCGCTGAGATCGCCATGGCCCTCGTCCGCAAGCACCCTGCCGCCGCGCCGGCCCCCGTTCAAGGGGATCCGCGCGCGGCCCTGGAGGGCGTCACGGCCGCCGAGCGCCGGGAGGCGGCCCACCGGCTGGCGGGCGATCCCGACGCCGTCGACCCGCTGGCCGATCGCCTCGCCCGGGAGACCGACAAGAGCGTCCGCGAGGCGATCCTCCTGGCGCTCGGCCACATCGGCACCGCGGCGGCGGCCGAGCGCCTGTTCGACCTGCTCGGCTCCGAGGATGTCTGGCTGCGCAACGCCGCGATCGAGACCCTTGCGGAGATGGATGCGGCGGTGATCGGGGCCCTCGACCAAGCGCTCGCCGATTCCGACAGCGACCGGCGCATCTTCGCGGTCAACATCCTGGTCTCGCTGCGCCATCCGGCGGCAGCCGATTATGCCCGCCGGGCCCTGGCCGAGGATGCGCACGTCAACGTCGTGGCCGCCGCCATCGACGTGCTGGCCGAGATCGGCACCCCCGACATGATCCCGGAGATCGAGGCCGCCGCGGCGCGCTTCCCCGATGCGCCGTTCCTGGCCTACGCGGCCCGCGCCGCAAGCCGCCGCATCGCCTGACCGGCGGCCCGCATGACCGCACCCTTCAACCCGTCGTTGCCGGTCGTCACCGACAGCGATTTCGTGCGCTTCCGCGACTTCTTCTACCGCAAGACCGGCATCATGTTCGCCGACAACAAGCGCTATTTCGTCGACAAGCGCTTGCAGGAGCGGATGTTGGCAAGCAGCCTGATCCAGTTCCGCGATTACTTCAACATGATCCGCTTCCAGGCGAGCGGCGAGGAATTCCAGACGCTCGTCAACCTGATGACCGTCAACGAGACGTATTTCTACCGGGAGGAGTACCAGTTCCGCTGCCTCGTGCAGTCGATCCTGCCCGAGGTCACCCGCCGCAAGCGGCCCGGCGAGCCGGTGCGGATCTGGTCGGTGCCCTGCTCCACCGGGGAGGAGCCCTATTCGATCGCCTTCCAGCTCCTCGACACCTGGGCGGATGTCGACCGGTTCGACATCGAGATCGTCGCCACCGACATCGACACCACGGTGCTCGAACAGGCCAAGCGCGGGCTCTACGGCGACCGCGCGGTCCAGCACGTCCCCGAGGCGACGCTGGAGCGCTACACCCGGCGGGTCCGCGGCGCCTACGAGGTCATCCCCGACATCCGGGATTCGATCGCCTTCGCGCGGGTCAACCTCGCGGACTCGCTCTCGACCCGGCAGTTCCGCAACTTCGACGTCGTGTTCTGCCGCAACCTGCTGATCTACTTCGACGACGCCTCGCGGCGCGACGCCGCCCAGACGATCTACGAGGCCCTGAGGCCCGGCGGCTTCGTCTGCCTCGGCCATTCGGAATCGATGAGCCGGATCTCCTCGCTGTTCGAGCTGCGCAAGTTCACCGAGGCGATCGTCTACCAGAAACCCTTGAGCGCGGAGGCCTAGGATGGCCCGTATCCTCGTGGTCGACGATGCCACCACCGTGCGGATGTACTACCGGGACGTGCTCGAAGAGGCCGGCTTCACGGTCGAGGAGGCCGTCAACGGGTTCGAGGGGCTGGAAAAGGCCGTCGCCGAGAGCTTCGACCTCATCCTCGTCGACGTGAACATGCCCAAGATGGACGGCTACACCTTCCTGCGGCAGGGCCGGACCATGCCGGAGCTGCAGGCGGTGCCGGCCGTGATGATCTCCACGGAGAGCGCCGCGCAGGACCGCGAGCGGGCCTACGCGGCGGGCGCCAACCTCTACCTCGTCAAGCCCGTGCGCCCGGATGTGCTGACCGAGGTCGCCACCGTGATGGCTGGAGTCGCGCCGTGACCAATGCCCTGCTCGCCCAGTTCATCCCGGAGGCGCGCGAGCTCCTGGAGCGCGCCGGAAGCGGCATGCTGGCCCTGGAGAAGGCGCACAGCGCGGAGGCCCTCGACGAGATCTTTCGGGCGGTCCACACCCTGAAGGGCACGTCCGGCCTGTTCGACGTCGCGCCGCTGACCAACCTCGTCCACGCGGCCGAGGACCTGCTGGTCGAGGTCCGCGCGGGCAAGCTGACCCTGGCGCCCGAGATCGTGGACGGGCTCCTCGACAGCCTCGATCTCGTCGGCCACTGGATCGACGTGCTGGAGACCCGCGAGGTCCTGCCGGACGACGCCGAGGCCGCGATGGCGGGTCGGGTCGCGGCCCTGCGCGGCTGGCTCGAGGCCGGCGGCCCTGCGGCGGCGGCGAGCACCGTGGAACGCCAAGCGGCGCCGGAATGGCTCGGGGCCCTGCCGGAGGCCGAGCGTCAGGCGGCCTACATGGCCGGAGCGCCCCTGGTGGCGTGGCTCTACGAGCCGGACGAGAGCTGCTTCTTCCGGGGCGACGACCCGGCGCACCTCGTGGCGCAGGCGCCCGGGCTCCTCGGCCTGCGCGTGCTGCCGCAGGCGAGCGTGCCTCCGCTCGAAACCTACGATCCGGTGCTGAGCTGGCTGCGCTTCGAGGTTCTCTGCGCCGCCCCCGTCGAGGCGGTGACCGAACACCTGCGCTACGTCAGCGATCAGGTGCAGCTCAGCCCGATCGCCCCCGAGGATCTGATCGTCCTGGACGGACCGGAGGACGATGCCGAGGTCTTCGGCGATTTCGGCACCCGGGCCCGCGGGCTGGTGGCGACGGGCGCGCGGGCGGACCTCAAGGCCGCCGCCGCGGCGCTGCTGGGGATCATCGGCCCGGCGACCCGGCAGGCCGACGCCCTGCGCTGGATCGCTGCGCTGGCTCCGACTGCCTCCGCCGACGCGCTGCTCCGCCTCGTATCCGCCATCGATGGCGCGGCGCCCGGCACCGCGTCGACGGTTCCCACGGCGGCTGCCCCTGCCCCGGCGGCTGCAGCCCCGCCCCCCACCGGTGCGGAAGCGCCCCTGCGTCAGCGCGCTGAGGCGATCCTGGCGGCCCAGGCCGAGGTGCTGGCCGTGCCGGTCGAGGCGGCGCTGAACGCGGGGCGGCTCGAATCGGTGCGGACGGTGGTGCGGCGCTGCCTCCGGCACCTCGCCCCGACCCGGGCGGAGGCGCTGAGCGCCGCCCTGGCCCGGTCCGGCGACGCGGCGGCGCTCCTCGCCGTCCTCCGGGACGCGGCGGAGGTTGCTCCGGCCCCCGCCGTCGCGGCGGCCCCGAAGGCGGCTCAGAAGCCGGCCGCGCCCCCCGCGCCGCTGCCGGCCGCGCCGCCCGGGGAGGTTTCGGAGGGCACCGCCGGTGCGGGTGCCGGCCCGGCCCGGATGCTCCGGGTCGATCAGGCCAAGGTCGACACCCTGATGAACTTCGCGGCCGAATTGGTGGTCGCCAAGAACGGCCTCGCCTATCTCGCCGGCCGGGTCGAGCAGGTCAGCGGCTCGCGCCAGCTCGGGCGGGAGATCAAGGAGCAGTACGCGGTCATCGACCGGATCGCCCAGAGCCTGCAGGTCGGCGTCATGGCGATCCGCATGATGCCGGTGAGCCAGGTGTTCCAGCGCTTCCCCCGGCTGGTGCGCGACACCACGCGCAAGCTCGGCAAGGAGGTCGAGCTGGTGATCCAGGGCGAGGACACCGAGGCCGACAAGAACGTGCTGGAGAGCCTCGCCGACCCGCTGATCCACATGGTCCGCAACGCCCTCGACCACGGGATCGAGACGCCGGCCGACCGCGTGGCCGCCGGCAAGCCGGCCCGGGGGACGCTGCGCCTCTCGGCCCGCCAGGAGAACGACAACGTCATCATCGAGGTCGCCGACGACGGAAAGGGCATCGATCCGGAGGTGGTGCGCGACAAGGCGCTGCGCGTCGGGCTGATCACCCCCGATCAGGCCGCCCAGATGGCGCCCGAGGAATACGTCAACCTCGTCTTCGCCCCCGGCTTCTCGACCAAGGAGCAGGTCTCCGACCTCTCGGGCCGGGGTGTCGGCATGGACGTGGTGCGCAGCGCCGTGCGCAAGGCGGGCGGCGACGTCTGGCTCGCGAGCCGGCTCGGCCAGGGCAGCTGCGTGACCGTGCAGCTGCCGCTGACCATGGCGGTGACCCGGATCGTCACCGTGGAGGCGAGCGGCCAGCAATACGGCGTCGCCATGGATGCGGTGGCCGAGACCGTGAAGGTGCCCCGCGGCCAGATCCACCGGATCAAGCAGCGCGAGACCTTCGTGCTGCGCGACGCGGTGATCCCCCTGGTGCGCCTCGCCGACAGCCTCGGGCTCACCCCCGCGGCGGGGGCCCCGCCCGACGAGGAGGCCGTGATGGTCGCCCGGGTCGGGCGCGAGCGGGTCGGCATCGTGGTCGACGGGTTCCGCGAGCGCATGGAGGTGATCGTGCGGCCCCTCGACGGGCTGCTCGCCGGCCTCGTGGGCTTCTCCGGCACGGCGCTGCTCGGCGACGGCCGGGTTCTCCTGGTGCTCAACCTTCCGGATCTGGTCTGATGGCCTTCGAACAAGACGGCGCAACCATCGTGCTCTCGGGCCACTGCCCGGTGGAGGATGCCGAGCCCCTGCTCGATGCCCTGCGGGCGACCCCGGACGCGACGGTCGATCTCACCGGGGCCGGGTGGCTCCACACCGCCGTGCTGCAGGTGCTGATGGTCGCCGGACCGACCCTGCGCGGTCGCCCGGCCGGTCCGGTGCCGGCCGCATGCCTGGCCGCATCCCTCGCTGCATCCTCTGCCGGCCTCCCCGCCGCGAGGGCCGGATGAGCGGACGCATCCTCGCGGTCGCCAACCGGAAGGGCGGCACCGCCAAGACCACCACGGTGGTCAATCTCGCCGCCGCCCTCGCGGATCGGGGGCTGCGGGTCCTGCTCGTCGACCTCGACACGCAGGGGCATACCGGTCTGGGCTACGGCGTGCGGGCGGCGCCGGGCGAGCCGACGGTGCACGATCTCTATCGCGGCGGCGGCACCGTGGATCTCGGCCCCGCCATCCGCTCCACCACCGTGCCGCAGGTCGATATCCTGCCGGCCGATCGCGGTTTCTCGGGCCCGGACGGCGCGGTCGCGCCCCTGGCGCTCGCCACGGCGCTCAGGCCCCTCGCCGCGGATTATGCGATCACGCTGATCGACACCGCCCCCACCGCCGACGCCCTGCTGATCAACGCCCTGGCGAGTGCGCACCACGTCCTCGTCCCCACCCAGCTCCATCATCTGGCCGTCGATGGGGTCGGCCAATTCGCCCGCTCGTATTTCCACGTCGCCACGAGCCTCAATCCGGAGCTGCGCGGCCTCTCGATCATGCCGGTGCAGGTCGATCTGCGGATCACGATGCAGCGGGACGCGCTCCAGCGGCTGGAGGCCCGGTTCGGCCGCGAGCGTCTGCTGCCCGGTGTTCGTTCGGACATTGCACTCGCAGAGGCATTCGGGCGCGAGGTGCCGCTCAAATACTTCAAGCCCCGATCACGGGCCGTCCAGGATTTCGACGCGCTATGCAGTCACGTCATGGAAAAAGTCTTTGCGATCTAAGAGGCCCTATTGCTGGCAAAGTTAGATCCATTATAAAATTTCCTTGTCGAAGTGAAAGGCAGGGCAATGCACAAAGTTATGATTGTTGATGACTCTCCAACGATCCTGGCGAGCATGTCTGGTATTCTTGGAAGCGCCGGATATAGTGTGGTGAAAGCTGCAAACGCAGAGGATGCTCTGGGGCAGGTCAAGGCTGGGCTGAGCCCGGCACTGGTCATCACCGATTATCACATGCCTGGCATGCACGGTGTTCAACTGATCGAGGCGCTGCGCAAGCTCACGCAGACCCGCTTCACCCCGATGCTCGTGCTGACGACGGAGTCCCAGCAGGAGAAGCGGGACGAGGCGCGGAAGGCGGGCGCCACCGGGTGGCTTGTGAAGCCGGTCCAGGCCGACAAGCTTCTGGAGGTCGTGAAGCAGGTCGCCCCGTCGCTCCAGGCCATCGCCGCCTGAGCCTGGCAGCCCCCTGCCGAAATCCGCACGCGGGCTTCGGCCCCCCTTTTTGTAACCGATGACCGACGACCGGCCGGAGCGACCAATCCCCTCGATGCGAACCGCGGCCCCCGCCCTTCCGAAGATTGAGATCAGGACGCTTCTGATCAGCGGCGGTGCCGGCTGCCTCGTCGGAGTCCTGCCGCTGGTCCTCGGCGCGGCGCAGCCGGCCCATCTCGTGATTGCGGCGGCATCCGCGATCTGCGGCGGCGTGGTGACGCGGGCGCTGCAGCGTCCCGCCCGGTCGGCCCCGGCGGAGGGCGCCTCCCCGTCTCGGCACGAAGCCGACGCCGCCGCGTGGGGCGTCCCGCCCGCGATCGCGAGGGAGCCGGTCGAGGCGGCACAGGACGAGCCTCGGGACGACACGCAAGCCAGGGCGCAGGCCGCGGCGCAGGATCTCGCCGACCTCGAACCCCTCTTTTCCGTCACGCGGGAGCAACTGCGCAGCATCGTCGGGCAGACCGAAGGTGCGGCCGCCGCCATCATGGCGTCCCTGGAGGCGCTCAACACGGCGCAGACCCGCAGCGCCGGCTGCCTCACCGGCGCCCGCGAGCGGATCGTCGGCGTCGCCGAGCAGAGCGACGCGGCCCTGCACACCCTGGCCCGGTCACTCGGAACCTATCTCGACGGACGCCTCCGGGAGACCCGGGCCGAGCGTAGCGCCGTCGATGCCGCGGCGGCGCAGATGCAGGGTCTCGACAATCTGATCGTCTCCCTGGAGAAGGTCGGCGCCTCCACGCGGATGCTCGCCCTGAATGCGAATATCGAGGCGAGCCGGGCTGGCATCCACGGGGCCGGATTCAAGGTCATCGCCCGGGAACTTCAGGACCTCGCCCAGGCCTCCCAGGCCGCCATGGCGGAGGCGCGGACCCAGGTCTCAAACGTGCAGCAGACGATCGGCCAGGTACTGACCGTCGAGCACGGGGCCGAGGGGACGTTGAGCGAGCAGCAACGCCTCCAGGCCCTGATGACCGAACTCGACAGCATCGCTCAGACGACGACCCAGGTGCTGCTCGGAATGGTCCGGAGCGACCTGACGGAGGTCGCCTCGCTGACCAGCGCGGTCGGCACCGAAGTCCTGTCGGTCTTCGGGCAGGTGCAGTTCCAGGACGTGGTGCGCCAGCAGATCGAGGCGATCGAGGAGTCGAACGCGATGCTGCAGCTTTGCCTCGACGGGCTGCAGCGCAGCCTGAATGGGCAGGAGCCCGAGGCGCCGATGCGACCCGCCGCCATCCTGGAGACGGCGCGGTTGCACTACGTCACGCAGATCCAGCGCCACGTCGACGCGCAGGCCCTGGGGCGGGTCACCGCGCACACGGATGTGCCGGATATCGAGCTGTTCTGAGGTTCCCAGGCGCGGTCCGGTTTCGCGAGCCCGGCACGTCGCGCTGATGCGGGAGCCGGTGGTCCCTCTCGTCGGCGCGAGCGAGCGGGCGATGATCGCCGATCCGCACGTGAGGCTTCGGGCGAAGGCCGCCCTGACCCTGCTGGTAGAGATGCCGACCTCCGAACTCGATGCGCGGACGGCCCTCGCCTACGGACCGGAGGCGCTGCGCGACGGCCTGTGGATTCCGTCCACGCCTCAGAGCGGGCGTCTGGTCGGCCCGGAGACGGCCTTCGAGGACGCGGGCAGCGCGTCGTAGCGCCGATGGGCGCGCGGCCCTGCGCTAACGGTCGAAACGGCACCATCCGCCGAAGCCGGGATGGCTGAAACGGCCGGCGATCCGAGACAGGTTCTTGGACGCATATTGGCCGCCGTTGTGGACGTATCATCCTGAACTGCCGCGCGCGTGATTGACCGACAGGCCAAGATCGCGCAAGACGCTGCCAAATATAATAGCACATCCCAACCGTTCCTTTGGACCGTGCCAGCCGCCGGGTTCCACAACAGTGAGTCTGCGCCAACTGTTTTGATCCCACGCGTGTGTCTCACGTGAAGCGTGGTCCATAAATCGGGTCGTGCCGCGATAAACAACGGTATGCAGCCTCTTGAAAAGGAACCGTCGATGAGGATTGCAGCACAGGGCGCAGAAAAACCGCCTCTGCTGACTTGGCCGCGTGATGAAATCCAGGATCGAAAGATCAAGCTTTTCACAACGGTTAATGTTGCTCTCTTCGTCATCATGGCGGCCGTCGCACTCTGGGCGACGTGGCATCGTGGACCGTGGCTCGACGAATTCTGGACGCTCTGGCTCTCGAAGCACGATGTGTCGCTGGCGGAGGCCGTCAAGAATCGCTGGTTGATCGATGTCCATCCCCCCTTCTTCACAGGCATGAACTGGCTGGTTCAAACCTGGGCGGGGGATTCGATCGTCGGCCGCCGACTCATGAACTTCATTCCCCTGCTCGCCAGCCTCCTGCTCGCCGCAGCATTGTGCAAGCGCTATCCGAACGCGAAGAATTTCATTGTCGTTTGCGTCATCATGATCGCGACGTCGCCGGTATTTTCCTACAACATGACGGAGATCCGGTCTTATTTCACGCAGATTTGTTGCATGACGAGCCTGATCGTCTGCTTGTATGCGCTGCTGATTTTGGAGAATGGCGCGCGGATCCGTGACAATCGGCTGCTCGCCGCGGCTCTGGTTGTCTTGATCTTTCTAGGTCTCAACATTCATTACGTGACGACCGTGGTGGCCACCAGCATCGTCGCGGCCGCCGGCCTGAGCCTTCTCGTCCGGCGTCAGTGGAACTGGTTCTTCCTCCTGCTGTCGGCCGGCCTCATCGCGTCCGTGCCCCTGATGGCATGGTTCATCACCCAGACCGCTTTTCTGGATCAGATCTCCGGGACCTTCTGGGTCAAGGTCACCTTCCCGGTCGCCGTGAAGGCCCTGGTCGCGCAGATCGCGAAAAGTTTTGGCTTCAATCTCGCCGTCTGGATGGCGCTCGGCATCGTGTTCCTCGGGCTCCTGCGGCAGCGCAGGAACGGTGGCGTGACGGTCGACCGTCTGCGGTCCGAGATCGATCCCCCGGATGTCGGGCGGGGCCATACGCTTTTCATCATCGCCATAAGCGCGGGCTTGGCCTGTGCGGCCGTGCTGCTCCTGGCCGTGAACATCAAGCATCCGCATCTGTTCGTGGCGCGGTATCTGTCCGCGATCGCTTTGACGACGATCGCCATCGTCGCTGCTCTGATCGTGAACGTCGTCCGGCAGCGGCGGCTTCTGTTCGGACTTTTGGTGCTGAACGGCGCGCTGGTCTACAGCGTCATCGTCATTTCCCACGCCCTGGACCGCGGCTGGGACGGCGCCGCCGCCGTCATCCAGGCTCAGAGGGGGCAATGTGCCTCGTCGCCGATCTTCGCGGCGGAATATCCCGCCAATTATATCGTTCCCAATCAGGATCAGGTCATCGACTGGGCCTACCACCTCGAAGCGGGCCGCTATGGTTTTCCGGTCCGCGTCCTGAAATCGCAATCGCGCCTGGATATCCCGGCGGGTGAACGCTGCCCCGCCATCCTGTGGATCGATCACATCGATTGGAACGAGCTGCCCCAACCTGTGACGCTTGACGCCATCACGAAACGACTGTCGATCGCCTTTCCGCCCAAATTTC
Source organism: Methylobacterium guangdongense (assembly GCF_038442355.1). Lineage (NCBI taxonomy): Bacteria > Pseudomonadati > Pseudomonadota > Alphaproteobacteria > Hyphomicrobiales > Methylobacteriaceae > Methylobacterium > Methylobacterium guangdongense. The sequence goes on from NZ_JBBXMX010000009.1 coordinate 226,932, forward strand.
TGGATGCCGCGCATATGATGAGGACGGAATCCGGGATCCTTATCGTGGGCGGACCTCCGGCCTCGGCCCCGTGAGCCGACCGCGCGGGGTTCGACGGCGCGGCCAACCAGCGTTGTGCGCAGCCGGGCTGACAGCGCCTTCGGCTAAGTAGTGACGCACCCCGGGCCGGGAACGCCATTGTCCCGGGCTGGTTGCAGACCGGCGCAAAACCAATTAGCAAATTTCAGACCGCTTTGTAGCTTTTCGGCTCGAAATTCATGACACATGTAAGTCATAATTCTCAGCTGCCGCTTGTATCCATCATTATCCCCACAAGACTGCGGCTCCACTTCCTACGGTTGACTGTCGACGCGATCCGCGCGCAGACATATCCGAATTTCGAGGTGATCGTCGTCGCCGACGGTCATCAGCAGGATGTGTGCGACTATATTCAGTCCCTGCAGGACGCGCGCGTGACGTACGCGGCGTCTCAATTTGCGGGACGACCTTCCGTCGTCCGTAATTTCGGCATTCGACTCGCTACGGGGACGTTCATTTCTTTCTGCGACGACGATGATCTTTGGCTGCCCGACAAACTTGCGATCCAGGTCGCGTTCATGGAGCAGCGCGGCATCGATTTCTGCTTCACCGCCGCCGGCGTGATCGATGCGGACGGCAACAAGATTGAGCAACCGCAGATCGGCTATCGCAAGAAGATATCGCTGGCCTGGTTCCTGATGTCCCTGGGCGATAATATCTATCCGTCGACCATCATGTTGCGTCGACAGAAGCTCGAAGCCATCAAGCTCTTCGACGAGTCACCCAAGTTGCGCCAGGGCGAGGATTATGAGTTCTTCGCGCGCTTTCTGGAAATCGCCCCCGGCTACGGCATCGACCAGGAACTCGTCTTGTACCGGGGGCATAGCGGCAGCATCCAGGAACGGAGCGTCATGCGGTGGTTCCTCAATCAGCTGAACCTCCAGAAGGCGCTGTATCGGACCAAGAGCTTCCCGCGCTCCGTGCTGCTGATCAGGCTTCTGCGGATCTTTTATTGGATGGCCCGCATCAGTACGGCTGCGCTGTCCATGCGCGTGCACAGTAAAATCCGCACGCTGAACGTGAGGCTTTTCCGCACTTGACGGATGGGCGCCCCGGCAGATCACGGGTCCAGATAGAAACGTACGCGCGAACTCTAGATCTAGGAGATGCTGTGCGGATGAGGTTCGGAAATGCATAGGCACAAGCTGTTTACGGATGGGGCGCTGTTATATTTTGCGCACATCTTCCGCTATGTATTTCCGATCGTCATCATTCCGCTGCTCGCACGGAAGCTCGGGGCCGAGCATTACGGGATCGTGCTCGTCGGGTTATCGCTGGCGACCCTCGTCAGCCTGATCGTCGAGTTCGGTTTCAACGTTTCGGGCACCCGGGATCTGGCGACGCAGGATGCGTCGCAATTGGATGGTGTCGTTTCGGCGATCCTCACCGCCAAGCTGATCCTGATGGTTCCGGCCATCACATTCGGCGTCGCGGTCGTTTCCAGCTCGACGGTTCTGCAGAACGCCCCGGTCGTCGGCGTTCTGTCGATCATTTACGGACTGCTTCAGGGCACCAATCTCCTCTGGTACTTCCGGGCCAGGGGCAGGATGGCACTCGTCGTCAAGATCGAGTTGGCGGCGCAGCTGTTGAACATGGTGCTGATCGTCACGTTCGTCGGCGGTGAGAATTCCTACGCTTCCGTAATCCTGTTCTACATCCTGGCATCGGCGCTGACGCTCCTCATAACGGGCGTGATCCTCGTGCGCGAAGTCAAGGTTCGGATCTCGTCCTGGGCGGCGGCGCGGAATGCGCTGCGCGGCGGGGGGGCGATCTTCGTCCTCACGGGTGCCGTCGCGGCCTACACGGCGGCCTCGGGCCTCGTGCTGGGCTGGCTCTCGACGCCGGACCAAGTGGGTTACTTCGGTCCGGCCGACAAGCTGATCAATGCCGGTCTGCAATTGCTGAACCCGCTCTCGACGCTTCTGCTTCCGCACATGACGCGGGAACTGAAGAGCAACCCGGCGCAGGCCTACGTCCTCCTGAAGCGCACGACCTTCGTTCTGACCGCGTGCTCGTCTTTGGCCTCGGTCGTGATCCTGTTCCTTGGGCCCTTCATCATGAAGATTTTCCTGGGGCACGCCTACGCGGAAGCGGGAAACATATTCGCTGTCCTGAGCCTGACGTTGCCGCTCGGAACGATCAGTTATTGTCTCAGCATGCTCCTGCTGCTTCCTGCGCGGAAGGACTTGTCCGTCACCGTCATTGCGATCGTCGGCGGCGCGCTCAATCTTCTTTGCGCATACTTGCTGACGCCGCAGAATGGAGCCATGGGTATGGCGATCAGTCGTGTGATCGCCGAAATCGCCATCACCATTCTGACATTCTACGTGACGATCAGAAGTGGCTTGTGGCGTGACGTCTGGAGCGCCCGCGGGGTGGTGCCGCAAGCAGAAAGCCTCTCGGGGCGGTTCCAGGTTCTGAAGAGAAAATTCTTGCGCCTGCCGATGACCTTCCGATCGGGCCTGTGACGGCAGCAGAGGCTGGCGTCGCATGCCGGGCCGGACTGGATTGCCTCTATCAGCGCGCGAGGTTGTAACGACGAGATAGGTTGATCATCGTTGCCGTTTAACGATCAAGGGAGCCGATCCAACGTTCGTCCCAGCAGAGGCCGTATCGAATTCAGCCCGTCTGTCGAACAGGTAACGATATCACGATATGCGAGGCCGTAAGCCACGCTCGCGAGATGGTTGGGATGCCGGGATAGGTCTTCGGACAGGCCCGGCGTCTCCGTCGACGCGCCGCTGGTCAGGGGGACGCTGGCTGCGTGCATGATGCCGGTGAAGATCCGGGTATTCATGAACTGCCGAAGAAAGGCGTCCCTGGCCTGTGACCACTCTCGGGCGACGGGAAACACCCGCTTCCGGGGCGTCCGACGTGTCTCAGCCTTGAGGGCTTTGACATCCCTCAAGAAACTGGCTGGGGCGCCAGGATTCTCACCTAGCACGAACACAGCCATTCACCCGAGGCAAGTAATTGATTACACACGCGCTTCAGCTTAGAGCGTCTAACAAAACCATCGTTCGATGAAGCGCCAGACGATGAGGGCGGCAGCCAGCGTCGAGAAGGCGAGATGGATGTCGGCCCGTCGCTCGTAGCGGATGGCGAGGCGACGGAATTGGGCGAACCAAGCC